>JAYVPD010000001.1:0-10922 GCA_043757515.1 Pseudobdellovibrionaceae bacterium
TCGCGCTTAACTTCGTCTGATTTTGCCATGAATGTTTTTGTTTGTTTCATTATCTGCTCCGCTATAAGAACGAGGTTAGAACTCTTCGAAAAAACGAGATTAATTCTTGACCACGAGTTTGTCTTTGTAAAGTTTGCGGCACTTATTGTCAAGCTCCAAAGGATAATAAACTTTCCACAAATAGAGGCCTTGAGCCGGGGCTGGCGCAAAGGACTTTGACCGATCCTTTAACTCTATGATTTTTTGGAACTTTTCCGGATTTTCATGGGTTCTTTCCAGGAACAATTGAGTGCCCACAATATTGCGTACCATTTGCTTTAGAAAGCCGCTTCCTGTGATTCTAAATTCCAGGATCTCAGGCTTCTTATAAAACCATTCGGCTTTGTGAATCGTCCGAACTGTATGATGGACTTCTGTACCGATGGACTGAAAGCTTTTAAAGTCCTTTGTACCGATCACCATCTGGCTAAGGCCGTTTAAATAATCAATATCCAATTTGTGCCGTACCCAGTGAGTATAGCGATTCAATAGGGCTGATTGTCGTTCATGATTGTGCACTAAATACCGGTAGGTTTTGTATTTAGAAGAAATGGTAGCATGAAAATCCATAGGCGCAATCCAAGCATCCTTAACCGTGATATCTGCCGGAAGTTTTGATTTTACGGCCCAGGGAAAATCTATATTGAAAAAAAAAGCCTCGGGTTTGTAAGTATCAAAATGACAGACTTGATTTAAAGCATGAACGCCGGCATCGGTGCGTCCGCTAGCAAAAAGCTTAATTTTTTCGTTTATGATTTTAGAAATCGCGTCTTCCAGCATATGGGCAACGCCCTTAAGCGGACCATGTTTCTGTTTCTGCCAACCGCAGTAATTCGTACCGTCATAGGATACCGTAAATTTAATTCTGATTTTTGGTCTGTCTTCAGTTGTCACGATAGAATGGACCTATCATCGAAGTCCATTATCGTCCAGTCGGAACATCGGCCGTCAATACAGCTGCTGTATTTAATTTTGTAATTTCATACATATACGGAAAATTAACTGTTTCGTATTTATCACATTCTTGATGATAACATGGAGTTTTGGTCGCCCAAAATTCAATCGTCAACAGCGTAGGGACGCCCGCTTTTAAAAATGGCACATGATCGCTGCCAAAGGCGCCCAACGTAATTTTAGACTTCAGCTGCGTATAAGTGGCGGTTAACTGTGCAAACCACAATGCTACTGAATTCCATTCTTTATCCGTTTCAAGCTCGACCGTTCCGTTACTATTGTACCCAACCATATCCATGTTCACGACAAGCTTTAAATTTTTGATCTCACCACTTGCAACTAGGTTTTTTACATAAAACGTAGATCCCAGCATTCCTTGCTCTTCGCCATTGGTCAGAAAAAATCGAAGGGTGTTGTTATTTGGATATTTACTTAGAACACGAGCTATTTCCAATGTCGCTGACGTTCCGGTGGCATTGTCATCTGCACCGGCGAATTTTTCACCAACGGAATCCAAATGGCCTTCAACTAAAATTACACTTTTAGGATCCTTTAGACCGATTTTTTGAGCTACGATACTGCAAATTTTAGGCTGATGACAAACACGACTGACTTGATAGCCCCACTGACTAAGCTGTTCAACAATCCAAGTCTGAGCCATTTGGTTTTCTGCACTTCCTGAGGATCGATCTTTGTAGCTTACGAGTTTGGCCACACCGGCTTTTAGCTGGTCCAATTGAATGGCCTTTATATAATTTTGATCGATCGGAGGTAACTTGAAATTTCGCAACTGGGCGGCCGCTGGCACGTAGTGAGCAACATCCTGCATCCGAACAGGTCGCAAATAATTGAAAACCCATTTCGGTGTAGCGTACGGTGACTTCACGTTTACAATCAGTAAACGGCCACCTTCATAACGATTTTGCACATAAGGCGAAATTGCTTTTAACTCTTCGGGCCTGGTCGTTATCACTTGAAAATAAGTCTGAGTTTGGGAAAAAGACACGAGCGACAAAATAAAAAGTTTTACTAAAAGAATCATGTGACATCGATACCATCGTTTTATCTGTTGTCAATGGTTAGCTATACCAGACGACCCGCTTTGATTTCTGAAATTTTGTCTCCCAGAAAATCAACATCACGCTTGTCGTGCGTTATCAGCAGCACTGGGATATTTTGCTCTTTGATAAAATCGAGGACTAGTTCGCGGCTTTCTTGTTTTAATTCTTCATCCAATGCTGAAAAAGGTTCATCAAGAAACAACATTCTTGGTTTTCCGACAACCGCCCGAGCCATGGCCACTCGCTGCTGTTCCCCACCTGAAAGCAGAGGCGCTTTTTTGTTCATTATGTTTTCAATTCTTAATTTTTTAGAAATGGCATCCAGTTGCTGATCAAATTCTTTTGCGTCTACTTTTTTTGATTCAGCGGCAAATCGAATGTTTTCATAGGCGGTCATATGAGGAAACATATCATAACTTTGAAAAACCACACCAATATTTTTCAGGCCCGGAGGCAATCTTCCAATTTCAACGTCCTTGAAATTCCACTTGCATTCTTTTACACTTTCTAGGCCTAGCAGTCCTCGAAACACGCTGGTTTTCCCTGACCCTGATGGCCCCCACAAAACAGTGACCCCAGAATCCAATAGTTCCCAATTTTGTATCTGAACAGAAAAATCCGAATACTCAATAATTAATTTTTCTACCAATGACAACTTGGACTCCTCTAAAAAATAAAAAAACTAAAACGCCTAAAATTAAAAGCAAAAAGGACAGCAATGATGAAATTCCGATTCGATAGTGGCTTAAAAACGATTCCGACAACAATGCTAACGTTATATCCCGGCTGGCAATCATTTTTGAAACGCCATAATCACCGGTGGCCCAAAAAGCGGCAACACCAGAATAAAGCAGAATTCGTTTATAGGACAAAGGAACTAATATTCGCCAAAACACCAAATTGTCATTTGCCCCGAGCAGTCGAGCGCGTTCTTTATATATCGAAAGATCACTCATGAAATTGCCAAAACCCATTTTATAAAGATAAATCGTATAGCTTAGGCTTAAACCCACAACTATTTTTACCAAAACAAAAATGGTCGTATTGGGTCCAAAAGTTAAAAGTGCAAAACCAATTAAAGCCGCGCTAGGCGCCGTGTACCCATTTAAAAACTTATGAAGCCAATTGTCCTGATACAGTCGAGTCAAAGCAAACAACATCACAGTAATCCCCAGCCCAGTTCCCAGGCCGATAAGAACTGTACCGACCAGCCCCTTAATAATTTCTTCTTCGTACAGAGTGAAATCGGCCATATTTCCGAGGCCCTCCCAGATGCCAGTTAAATAGGAATAGAAAAAAACTATGTACAAAAAGAAAAACAAATAAAAACTGAGTCGAGATTCCAAAAATTTGCTTTGCAAATGAGGGTTGATTTCAACGGCCGTTTTTGAATTTAAAGTGAGTAATGAAAATAAAAACAAAATTCCGGATTGCACGACAGAAATCAAAATCGAGGTATTCCAATCATTGTAGATTTTTATTTTTTCAAAAATTAAAATTTCAAGATTTATTCCTTTACCTCCGCCAACAACAAGTGGAATTGCAAAACTGCTAAAGGTGGTTGCGAAAACCAGGAAAAATAGTTGTAAAATGTCTTTTTTAAGAAGCGGCAACAAAACCCGGACATAAAATCGGAGCCGTCCACTGCCCAAAATCAAGGCTACATCGGACAACTTTGAAAGCTTCAACATCATAACTTCTTTCAAAATCACTCCGCAAAGACCCACATTTATAAACGTATGGACTAGGACTACGCCGATGGTACCCATAGGAAACGGATCTATCAAACTCATCAGACCAATTAAAATAAATAAATTTGGTAAAAAATTAGGAAGCAGGAAAAAAATATTAAAATTGATCCATTTTGAAAATCGATTTTCGCAAAATATTAACCCTAGTGCCATCCAAAAACCACCAGCACACGAAAAAAGCCCTGACCACAGCCCTTGCCAGACCGAATTTTTCAAAGCCCAATAAAATTCCCCAATATCAAGATTAGCAACCAGCCGGAAATGACTAAATAAAATGATAAACGGACTTAAGAAAAAAAACACGATCAGCCATTGGGCAGAACCCCGACCAAACGCTGCTGGCCAGTTATTTGGCATTCTTTTCACCTCGACGAATCGAGGTCCACGACTTTATAAGAAAATCGACGTCGGAAATCGAAGGGATCTTAAACTGGGACAAATGATTGAATTGCGAAAGTGGTTCAAAGGGTGTTCCCGCCATTGCTTTTTTTACAACCGGGAACATGAAATTCTTATTCATTATTATTTTTTGCCCCTCATCAGACAGCATCATATTTATATACTCTTCGGCTAGGGTGCATTCTTTGCAATCCAGTGGAATGCCCGCGAACTCAAATTGCACCGGGTGATTTTCAGTGAACTTAAAGGCTTCTATCGAATTATTATTTTCAACAAGCTGATGATACAAAGGTGATGTTAAATACGACAATACATAGCTAACTTGTCGCTTGGAAAACAATCCATAGGCACTTGACCAAGAGGGTGAAAAACTATGTGCCTGAGTCATCATCTGCGATAGGTATTTTTCACCTTCATCTTTTCCCAAAGAATCATAAATCCAACTTAAGAACTGCATACCGGGTGACGACGTACGGGGATCCATTAGGGCAATTTTATTTTTGTACATCGGTTTCATTAAATCTTTCAAAGACTTTGGCGCTGGCAATGGGTCTTCTTTGCGTCCAACAAAAGCAATTACGCCCCAATCAAATGGCACGAAATAGCTGTTTGACAAGGCTGGGCGTACTATCTCGTCGATTTCTAACTGGGAAAAATCCAATTTGCGCCAAGTGATTTCCGACAAGGCCTTTTGAAGATCATACTGGTCAAGGCCAATCACTAAATCAGCTCCAAGAGTTGCGCCTTCAAGTTTGATACGTTGTAACAATACACCTGAATCAGCAGCTTCAACGTATTCTACTCGGCAATTACATATCAGTTCAAATTTCTTTTTCAAATCGAAGCCGGGCCCAAATTTCGACGTAAATGCGGAATAGCCGTATATTCTAAGAGTTTTTTGGGAATCATCAATTGCATTTTTTCTATTAAAAAAACTAAGAACTAATACAAAAAAAATTACAAAAATATAGATGATAAAATGTTGCATCTACCACCACACTCCACGACGACGTTTATAGAAGTAATAATCGACCCCTAAGCAGCGGCCGGCCCCTATCCAGGCCATTACAAAATGCAACGCTAGAAACGTTTTATTCAAGTCTTCGGCGCCGGGTCCCATAATGAAAATCATATTGATTGAAAGCAATATTCCAAGGACAGCCACTGGGCGTACTACATAACCAATCAAATAAGAAATCGCTATCGCAAATTCAAATCCTGTAATTAAAAAGGCCAATATTTGCCACTGAGGTATAAGCTGGGTTGTAACGATGATTTTGTACCATTCTGGGGCTTGGCTCAGTGGTAAAAATTCAGAAATGATTTCAGCGATTTTTGGTTTGATTAAAAAATCGGTCGAATACTTAAGCATAGCCGATTGCAAATAGTAATAACCTAAAAATATTCGTAAAAAAGAAATAGGAACTAAATGACCAACGTATTTAACGCTATCCAGAAATGAAACAAGCATTATTAATCATAGAACTCATCTGGAACTCATTCAAGCATTAGATGACAAACTTTGACTCTGGAAAAATGACTGGTCGTCAAAAAACCGACGCTTAAAAAAAATGCTTAATTAAGCAAGTAGATTTTGTTTCTGGTCCTCAAAGTACACTGTGGGCAGTACGCCTCTTCTTTGATTGTTTTAGAATCGTCACTAGCAATGTGATTAATTTCTAGTTCTGTTTCACATAATACGCATTGATTTTGCGACTTGATAAACTCCGAGTGCACCGGATGATTTATATTTTCGAAATACCTTAACTTTTTTGCTTCCACAGCCGTCCCCACTTTCAAAAATCCTTTTACGCTGTTTTCAATTTTATGATTCCTTCCTGGACTCATAAAACTAAGACAGCTCAAGTGATAGAACTAGTTAAAGCAAATTCGAAGCCAATGATTTTCTAGACTTTCTGATACCTAGATTGCCCGATCAACAAGAGCTGTTCGATAAAAACTGAGAAAGGAATTTTCTCTGCCTCAAGCTGCTGAGGATAAAAGGATGCCTTTGTTAGTCCTGGCAAAGTATTGGTTTCCATGAAAACAGGACCACGACTAGTTAACATCATATCGGTACGGGAATAGCCAGAACAACCAAAGATCGCATGCGCCTGTAAAGCTAAGTCTTGGCATTGTTTTTTTTCAACTGCACTAAGCATTGCTGGCGTGATTTCTTTGGTACCTCGACCTAAGTACTTGCCTTGATAGTCAAAACTGATCCCCTGATCCAGAATCACTTCACTCGCGGCTAATGGTATAAGCGTATTTGCTTTTTCTAAAACTCCAACGGTCATTTCACGACCGACAATGAATTCCTCAACGATGTAGTCGTGCTCGGATGATTTTTTGATTTCTTCAATCGCTTTATCCAATTCTAAATTGGATGAAACAATAAATAAGCCAAAACTAGACCCATTTGCGTTTGGTTTTAAAACAATTTTCTTTCTGTCATTGAAAAATGATTTTATCTTGGCAATCGAATCATCAGAGTCAAAATGCACTCGCAATTCTAGGGCAAGAGCCATCTTTTCCTTGCGGGCGATTTCTTTAGCTTTTGATTTATCAAAGCACAGGCGACTTGTGTGCGCACTGGATCCTGTATACGCAATTTTGTGCGATTCAAAAAAATCCTGAAATACTCCATCTTCACCGGCCGTTCCGTGAAGTGCCAGAAAGCACACGTTCAATTTTAGATGTTCGGCCATGCCGTTAAGATCTTTGGAAATTAACGCCGATGTTGGCTTGAATTCACTTACAAAAGGGTTTTTGTGATCTAGCAATTCCGATTTTGAAACTCGATGCCACGCGCCCATTGGGCTTATAAAATAAATTTCAGGATCTCGGAAATAATTTACAACATTCTGGGCCGATGCCACTGAAACCATTCGCTCATTCGATGTCCCACCAAAAATAAGTGCTACTTTTATTGATTTCATATTTGTTCCTTATAAAAATTCGCTCAAGCCATTTCTACAAATTCTTTAACCATAGTGCTGATCCCAACAAATACCGGTCCAAATTCAGTTTCGTGCATAAAAGCAGGAGTCGTCAAAATTTTATGACGTCGGTCTGTAATAAAATCGTCAGCGGGGCACTCGACCACTTCGACATTAAACGTACTAAGTGCCATAAAGGCTTCGTTTATAGGCCCAAACGTAAGGGAAATGCCATGACCAGCAAGTGCTTTTGCCAACAAGATGGGCGCGATACAGACCGCTGCTATTGGCTTTTGATCTTCGAAGAATTCTAAAATCACACGATTGACGTCGCTGTCTAAATTATAATCCATACCTTTTTCAGCCCAATCGCAAAAATGCAGAGCTGCGCCCATTCCACCAGCAATAGCCAATGCATCAAAGTCTGCTACAACAAGCGAATTTAACTCTTGAATATCACCGCGACAGATCCGAGCGGCTTCAGCCATCATATTGCGCGTTACGGTTATACTGGTAAGGCCTGTCAGATGATCGGTCACTGGCACATCTTTATTCAGAGAAAAACAAGTAACCTGCGCGCCGACTAAACTTAAATTAGTTAGCAAGCTAACGACTTCGGTAACTTCTGCGCCATCACGGTGGCCACATCCCGATAATAAAACAGCTATTTTTTTCATAAAAATAGCTTAGTGCTCTATTTGAAAATAAGCAACGTAAGATCAGATTAGCACAGGTCGTGGCTTGCCAGAACTGATCAATTAGACTATAAAAGCCACTCGACATAAGTTTAAAGTTTGGGAGCCGCCATGAGCACATTTTATGATTTCACAATAAAGGATCAAAAAAATTCTGACTTTCCGTTGTCCTCGCTAAAAGGCAAAGTCGTATTGGTGGTTAATGTGGCAAGCAAATGTGGCTTTACTCCTCAGTATAAAGGTTTAGAAGAACTTTACAAAAAATATAGCAGCGATGATTTTCTAGTTGTTGGCTTTCCTTGCAATCAATTTGGCGCCCAGGAACCGGGTTCAAATGATGACATCCAGTCGTTTTGTAAGCTCACATATGATGTCAGCTTCCCAGTGATGGCTAAAGTGGACGTAAATGGCAACGAAGCGTCCCCTGTGTATCGATTTTTAAAAGAGAAAGCCCCTGGTCTTTTGGGTACCGAAATGATCAAGTGGAATTTCACCAAATTTCTAGTCGATAAGACCGGAAACGTAGTAGCGCGGTACGCCCCCAATACGGAACCAAAGGACATCGAAAAAGACATTGCTAAGCTTCTGAGTAGCTAAGATGACACCTTGGCTTGAATGCTTTCAAACGGCTGACATTCGTAGTCTTTAAATAGTATTTGCTCTAAAACTTTAATTTCCTCAAGATACTTTTTGAATTCCACTCTTACGGAATCAACATGGGATTCTAAAACCAAATCCGATGTGTGCTTTCGAAAGGAATAGAATATTTTTGATTTATCAATGCCCAGATGATTGGGAAATTGATTTTCCGAGTTCAAAAATGAAAGCACCTTTTCCATATGGGCCTTTGGCAAAAGGGCCACAGGGCTAGCCGCATAGAAATAATCTTGCGTGTAGTAAAACATTCTAACTACATCTGATTTGTCCACTAGTTCCCAGTAGTTTTTTCCCGACCGCAAAGTCACAGGATCAAATCCAGCATAAGTAATTAAAGATTCAACTTGAGTTGCCATTTTTTCCACGTTGGAAATCCTAAAATATTTCTCTGAATCGACCTGAAAGCCACAGTGGGGACAATGCTCGCTAGGTTCCGTTAGCTGATTTTCACACGAAACGCATAAAACGCTGTAGTCCGTAGACGGAAGTGATTTCCATTTTTGTAGATCTTCAAAGACAAATTTTATTGGTATTGAAAAGCCAATATTTTCTGCTTCTTGAATTTTTCTAGAATTGATTCCTACTACGTGCCCAAGCTGGCTCAATAATGGACCGCCACTGTTGCCAGGATTTATAGCCGCATCAATTTGAATGTACGCCAAATCTTGGACTCGGTAGTTAGCATTGGAAACAATTCCTTGTGTGTACGTACAGCTCATCCCCAATGGGTAGCCAAGCGCAACAACGCTTTCACGATCTTGCACAACGGCAGCCTGATCATGAGTTAGTCCGCCATCCCCCAGCGACTGCTCTACTTTTAAAAAAGCGATGTCTTTTTTAGGATTTACTTGAACGACTTTGGCTTTGACCCGTTGATTGTCAAAGGTTTCCACAGCTACTTCCCGAAGCCCCTCAATAACATGGTAGTTTGTAATAACTAGATCCAAATCTTTTAAAACAAATCCGCTGCCAGTGGCCTCAGCCGTTAGTATTTTGAAAACATTTTTTTTAAAAGATTCAAAGTTTACCATCAGCGAGCCATCCTTTTAAACCACCCAATTACCGAGTGAAGCGTATTTTCAAAGCCCAGTGAATCCTGGTATATTAAGTTTTGATTCATCGAATACTGTTCAAGACCTAGAAACAATTTATCTGATGCGGTTTTCCAATCGCGAACAGACGCGCGATTCAGAAGATTCTTCAAATAGATTTCCATCTCTTTTTCACAAAAGTATCTATTTAGGTACGTGTATATCGCTGTGTTTAAATACAGTACCGTTAATACATGATCTTGTTTGTTTCGGTACTGAAAGGCATGTTTTAAATACCCGTCAAAGTGCACTTTGGTTCGTTCAGGGTACGCCACACGGCGGGTGGCCATAAACGACATTTCTTTATAAAAACTGGCCTTAAAAGTGTCTTTTGAAATTTCTGTGAACTTTTTAAAATTGATAAATACCTTTGCATACATGGTATCAAAAGGAATTCCTGGATTTAAATCCGTAACAGCGCCTTTAATTTCTAACTTTAAAGGACCTCGAGGCGAAAACGTATATTCTATTTTCTGTAAATAGTTCCAAAAAACCTCTACACATATATCACGCCAGATCTTCTTTTCGTAATAGTTTAAATAGCCGTTTGCTTCTTTAGTTATTTCTTGAAAGAGATTCCATGCTACATTTAATTTTTTTTCATCAACAGCGCTTCGGTTGCCTTGGTAGGTCGCCGGAATATTAAATTTTTTCCCCATATAGGATTCTAAAAAATCGCCAAAATTGCACAAATCATCCATAATATCAAAAAATTTGTAGGGATCGATAGCTTTCCACTGTTCTTCATAGCGTAAGATAATTTTTTTATCTTTTATTTTTAATTGAACCAGTTTTAAATCAAAAAAACTAAATTCACTCAATTTCCTTAATGGAGGAAGCTCCATATGATCGCCCCAGTCCAATAAAACAGTTTCAAAAAATATCTTGTCATCGTCCCAGTTCAGCTCAACCGGACGACCGCCTTGTTTTAGAGTGAGCTTTTTTGATTCAAATAGAGATTCAGAAAACTTAGATTCAGAATTGATATAATTTAAGGACTGGTAAAAAACTGTTTTTGGCTTTTTTTCTTCATTTGCTTTTCTGACTTGTTCCCAAATTGCATTGTTAAATTCGACTTCGTATCGGTCAAAAAATGCCTGGTGGTGCCTTAATGATTTTTCCATGTGTTACTTTTCTTTTTGTAAAATAGTGTATCCCTCAAGAGTACTAAATTTAATTAATGATGGCATTAAACTCTGCCCGATCTCTATTTTGGTCTAGACGCGATTTAATAAAATAAAAGGGAGCCCTGGGCTCCCTTTTTATTCCAATTAGAAAATATTAATCTTCTGACTAGTGTTTAGATTTCTTTTTGTCTTTGGCGTCTTTGCTATCT
>JAYVPD010000002.1:0-37300 GCA_043757515.1 Pseudobdellovibrionaceae bacterium
GAAAGAGGTTAATGAATTTTTTAAAGATAAGAACAATATTATCCTATCTTTAGAGAGCGATAAGCCTATTACTGCCGAATTGGCCTGTCAGGTCCAGGCATGGTTGCTAAAAATTTCAGAATCAGAAAGTCAGATTCAGAAGATTTCCTCGACCTTTGGCCCGAGTATCGCTTTGATAAATGGCAGTCGTCTTAATTTTAAACCGTTTTTAGACGCGCCCTGCGCAAACTTAGTAAATGGTCAGGACGATTTAATTAGTCCGGGATTGGCTAAACTTCAAAACTCGCCCTGGCAGCATATTCTGACAACGGATACAAACAGTTCGCTGACAGTGAATTTTACTATAAAGGATGCAGAAAACCCTAGATTTGGAACGATCGATGTATTGGAATTGGACCGGTTAAAACGAAGTTTTAAAGAGTCCTTTCCAAAGCCGGAATTTAGAGTTTTTTGGGGTGGTGTTACGACCTATCAAACCTATTTAAAGGAAGCCATGGATGTGACTCAGGCCTTAAACATTCTTATGTTTGTTTTTTCACTTTTGTTTTTTAGATTCTTTTTTGGCTCCTGGAAAATGGGCCTACTATTTAATTCTACCGTCCTTACGAGCCTACTTATTACCTATGGAGTCATGGGATTTGCTAAAATTCCTATCGATGTTTTAACCAATGCAACCGGTTTAATTTTGTTTGCCAGCTGCTTGGAAGATTTAATTTTTGTCGCCTATGGGATGGCCGTGTACAAGTTGACCTTTTTGAAGTCCATTCGTCGTTTCCTAGTGCCCGCGTTTTTTACGTCCCTAACCACCGCAGTGGGTTTTGCTTCGCTGCTGACTTCAGACTTAGGAATTATTCGTAGAATTGGGTTGGTAGTTGCTTTTAGTGGAATGCTCGAATGGATCCTAATTTTTATTTTTGTTCCCACTTTAATCAAATGGAAAAAATTGAAAATAAATACTGCAAACCTCATCCTATTTCGGCCGAACTGGAATTGGCTCGAAGCTTTAAGTAAAAAAGCAAACCCACGTGCTTCCTGGATACTTATAGGCTTCGTTCTGGTTGCTCTTTTAGGTGTTTCAACATTGGAAGTGAAAGACACACCAGAAGATTTTTTTAGCAAAAGCCACGAAGTAAATACTACAACAGCACATTTTTTAAAAACCCGAGGCTGGGTTAACGATGTCTCGCTCTTATTCTCTTCAGGGGTCTCTTTAGAAAAGAAAGATGAAATAATTGAGTCGGTCAAAAAGTTGCCGCTTGTAAAATGGGTTGAAAACAGAAAATCCACAGTTGATTTTATCACAGCTGCGACCCCTTCAATTAAAGATTCAGTCGAACAGATGTGGGAAGATTCACGCTTTTCCGAACGACTGGTTTCCAAGCAAGGAGCAGAACGGGCCTTGATTTACATCAATTCAATGGACAATAAAAATGTTTCTGCATTTAGGAAAAGTCTTTATGAAATTTGCGGCTCTTTTTGCAAATTTTCCAGCAGTCTTATTTCTTATAATGAATTTGGCGAACGGGTATTAGGAACTTTTTTTGAAAGCCTATTTACCAGCTTGATTTTAGTAGGTCTTCTTTTGGTATCGATAAAGGGTGCCTTAAATTGGAAAACCATAGGGTTTTTACTGTTGACTTCATTTTGGGGCCCCTTAGCACTGATTGCATTATTTATACTTTTTAATATTCCAGTATTTTTTGTATCTAGTATTTGTGCCGCCGTGCTAGTGGGCCTTGCTGGAGACAATTCAATTCAGTTTATTTTTGCTTCACGTAAATCCAATATTAATAAATCTGTTGCCGGCCTGGCCTATGCCAGCTTTTTAGTTACATTGGGAATGGCGCTGCTTTTTTCTGTTTTCTTACTATCACCAGTTGCGCCTTTACAAAAAATGGGCTTGTTTATGATCCTCGGGGTTATCTTTATTTATATTGGCGATGTTTGGCTACTTCGGGGATTGATTAAAAAATGATCCCGCCATCACTCGCCCCCGAACACATCCTAACCAGACTATTTTCCTACAAGGACAAAGAGCAAAAACCAAGTTTTTGGTCAGCTGAATCCGGGACTAAATCCTATGAAACTATTTTGAATGATATTGCAATGGTCAGAAGGTCCCTTTACAAACTAAAAATAAAAAAAGGTGACCCCTGCCTTTTACTTTTTCATTTCTCGTATCGTTTTCTCATTGTAATCTTCGCAATGCTTGCCGAAGGGATACTCCCCGTTTTAATCGACCCAAGACTCAATCCTTGGAAATGGAAATCCTTGTCAAAAAAGGCCCATGTCCGTTATATATTTTTAGAACAAGAAACTCGACTGGCGCGTTTGTATTTTTTCCCCGCATTTGGAATTCAATATTTTAATGTAGGACGGCTGTTTTCAGAATCTCACGAAAATTTCCCCTTTGAAAAACTGGCTGACGTCGCGCTTTTAGATCCTGTTTTGCTTTCGTTTACCTCGGGAACAACGGGATCGCCTAAAATCGTTTCACGCACACTTTCTGTGCTTGGAAGTCAGCAGACTTTATTTTGCAACTATCTTTCGGATCTTAGCCAAGAACCACATTTGGCATTGCATGGAATCGGAGTGATTCAAAGTCTTATTCAAGGCTCGCCGACTCATTTCATTCCATCCAAACAACAAACTGTTTCAAAGGTGATATCAGTCCTCAATGAACACTTAATTTCAACTTTGTCCCTGCCACCTGGAGTTCTTGATTTGTTTGTTAACGAAATAAAAATATCGGGATCTAAAATTCCGTCTTTGAAATTTATAGTTACCGGCGGAGCTGCGCTGCCTAAATGGCTTATCACTGATTGTTTGATTCAGCTTCCCCAATCCCTATTAATTAACACCTATGCTAGCACAGAATGCGAACCGATGAGCTTTCTGGGATTTAGTGTTAATTCCAGTTTAATTGCCCAATTTCCTGTAATTCAAATAAAAGATTACCCCGATACCCTTGGCTATCCAGTTGGTCCGTTTATTTCTGAATTACAATGTCAGAAAAAATACACAACTTCAAAAAATGATTTTTTCGAATTTAAACTTCAAGGCGCAAATTGTGTTTCGATTGGTCAAGACTACAGCCCTGGTGATATTTTATATGAAAAGGAAAATATACTTTTCTATTGTGGCCGCGTAAATGAGCAAATTGATGGCCATCCCGTCGGTCCTGCGGAAGAGTGGCTTGAAAGGCAGGCCTATGTGAAAAGAGCCGCTATAAAAAAACAAAATGATACCTTTGTAGTCTTCTTGGAACTAAAGACAGGTTGCCTATTTCCAAACACAGATAAAGATTTGCTTTCAGTGGAAATTAATAAAAACTTAGGATGCCTAAGAAAACACAAAAAAGTTGAATTTAAAATTATTCCAAAAATGCCAGTCGACCCACGCCACCTTTGGAAAATCCAACGTCGCGAATTATAGAGTCAGCTCGAATAGTCCATATTCATAATGTTTTTTGGACATATCATGAAAATGCCCATCAACGCGACTTCCCTGAATGGTTAAACACGCTAAGCAATACTTATATTTTCCAAAGAGCGCATAAAAAGACTGCGACATTAAGGCCATGGAAGCCAAGCCTTTAAATCGATGGGCCTTTTTAACTCCATGGGCTTTGAACAATACCCGATCTGGACGCGCTTTGTCTTTTAAACATAAATTGAAGCCAACACAGTCTCCTTCTGGACTGATCATCAAACAGGAACCAGATTCATGAATATTTTCAGCATAGCGGCGTTTAACAAGATCTAAAAACTGATCATCAGTGATGGGTGCATACAGAAAATTAGAACTAAATATTTCGTGAATGATTTGATGAAGTGCCTTGTAGTTAGATAAAAGCTTAGCAGTTGTCAAATTCTCTAAACGATAACCTTTTAAATACATCCAAATCCGCGTTAACAAACCTGGTCCACCAAGCCATAATATAAGCAATCGCTGAGCAATTTTGAACTCATGTGAAAAATATTTTTTTACAATTTTAAATCCAGAATTTTTAAAAAGGTGTAAAAGTTTTTCAGTGTTTTGAGGCTCGCCAATATAACTAGAGTCATCAAAAAAATTCATCTTAAGTCTGTAATCAAAAAACGTAGACTCATTTAAGGGCCCTACCAATTTACTTTTTCCTTCTTTGGCTGCCCTAATTTTTAGTTTCTCTAACAATGGAGTAAAATCCTCCAGTTTATCAAGATGAAGTTCCCCAAAAAAAAGAGTTGGCCCCACATCAAATTCTAAAGTTGAATCCACAAAACTTATCAAAGAACTCTGTCCAATCTTGTAAGTTTCTTTTCTGTTTATTTCCATAACCAACACACAATCGGAGTAAGATAGGCAAATAGTGCCGCTAGCCCAACTGATTGTTCGTTTTTCTTTCTATTTTTTGGAGTCGGCAGTTTATAAAAAGCCTTCAATGACAACAGGCTTAAAACCAAGAGCGGCAAACCCATCAGGCTATATACGAAAATTGAAATTCCCAGTTCCCGGAATAAGAGCCAAATAACGATATGGGTTAGGATCAGGGATACAGCGATCACAACTAGCGATTGGTTGACTCCAAAAATTTGAGAATAGCTTTTATCATGGGCTTTTTCTTCCCCTGGAGCTTTGGTTTTTCGGGTAATTTCGTAAAGCCATCCTGTCAATAGACTTAGAAACAAAGAAAGTCCTACTGGCGCCGACCATCTAAACTGGGGATTTGCCAAAGAAATACACACAAGAAATAATATTGGCGTAATTAGCAAGTGAGTCAAACCATAGATTAAAAACCGATTTTTTAACCACTCTTTTGCAAAAAACTCTTTGGTCATCAAAACTGTCCAAAACCAAAGAAAAAGAAAAAGAGCCAAAACACGAAGATCCCAATCGAGTTTAAAAAACACATACCCAAATCCTAACAATTCAATCAGAAGAGAAATCCAGCCTAACTGCCTAATTTCAGTAAGGGTGAAAAGTCCTTTTTGCAAAATTCTATCAGGATAGTTAATTTTGTCTGATTCATAGTCTTTATGTTCATCAAAAACACGCAATAAAAAAAGATGCATCGTTGGAATTAAGCCTGCGGCCACTTCTTTTAGAAATCCATATTGAATAGCCGTATCCATTTGTCCGGAAACGGATTTTGCCAATAAATAAATAAACACGCCAGAGACGAAATTAATAATTGGAAATCGTTCGTTAAGCCAAAGCATGAGTCGGTGTCTGTAGGTCATCTTGCTAATTATCATATATCTTAAAATTATAAAGTCGAGTGAGATCGGTATCCATTGCCCATTCTTCTGATCTTTTATTTCTTTTTGAATTCAAAGTCGCATTCAATTCTGGATGATTTCTAAAGGTACGAACGACTACTCGTTTGCAGGAACTGCCAGAAACAACACTAGAGAGCGCATTTATTTCCTCTGTGGACAAATAGCTTAATACATCTGAACAGGACCAGAAGTCGGCTCTAATTCTTTTGAAAGCCTCTGTTAGTCCTATGAGTTCGAAATCTATTTTTCCCTGATAGTTTTTAATGACGTTGAATTTCTCTTCGCTTATTACCGAATCAATACCTTCTTTATACTTCACATTTCCCAAAAAAAATAGCTGGTGCAAGGCGCTTTGTTTCAATTTCGGAGACTTAACAATCGAATCAATCCCTTGAATTAAAAACTCTCCCAATGAAAGTCCTACTTGAGATGGCATATGGCCTTTGTATAGAAACCGATTGAAAATCGAGGGTCGTGCGATTAGATTCAGCAGCCACTGCAATTTCCCCTTAGGCCAGGTCGCTTTCTCAGAAGCCACTTGATACACTTCAGAATCGAAGTCAAAATCTAAAAAAAATCGAATAACCTTTGCGATTTTAATTACAAATGATTCCCAACGGCCAGAATAGACAAGTCCCCGTTCTAACATTTCAAAACTTAGCTCTTTTAAAAAAAAATTTTCAGTATTGTTCTCGGAAAGTTGATTTTTAATTTTAACTTTCTCGCTTAGATCACAGGAAACAAAACCAACTAATTTCAAATAGTCTAAATAGGGCAGGTGTTTTATTGCCTGAAGCTGAAATTGAGCATAATCGAGTTGTGTCTGGGAAATATCAAACAGAGTTAACACTTCAACGTCAGGCCTCAGCAAATTGAACGCGCGTAACCCTGATCCGCATACAGCCGCAATTGATCTATAATTGCGAGACAGTTCAACTTCAATTTGAAAGTCTTCGTTAGCTAAACTATAATTAAAGCCTTGAAAGTATTTTGATCCCAATGTTACCTTTAAAACAAAGTTTAAGATTGTTCGAGGATAAGTCAATGTGGCATTTTACAACTCATGTTAAAGAAGCAATTCAGCTGAATAAAAGCCAATGGCAGCTCTATAGAAACAAGATGATTCAAGACGGTCAAGCGACAGAACTGCCGATTCTTAACTCGGTATTTTCTAAACTCATTTTTTCTGAACGTCTTACGCTGTTGTTTTCATGGTTCTATGATTGGCAGTGCCCAAACGGGATGTCGTTGTCATTTGTAGAAATCCGGCTCAAGCACGATGCGGCTGGCGCGCCAGACGCATTTTTTTTAGATGCAAAAACGAGCCTTTTCATTCCACAAATAAAGCAGGCATTAAAAAAGAAAGATTTTACTGGATTGGATCAGCTGTTGAACGATTTTGTGGCATCGTTAACAAACCCCAGCCACAATTGCATGCTAAGGCATCTTATTGAATCCATGCTGCGTGCCCTATGGGTTTACCAAAACGGGGAGCTTTCAGGAAAAGAAAAATCAATTTATTGGCACTATTTAAATGGCCACGCACTATTCTTTAAAGATGGTGATCGGCTAGATAAGATTGCGTTTGCTGTTCAAAAATTGGGTGTTCCTATATTGCAGCTTGAGTTGCCGCATATTCCTCAAATTCCCAAAAAATAGGGATCGTGTGAGTTTATAATTCGGCATTCTTTTTTTGTTGAATTTAATACTCTGATTCGATTCAAATTCAGTAACCTTTGTTCTTGGTCTACAGCCATAAAGGTCGCAAGCGCCTCTGATAGCACGCTTCGTTCGGACATCTTTTCACTTAAATCATCTTTAAAATAAAAAGAATCGCCGGCGTGCAAGAGCCACCTATCTTCAGTCTTTATAGCCAATCCAGAATGGCCGGCCGTGTGTCCAAATAGTGGAATGGCTAAAACCTGATCAGTAAATACAAGCGGCATTTTTACCGAGTCAAAACCAAACCACGATTCACCAGAATCCCCAAGACACTTAATTTGCGAATCTTTCCATAGCTGAGATTGAAATCGCAGTCTTAGCTTAGCAGACAAGTTTATTTGTTTTAAAAAATCAACTTCTTTTAAGTGAAGATACACGTTTGCCCAAGGAAAATCAGACAAGCCGCCAACATGATCATGATCCAAATGAGTAATAAAAATATGTTCAATATCCCGGGGATTAAAACCAAGCCGATTAATTTCAGACAAAGCTGTTCTTAAGGGAGTTCCGTCCGTCTTAAAAATATATTTTCGAAATGAGTTTTCAACAAAGTCTTTCGAAACTCCCGTATCCACCAGGGCTAACGAGTTGTCCATTTCCAGCAACAGACAATGACAGCACATTTGGCGATTGAGCTTATCAAGATCAAGTCCTCGCATTTCAGGCATAGAGCAATTAAGATGATGAATTTTAATCACAGAACAAGTTCTTTCCACAAATTGAAAATTCCATAGGTAATATGCCCATCCTCGCTACCGATTGGACGCTGCCTATGGAGTGCGGGTAATGCATACCATGTTTTCTTTGGAAACAAATGATGCTCTAGATGGTAGTTCACATTGTACGGAGACAGAAACCATTTGGTAAAAAAACCATATACGACTGTGCGAGTGGGCTCTTTTGTTGTAACCGCGGAGTGCTCGCAAATTGTTCGCCAATAGTTTAGCAACGGGAGAACAGTAAATATCGGACAAAGCCATAGCAGTATAAACCATTTAAGAGCGCCGGCAAAATACAATCCAACGATAGCACTACTGAGCAGCAGGGGAAATAAAAACGATTTCATTTTATTTTTTTTCTGCCCCTGACTATTTCGGGTGACATCTTTCAAATTGAGAACGATTCCATATCCAAAAAATATTTTTATTAATTCCCAAGTAAAAAATCCATTTGTTTTCTTTGGAAATACAAATACAGGTTCACCGAGCTTTCGTGTAAAGGTCGGGTCTTTTTCAGTTAAACTATATTGGTGGTGCAAGATATGGCTGGTTCGATAAGACGACAGGGAAATTAAAAAAGGGGAACAAAGGAAAACCTGTGCCGCCCAATCGTTCCATTTTTGAGAGGTAAATAGATTAAAATGGGCCGCTTCATGCATTAATATCCCCAAAGCATGAAAGCGCGAACCAATGATAAATACGCTTAGGATTGTAAAAAACATCGATTCAAAGCGAATGTTTAAATAAATAAAAAGAATGATGATTGTCCATTCACCGATAATCGCTAAAGAATTAATGATATTCTTAAAATTCATTTCTTTATTCTAGCAAATCGAAGGAAAAATGAAGAGCCCTTTTTTTAAGAAAATATTCTATTTCATACTCTAGGCTGCGACCTAGACAAAAGTCGGCTTTTAATGGTGCTGGGCAATTCACTTTCTGGCAAATCTCTAATTATCCTTAGCAAATCATTGGAGGTTAGAATTCCCACAGGTTCTTTATCGTGAGTTACCACCAACGCGGATATTTTTTTTTCTATTAATAAATCAGCCGCTTGCGAGATTGAAGCCGATTGCTCGATGAATTGAATGGGCCAGCTCATATGTTCTTCAACGATTTCTCCCTCATAGAATTCTGGCACATCTTCCAGCGCCGACCACTTATCATGTTTTTGATACTTCATTGATTTTAAGATATCTCTTTCAGACAGCATTCCAATAATATTATTACCGGAATCTACTACTGGTAGATGATGTGTCGAAATATCCTTCATCAGATAATAGGCGTGTTGTAATGTTTCATTTTTATTTATGCAGTAAATACCTTTGCCCAAAATGCTTGCAAAACGATACCCCATATCAACTCTCCTACTTTTTACATTAGAATTTCTATCGCTAAACATATGTGGTTCCTTGTCGCACTAGGGAAAGCAACAGGCGTACCAAAATATAGAAAGCCTTGCGGCAAATGACTATTTTTTTCGGCCATTCTGTCATCCCAAAGGGACAGTTTGTCACATATTCAGCGCGGAGAAAGCGATTTCTCTTAAATACCGTCTGGCATGGATTCTGCTGACAGCAAACTGAAATCAAAACAAAAAAAGGGGAATCTATGTTAAAGTATTTAGTCCTATGCAGTGTCCTAGTGCTTTCGGCCTATTCACAAAATGCACCGCAATTAAAATTATCGACTCTGTCAGCCAGCTACAAAAACTATTCAACTTTCAACATTCGGGGCCTTGTCTAGATGTTCTTGTTCCTCACGATGAAGTTGTAAACTTAGGCATTGTATCAGAAGGTTCGTATCAAGTCGTACAATCTAATGGAATTCCTTTGGGACGATTGAATGTAAAAGCGGCAACTAAAAATACGCCAGATGATTACCTCTATGCGCCCATTTCGCAAGCCTACGTCAGAAACCAAAATGGACAAGTTGCACTTACTTTGTCAGGTACCTTTACAAACTCTTGCATGCGTTTGCAAAAAATAATTTCAAATGTCCAAGGCAATGTAGTGACAGTTCAGCCGATTGCTGCCCTTACCGCTGCGGGAGGCTGCACGCCCCGGTCAATTCCCATTCGAGCAAACCGTTGCGCTTACGCAAGCCCGACCGGGACGTTACCTTTTACACGTGCGATCTTTAAATGGTAAATCTATAAATAATCTTTTTGACCTAAGGTAAAAAAAAAGGAGACAGCCCGGCTGTCTCCTTTTTCAAGCATCTATCGTGAAAACTACTTTCTAGCAAACCGAGTCTTTTTAAGAGTCGGCATTCCATTTTCAGTTTTTACAGTGACTTTCAAAGTCGCTTTGGCGCCCATAGATTCGGCGCGAATATCTATAGCCACAATACTGTCCCCGTTTTGTTCTAAATCTGCCTGAATATCAGAATCAACCGTACCCGTGTTGTCTAAACCATAGATTGGATATTTTTCGCCGTTCGCTGTGTGAACATAGGCTTCATGAATTTCAACAGCAGATTTTAGCAAATAAATATGCAACTGAGAAACAACCATTGGTTTTGTCAACGTCACTCGCAACCATTCACCGTTTGTTTTACGAGTCACATCTTGAAATATAACACTGGCTTCGCCACGTCGCGCTTCACGAGCGCGCTCTTCGCGTTGAGCTTCCAATTCGGCAGCTTGCCTAGCTAACTCGGCCCGCTGAGCAGCTAACTGATCTTGAAGTTCTTGATTTCGAATTCGTTGCGCTTCTGCCTGCTGCTGTTCCCGATCGATACGATCTTGTTCTTGCTGCTGTCGAATTCGATCTTGACGAGCGAATTCTTCTTGTCTGCGATTTTCTTCGTCACGGCGATCCCTAGCTTCGCGATCACGCTGAGCTTGCTCGCGTTGACGTTGCTCGCGATCTAATCGATCTCTTTCATTACGCTCTACTTGCCTAGCGCGCTCGCGCTCTAGCTGATCACGTTGTTCACGTTCGATTTCTTTGGCTCGTTCAAAACTAATACCGCCAGTGTTAGAATCATTTCCAGGTCTATGTTCAGGATTTGAAGGAGCCGGTTGTTGCGGCAAGGGTTGAGTATGGGTCTGCACAGGTGGATCTTGGCGTTGTTCAGGAGCTGGTCGTTGCTGCTCTGGCGTCGGTTTAACAAAATTATTATCTCGCGGTGGCGGGTTTTCAGGACGGGGTGATTGCCTCTCTCTTAGTTTTGCACCTTCCAGTCGTGCGTCCGACTGGCTATCTGCCAATGCATAGGACGTAGGAATTAAAGCAGCAATTATCAAGACCCTCGATACCTGTTTGGATAGATTTTTTAAAAACATTTTTTCTCCTCGATGATGTAAATACAGGGACAGAGTGCACCTGCGCATTTTGGGTAATGCGAGAACGAGTCCAAGTTTGAAGACTAATTAATTTACATCTGAGAGTAAAAAAGTGTCGAATAGACTCCAAAAATTTTAAAGATCACAAATGACGCGGGCGGCTGATTTAGAAGTTTAGAAACGACTCCAAGTCGAATTGCACAAGAACCTTTTAAGGTTCACATTGTTTTAAATATTTTTCATCTTCCACTTTCCCAACTAAATAGAAATGGCAATTGAGCTTAAATTATCCTAGATTCCTCTTTTTCGTTCAAAAGACAAAGGATACACTATGGAATGGATTTCTAAACTTGCCACTATTTTTTTTGGCCAAATTAAATTTCTGTTTTTTTCTGAAGATAGCAGGCTTTGGTGGGCGTGGATCCTAATAACCTACCCTATTGTGGGAATGGCCGTTGGCTTTTTAGAAATGCGGCGAGCACAGCAACCAACTACAGTTAAGACCCTTTTCCAGTTTGTATTTCCCTCAAAAATTTACAAAAGCGCTTCTTTTAGAAATGATATTTTAATCGTTTTAGCGTTGTATATTGGTTATTCGATCGTCTTGGGATTGTTTTCAAGTCTAGAAGCAAAATCTATTATTGGACAGATGATCGGTGGATTCAAGTCAGAAACTATACGTACAAGTTTTGCTGGTCCCTTCGAAGGCATTGTTACGGCTAGTCTGCCCGTTCATCTGTTTTTCACTTTCCTAGTCATTGTGGCCTATGATTTTGGTTTCACAATGTTGCATTTCGCCTTTCACAGAGTTCCTTTTCTTTGGAACTTACATAAAGTTCACCACTCGGCCGAGCATTTAACTCCACTGACTGTAGCGCGATTTCACTTAGGCGAATACGTTCTTCAAAAAATTTCAGAAGGAATTACTTTGGGTTTAATTTTTGGTATTTTCTTTTACTTGTTACCGGAATCTATCAATATCTACAAAGTTTTTGGACTCTCGATCTTTGGAATTTTGTTTTCTTCGATTGGTGTTTTTAGGCATTCACATATCTGGATTTCCTACGGACCGTTGGATTATATATTCTGCAGTCCCGCCATGCACCAGATTCATCACAGCACCGAGGCCCGCCACTTGGATAAAAACTTTTCGCAGATATTTTCACTCTGGGATCGCCTTTTGGGATCGCTTTATGTTCCAAAAGAAAAAGAAATATTTAATGTCGGCCTAGCCCACGAAAAAGATTGGAACAATGGCAGCTGGAAAAAATTTATAGGAATACACTTTAAAGGCTAGAACCATAATATCGGTGACACATAAATCCAGAATCTAATCCAGCGCGTGATTTTAAATAATTTGAAAGTATGAAATCTAATTTAGAAGCCCGAACTTTGCCCCAAAAAATATCACCATCGGGATCAATCTCCCCGTTAGGTAATTTATTGGACCTTAAGTTTCCAAGTAAACCGTATTGAAGCAAAATGGGTAACGCCCGCACACCGCCGACTGCCATAAATCGACGTCTTACTAGATCGGGAATTGTTGGATGAACTCGCACCACAATTGTAGGATCATCATTGCCGCCGTTAAGTCCATAAGGTGCGAAATAGTCCATTGTCACAAGAACTAGGTTCACTTTTTTTCCATTGCGTTCAAGCATTCGAATTGGTCCACTATCTCTGAACGGGCCGTCCCGAACAGGAGAAGCCGCATTATCTTTGGCTGGTCGCATACCTTGGGGAAATAAAACGTATGATCGAACGCTCGTAAAATCATCTATATCTCTCATTTTTTCAACGGGATCCACTGGATTGGGATTATTTCTAGTTCCAACGACCACTACGCCATGATTTTCATTTAATGCTTTTATTAGATTTGGGGCCACATTTTCAGGAACAAAATTCCCAGCAGCTACAAACATAACTGCCTTGTTCAATCCCAGATGAGCAATTCCGTTTATATCAATTTCTGCGTTACCGTGATTAGGAAGAATTAGATTCACTGTTTCCGAATCATCGCCTGTGGGCAAGTTTTCACGCCCAACAACTATTACTTTTTCACCTTTAAGGGTTCCGAATATTCGAGCGCCGTAATTAATTACCGTAGTAACCGGAACATTCCATCGATTTGGCTGAAGTTTCAAAAGAGTGCTTGAAGCCATTCGCACGGCTGCAGGCATAGCTGCAGTGCCAAATATTCTTAACTTATCTTTCATCGCTGTAACAAACGGATTGGGCTTTTTACCTTTTCCCAAACTTTCAAATCGATGAATCTGTGCAATTGTGGAACGCACTTTACCAATAAACTTATTAAATGGAGTGACTCGATGAATATCTTTGGCCTGTCCATATTGGAACCTATTAGCCAAATAATCATCCTTATATTTAATTATTTCCTCGTAGGAGTTTTTTAAAATTTCTAAGCCGGGGCCACCAATAGGACTCTGGCGTAAATATTCGATTTCCAGTCTTAATAATTTTAACCCAACAGCAATTTCTAAATCCTGAGAATCCCTGTCGTACTTTTCAAACTGAACAATAAAATCGCCAGCCAGCTGAACTCCAACATTTACTAAATTAAGTAGACTCTTAAATTCCTTAGACCGACCAACTAACTTTTTCGGAGGAATCGTGGCACCTCGATTTAACATAGCCTGCTCGTCGATCGGTAAAAGTTCCGATCGCCTATGAAATTCTGCCATAAACTCTTCGGCATTGTACCCTTGGCTCTCGACGTGCTTTTTATTTTCAAACAGCCGAGCTTCTTCACGGGTAATATTGGCCATAGCCTCTTGAATACGAGTTTCCATCGCCCGATTTTGTTTAGACAATTCTTCAAGGGACACTTCGAATGGCGACTGTAATTCGGTGGGAACAAGATAGTTAAGATCAATGAAAGACTCGCCTTGAGCCCAAGTTGCAGAGCTAAAAAACAAGAGTCCCACCGTGAAACTGAGTTTAATTTTCCAGATCATATTTTCGCCCATATCGCCATAAAAAGCTTTATTGCGAATAGTATTCCATATTATCAGCTGCTAAATCCATTTAACCCTGGATAGGCGGAAACGGGCCGCAATTGGGGAATCTAAAATCGATGCTCTGACTAAAAAAATGACAGCTCGAGCCGGCTTTTTAAAATATGGCTTTTAAAAACGTAATCTTGTTACCACTTACGTTAATAGTAGGCATTTTCCAGCCTGGATAGTACGCAAATAATTTGTCTGGGCTTTGTGCCAAAGTCTTTAACGAGCTAGAATCGATTCCAAGTAAACTTGAAAGATGACGACTATAGTGAACTTCAGAAATACGTTGCTCATTTGTGGTTCCTTGATTTGGATCCAGTTCCATCACATATTTATTTTCAAAATGAAAGGTGTTGTTCGTCGCTTCGACTGATTTAGCATCGAAGAAATATATTTGATTGAATGAGATATTATGCGAAAACTCTATATAATTTCCATTGAATTTAAAATCAAACCGGCCTTCCGATTTGTCTCCGGTCCAGCCTTGCATAAAAAGAGCACTTACATCACTATTTACAACTCGATTGCCAACTATAGAAAAAGAAATCTGGGTGTCTCGATTGGCCCCATCAAAATTTGCTATTGCAAAGGCAAATACTCCATAAGTTTCAAAGTCCTCAGACCCAGAGTATTTAGATATATTTTCAATTATGTTGTCTTTAACTAAAAAACTTTTATCAGGTAAACTGCTTGATCCCTTTTTCATATAGAAAATGCATATAGCGCAAATTTGTGCCGTGTAATTAGCTTTCACAATAGGATGATTATCATTTAAGATTTGAAATTCCTTTGTGACAGAGGCACCCATATTGTGAATATGGTTTCCCTGAATGGTAACTTGACCGCCGATACCTGGCCCTTCGACATCAATACCGTAAAGTCCATTTTCCGAAACGGAATTGTTTATTACAGAAATATTTACTCCGGAATGAAAATCCAAACCTTTTCTAATGTTTCTGAACGCTTCATTATCTGTAAGTGTAATATTCGCTGGATACCCTGACCAGCTCAGTGACGAGCCAGCAAATCCATACCCAGTTCCAGCGTCACCTATCTGGCCATTGGAATTCATTTCCGATGCATTTACAGTAATCGTGTCAACATTGGCAGCCATCACGCCGGCAACTCGGTTCAAATTTAGTCGGCTGGCCTCAATGAAAACATTTTTCGATGGTTTCTGTTTATTCGTGGAGGTTACAAAAATTCCCTGACCGCTCATTCGTGAAACACCAACATTTTCAATCTTTATATCTTCAACAGAATCCAAATAGATGCCCGAAGTTGAACTTGAATACGAAAACGAAGGGCTTGGAATATCGGACATCCCCATTATATTTAGATCTCTAATTTTAATATTCTTTGAATTTTGAATAGCCAGTGCACTCCCGACTTTTTTAGAAGACGAGTTACTGTAGGAAGAATAATAATATAAAAGTTGGGACTTTAGCCCATCACCTTTAATTACCAGTGAAGATTTATTAGATATCTTGATTCCATCCGAAGAATTTTTACCCAAAACATAGCGCCCAGCAGGTATATAAAGGGTATCGCCGTCGTTCAGATTGGAAATCGCTTTTTCAAAAGAGACCGTGTCGTCTTGAGTTGCATTGCCCTTAGCGCCGTAATCTTTAACGTTTATTGTGGTTTGAGCATATAATGAAAGTGGGAACAAAGTGAGAGCCAATAATTTCATTGAAATAAAATTTGATATTCGCACAAATGTTCCCTTGTCTTGAATTAAAAACTATCTAACAGTTACATCTCTTGCTGGAAGGAATTTGCCGTAACCGCTGCCCTGGATATTCCAGTTTACATCCACAGTTTGGGAATCAGAATAAATTCGTTCTACTGTCCCAATGGCTTCATTGTAGTTATAACCAACAACGGCACCGACATAAAGTCTGCGTCCCGAGCCATCTACCACCGAGCGCTGGTTTCCACCTTGAGACTGGCCGTTAACCTTAATTACATCGGTCGCTGGTAACGACTGTCCGTAGCCACTGCCTTGAATATTCCAATTTACATCGACTGTTTGTGTTCGACCGTATACATGTTCAACGGTTCCAATAGCTTCGTTGTATCTATATTTCACAACTGATCCAGGACCTAAATTCGCGCCATTCATATCAAGAATTTGGCCGTTTGCAGGCTGAGTTCCACCAGAATGATTCGATCTCTGAATCAAAACATCGACGCTTAATTGACTCCCAAAGCCTGACCCTTGGATATTCCAAGCAACATCAGCGCGGCCTTCATAGATTTCTACGATTGTGCCGACTGCGAAATTATACGCATAGCCCACTTCATCGCCAATACAAAATATTTGTCCCGTGCCTTGGCTTTCAGTGCATCGAGATTGCTCGCCTTGATGGTGATGCCCATGAGCAAGTGACGTTAGAGATAAAAATACGACAGCTGAAAAGGTACAAAAATTCAAATGTAATGATTTCATAAAGACTCCTTAAAATTAGGTGCTGATCATAACCCAATTCTATTGAGGACCCCTATTGATTTAAAAGGCTTTTGTATTTATTCAGCAGTTGTCAAAACTTTATACAGTTTTTTAATTGAAATCGTTTTTCAATTAATCACGTTCGTCAAATTTGAAACCGGTCATTACAGTTTCTTCTTCTGCCTCTTTAATATAAGTTTTTATTTTTCGAAAGGTCCTACCATCACTAGGAGTCACAAAACTAATTGCTGTACCGACCCGGCCCGCCCGCGCAGTTCTGCCGATTCGATGAAGGAAATCCTCGAATTTATAAGGCAAATCAAAATTAACCACATGATTTACATGGGGTATATCAAGCCCGCGGGCCAATAAATCGGTAGTCACCATTATCTGAATTTTCTTTTCACGAAAATCTCGCAATACTCGATTTCGATGACCAGCATTCATATCACCATGGACAAAATCACTAGAAAATTCTTTATGGGCCAAAAAATTTCCCACTAAAACACAGCTCTCTTGGCTATCGGTAAATACGATGACCCCGTCTTTCATTTTTTTTACTTCATCTAACAATCGATTATTTTTCTGAGCGTGCGATAAAAACAAAACCTTTTGTTTCAAACTCGAAACTGGGGTTTCTGCGGCTTTTGATCGAACCAAAAAGGCATTGGGTCGTAAAAACATTTGCGCAATCGGTTCTGCCCACTTGCCAAAACTTGCTGCAAACATCCAGGTTTGGCGCTCGCCCCGAAGCGTACTTTGCATAAATCGCAGTTGAGGTTCAAATCCCATTTCCAACATTCGATCAGCTTCGTCGATTACCAAAATCTCTAAGCCTTTAAGCAACAATTTATTCGTTCGAAGATGGTCGTTAATTCGTCCGGGAGTGGCCACTATTATTCTGGGATTTTTTTTCAATTGGCTAGCTTGCTCGTTCATTGCTTTTGGCGAGGCCCCTGGCGCGACCAAGCAGACTGATAACGGTAGCTCTTTTGTTAAATCTAAAAAAACTCTATAAACCTGTTCCGCTGTTTCTCGACTGGTCGACAACACCAACGCTCGCGCTTCTTTCTTCTGGGCGAGCAACGTCAGTGCGGATGCTACATAGGCTAGTGTTTTACCGCTACCGGTTTGGGCAACACCAATCAGGTCATTGCCTTTTAAGGCCACAGGAACGGATTCACTTTGAATTGGGGTCGGTGTATCCCAGCCTGATCTAGCAATGGCTGTTAGCAATGAAGGGTGAAGTCCCATGTCTGCAAATTGAGATACTGTCACCTCTGAATTTAAAAATTCCACATTGTCTCCCTCGTATTCATGAACCTCTTATAAAGGAAATTGTAGGAAATTGCAAATTGTGCCAAGACACCAGACAGACGAGGTCTTCTAGCGGTGGTCTCAGGTGTTTCAGACTTTAATAGGGAGTCAAAACTACCGCCTTGCCCTTCCTCTTGTGAATTAGTTACACTTATCAATGGGACAAAAAAAATGATTCCAAGTCAAAAATTAATTCAAAACACCCTTAACCCCGGTTTGAGCAATCTTTTAAAACTCAAAATAGCAACCCTGTTGTTCATAATTCCTGGAAGTCTACTTTAGATGATTTTTCCGTTATTGAGGTTTACGACAGTCGAGACAAAGCGAAAGACCCAATTCGAACCTCACTTTGGCTTGTTGAAAAAGAAATCGGCACTTTTTAAGCTCCAAAAGTAAAATGATAGCCAGAATTTAGTTAATATATTTTTATTTTATTTTGACCATTTTATGGTTGTCTACATAACTAGTTAGTTCAACCTCTGGCTTTTCAGAAACCGTTTGAATTTTTTTAATCGTATCTGCGATTCGCCACAACGAATCTGTAATTTTTTTATAAGTTACATCATCGATATTATTTTTGACGGAAGATACTAATCCAAGGCAAATCGTCAGTGGATTGTTAAGTTCGTGATGATAGGTCGTAACCATTGCATTTATAGCCTGCACTTTCTCGAGCTGGGAAACTTTTTTTGAAAGACTAGCGATTTGCAGTTGAACCCGAATTCTAGAAACCGCAACGGCAATATCTACCGGCTTTGTAATGTAGTCATTGGCACCTAAATTTAAAGATTGCACAATCTGGTCGGAGCCACTATTTCCGGTCACCATAACTATGGGCAAATCAATAGATGAAAAACGGCTCCTTAACAGAGTTAACACTGTATTCCCATTTTCACTATTAAGCCTAACGTCTAGTAAGAGAATGTCCGGCGGGCACGACGCAAGGCTCGTGGCAAGCTAGGAACTGGTCGCAAACGTCGAAACGTCAAAGCCTTCTTCAGAAAATCGATCTTTCAAAAGCTGGCGATCAAATCGACTGTCATCCAAGATAGCCATTTTCACCGGTTTCTTTGTTTCCATACTAAGTATTCGGTAATTAATAATGATCAGAAAAGTCCAGAGACATTTTTATTGAGAAAGATTAACATAATTGGCGCCAATACGTAGGTCCGAGGTTACTTTTGAAAATTATAAGTGTATTCGCATTAGACATCAGTAATGAAAAAAAGAACACCCTATGGAATTTGATTTTGTATAATTTAATAGTTGGCTTATACCGTTGGAAACCAAACAAGGAACCATTTATGAAACCAATATGTTTTTCGATTATTTTTGGAATACTAGCAGTGTCTCAAAGTCTTTTTGCACACAGTCTTGAGTGCATCGGAGCCAATGTAGCGCTACATTATTCATTTGTACAGAGTGACGGCGGCGCCGCGATGAGATCTTCAGAAGATCTTGTTGTAAACCGAGTTGTTCTTATCAAATCTCAACCACCCCAGGGTGTAATTTCTAAGCTGGCTCAGTTCCAACTTGTTAAAAAATCAACACCAAAAGTAACGAGCCAAGGTTTTGAAAAAACGTCTACGTTTACAGCCATTGCTAACGTAACGATGTTAAGTGGAACTAATCCGCTATCAGCGTATGCAGTTAATTGCAAAGAAATCGTTTACACAGGACCTCCACGTCCTTAATTTCAACACTCTATTTTTAGATTTTTGAATTAATTTAGAAATTAAATTGAAAGTTAAAAAACAGAGTACCAATGGCGCCACCAAATATCGTGGCGCTGGCATCCCGAGGGTCTACGGTGTGAATATCTTGATGATGAGCATCGTAGCCGTACTCTTTCAAAAGAGCCACCGCGATGGTTGTGACAAAGCCTACCAAAGCCGCCTGATTTCGAGTTAAATCAAAACGATAATAGGCAAAAATACTTACGCACGATGCTATCAGTGATCCTACTGTGGCATGTAAAAACTTATCGTGTTCCCCTGTGTATATTTTCTTTGCTAATATTCCAGAGGCCAATGTGGCCGCCGCTACTTCGACAAGCAAATCGACACCTTTGCGAACACTGATCGACTTATCATTGCTCTCTGTAGGAGCCGCGGCTAGAGTGTGAATTTGCAAATCTTTTAATTCGTTATTTTGATTTAGAGTCACTGTAAATTGAACTGTTTGAGGACTATTATCTATGCTTTGATTGACATCGCATTGAAATACAAACTGAGTTGAAAGCAAAGAATTATTTATAGTTACCTGACGTCTAAGGTCTCTAATAAAGGGTTGATCCCGGCATGAAGAAAGAAAAAAAATGTCTGCCTCTTTTGTATCTTGCGGCAAGCTTTGATCCGTCCGGATCATATAGCCCGCGTGATTTCTAATTATTTTTGATATTTTGTAAATTTGATTTTCATATTCGAAACGTGCCGTCTGTCGATCATAATTTTGACTTTTTAAATCTTCGGCGTGAGTGTTAAACGCAGCTGATAAAATGGTCACTATTACTGCAAAAATGAGAGTCTTCATATATCCCCCTAGAAATAGAGATTAGTATATTCGGGGGTATTAAAAAAATAAGTCCAGTATTTAAATCCTAGCCTCAATATTACTTTTTTTATTTAATGGGGAGCCTTGGCTGAGCATCTGACGCTAAAATGACGAATCCGCTGCGCCCTGTTTGAAGTTTCCAATTCAATGAGTTCATTTTTTGTCACAAAATTAATTAGCTCGATCAATTCCAAGTAAAATAAGGACCCTGGGCTTTCATTCGAATCAACGACAAAACCTGCCTTTGTGTAGGATTCACGAAGCAAAATATAATCTTTTCCCCATCTGAGCATTTTGCTAATAATTTGATCGTCTTGCCAAAATTTATCAAACTGTGGAGTTATAAAAGCTATTTCTTCTACTGTATCAATTGTATTTCCTTTTTCAAATACTAGCTTACCGTTGAAATCAAAACTGCGACGCCAAAAAGATTTTGTCCTTCCAAAAATAGCCATGGGACTGGCAAAATCACTAGTCCACACTTTGGAGTTCTTTTGCCTTTGAGAACGCTTATCAAACGTCGATGCATAATGTTCCACGCTCGACGGAGCTCCCGATAACAGTTCAATAGCTTCACCGGCACCAGAGTTTACAAGGGTTCCATTTTCACTGACCCAGCCACTCATACCTCTTTGGTAGAGTCGTGATCCCTTTGTAATTGGAATTCGAATTCCAGTTTTAACCCAAGTATTTGGAGCTGATGAAAATAAGGTTTGAACTACCCCAGCCAGGTCGGGCCTAAGAATTTGATGTTGACGACCAGTGTATACGCCAAGACAAGTTTGAGCTTTAGCCAAGCCACTTGATACTAAAAATAGCACGATAAGGGACCGTAAAAAAAGTTTTATTTGATAAATTTAAAACTCCTTTTTACCTTGATTCGAAAAAATAATTATTAAAATAGATTCAATTCTTGGGGCCGAGCCAATCTAACCTTTGAAGATTGAATATCGTAGATAAAGCGTTGGCCTTGATCGGTGGTAACCAAAATCAATTGTCGCGGGTAGTTCATTTGTGCGGCCACGAGCCTTGTCTCTGCGGACATTGGGCCTCCAAACCAGCTATAGTCACTGTTATATGTGCCACTTCGAATCAGTTCTATTTTTCCATTCTCTTGACGAATAGAAAACACGACCAATTCTTGATTGCCATTTTCTGTAAGCACGGCAATTGAACGAGTATCTTTGCCAATATTTATCGCCTTAATAATTCGATTCGAAGTAGCCAAGGTCCCTTTCCCAAACCATTTTGCTCCAATGCGCATTTGATCCAGGTCGACAGCCGTTACCTGTCCTGCAGTCACTACCAATAAAATTTGTCCATTGTCGCTTAGCCGAGCTTTTAGAATTTCATCAGTAATGACCGGTGTCGAGCCGAAATGTTCTTCTCTAATTGTTGATATTTTACCGGTTTTGGCGTCATAGCGATTCCATTTTAAATGTCCAAGTTCAGACCTCTCGACTTGCCAAGCGCCCCATTGAGTGACAAGAGTTGCGATCGATCGCCCTTCGTAATATTTCCGGCAAAGGGGGTTGCATAGCCCACCTTGAACGGTAGCAAAAAAAAGTAATACGACTGTCCAAAAAGTGGTCATTCAACATCCTCTATCCGATATAAAATCGGCTTCATATTCCATTGTTTTAACTATCAAAAATAGGTCCATTGTTGCCTTTAGGTAACAGAAGAATCTCGACTTCAGTCGTAACTGTAAAAATAGTTCTGCAATTCTACCAAGCACAGGCGTAAACTCTACTTATGGGGGCAATAATATGAAAGCACTTTTAAGTATTTTAACTGGGTTAATGATTTCGACGGTCGCACACGCCGGATTCATGGCAGAACCTTATATAGGATATGGAACCGGAACAACAAAATGCACAGCAGCCGCTGGAACCGATTGCGGAGCCAAATCAACAGGTTCTGGATACGGCGCACGGCTAGGGTGGATGCTGGCTGATGGATTGTGGTTTGCGGGTGAATATGCTGGAGGCTCTGCTACATTGAAATATGACGATGGAGTAAGCGCTGATGAAACAGTGACTCAAGCCAATATCGGAGCTGCAGCTGGTTTCGATTTTGCCAGTGGTTTGCGATTATTTGGCGGCTATGGTTTTTCAAATACTGTAACAGACAAAACCACAAGTGGTGATCTTACTTTAAAGGGAACCTCAGTTTATGTGGGCCTTGGTTACAAATTTCACGATCACATAAGCGTTAATTTCCAATACCATATGGATACTTTTACAAAATTTGATTTTCCACCTTTGACAGATCAGGATATCGCTACGATGTTTTCAAAGTTCACTCCGACCCGAATGATGCTATCAATCAGCTACGTTTACGGCAGCGGTAAATAGTAAATTATTTTTTACAAGCCAGATATCGTTCGCAAAAAGAAGGTATCTGGCTTTTTTATTACTGAAATAAGCTGGCCTGTTCAGTAATTTCAATTGATTAAGAAGCCTCTAAAATCGATAATTTCACCTATGCCGCTACCATCTGTACGACTCATAAGGAACCCGGTCCTTGATGTTTTTCTCATAGAATTGCCGTTTCCGTTGTCTAGAGAACAAGAAACACTTTTGGCCTCTCGATGTTCTTCATTGAGATTAAAATTATTTGAATCGTACCTTCATGCCGAAGATCGCCAGAGATGCCTTGCGGCTGGGTGGCTGATTCAATATGTCGCCAATCGTATTCTCAAAAAGGATAGTCTCGAACCGGTGCCGATCCTAGCCGAATCAAAATCAAGTTTTGGTCGTCCCTTTCTGCCAGACTTTCCAAATTTAAATATTACTGTAACCCATAGCGGCCCCATTGTTGCCTGCTCGGCAAGTCGACATAATGTTGGAATCGATATAGAAAAAGTTCCTAGTCTTGACTTAATGCCACAAGGTCTAGAATTTATGAGTTTTAAGGAGGAGATCACCTACAGAGCCCTGCCTTCAGATCGAAAAAACGACTTTTTTTTTGATATTTGGACAAAAAAAGAAGCCCTGCTAAAAGCTCTCGGTGTCGGCTTTCAAATATCTCCAAATACAATTGATATCTCGGAAACCACTTCAAAATGGAAATACTACAGCGTGAAGCTCCCCAATAACTATCGGTTATCTATTTGCAAATCCAAAATAAAAACTGAGGTTTCAGACTATGAACTTTAAAACCTATAATTTGACACAATCGCAGAAGCGAATAATCGATTCTTCTGAACGCATTGGAAATCGATGTTTAGTATACAAATTAACCGGAAAAATTGATACCGATAAATTGGCATGGTCGGTAAAAGTTCTAACCGATTCCTGCGATCCTTTTTCCTACCGTTTTTTAAGACTCAACAATGAGACTCAAATTTTGCACGGCTCGGTTTCAGAAGCTCAGCTAAGAATAATTAATGCGAAAGATGAAGTCCTAACTTTTTCAATTATTGAAGGACTCTGCTTACAAAAATTTCAACCTGACATCGGAGCACCTTACCTTTTTGCTTTGGTACAAAATCCACACGCTCATTATTTGGTATTTTCTTGTCATCCGGCCTTGATGGATCGTTTCTCGCTTAAACCACTTATGCAATCCCTGAGTGACATTTACAATTCTCCTGATCTTACACAGTCATTTAATAAGCAACTAGGCCTTTCGCAAGAAGAGCTTTTGGAACAAGAGCGCAAACGACTGGCATCAATTGATTTTCAAGATAGCATTCGTTTTTGGTTGCAGATCATTCGTGATACATTCTTTGAATGGCTACCTCCGAGGCACGATACCGCCATCGATGAGTCTTACTTTTCCACAATATTAGATTCCACCAGCACGGCTGATTTGAAATTTTGTGCCAGAGAACTGAATTTAACAAACGATTCATTACTGAAACTTTGTTTCCATGTACTAATGTCACGGGTCTGCCGCAATGATACTATTTTAACATCCTATTTTCACCAAATTCGATTCAGCGATAACTCAACTGAACCCATTGGTATTGGCTTTTCTGAAAATAAACTAGCGTTAAAGAGTGTTGTCCCAAAGGACATAACTCTGTCGCAATTTTTCATCCAAGCCTCGAAACTTATTTCGCAAATGAAATATCACTCTCAGATTCCGTCGCAGTCTCTGGCAGAGCAGCTTTTGCCATTGGAACCAAACTATAAACGAGCCACTAATCTACTTTTTAGCGCCGATACGCTTCCTTACGACGAATTGAATTTAAATTTAGTTTCGGCGCAATTGTTGCCGGTGTTTTCTTACAGACTGGAAGAAGAAGACGTCGCGATTCATTTTGATATCAAAGAGACAATTTCATTTCATACAGTAGCACGTTCACCTCAATATATTCCCGGCATGAAATTGATTTTTGAACATTTCAAAGTTTTTTTGTCACAGTTGAAAAACCAACTTTATAATTCTATACAAGATATTCAATTTTATGATGAGCTCTTGTCGCAAAAAGCAGCGGCACTTGAAGACGGCGGCTCTTTAGATGAAGCACCCCTCGACTTTATGCGGCTTTTTGTAGACGCAGTAAAATTGAATCCTAATTCTCATGCAATCACTTTCCAAAATGAAACCTTATCTTATCAGGATTTTTATAGCGCGGCTAGTAGGGTCGCAGCTGGGTTAGCAAAGTACACGGGCCTTGTCGGCATTTGCCTTCCTCGAAGTGAAAAATCAATCATTTCAATATTTGGGATTTTAGGGGCCGGCTTAGGTTACTTACCACTAGATCCAACGATGCCGATGGATCGATTAAAATTTATTGCAAAAGATGCTAAACTTACAACGATTATTGTTGATTCAGAAACGCAGAAACTATTTTCGCCTATGAATTCCCTAAAACTACTAAATATCACCGATTTAATTGCCACCAAGGAGGCGGAAAACTTTCCAATCATAAGTGATTCTAGTTCAACAGCCTATGTAATTTATACTTCGGGAACAACGGGAACTCCTAAAGGCGTAGTGATTACAAGAAAAAATCTGTCTCATTTATTGGCTTCATTGAAAACTGTTTGGCCCAGAGGACCCGGCTTTCGTTTTTCACAATTTGCCGCGTTTACCTTTGATGCGAGCGTTCTTTCAATCTTCAATCCCCTTGTGCATGGATCCGAACTGATTTTGACGCCATCAGAAGTTCGTGCTGATCCAGAAGCCTTATTTCAAATGTTGCTTGATAAAAAAGTAACTCATGCAGATTTACCACCGGCGATGTTGCCGCTGCTTCCTAGACGACCACTTCCTGATTTAAAAGTAGTCATTGCGGGGGGCGAAGTTATAGATGAAGCGACCGTTAGATTCTGGTCTAAAACGGTGATTCTAGCCAATTGTTATGGGCCAACCGAAGCTACTGTTCTATGCACTTGGAATCGGCTTGAGGGACATAAATCAGCGAATCAACTGGGACGTCCCATCCCGGGCTACTCGATTTATTTATTAGATGACAATGGTTTACGTGTTCCCATCGGCGGAGTTGGTGAAATTTATATCGGCGGCGATGGCGTAGGAAAAGAATATTTGGGTCGGCCTGATTTAACTGCTTCAAAATTTACCAATCATCCACTGTCCAATGGCCGATTGTACAGAACCGGCGACCTAGCACGCTATTTGCCAAATGGAGATTTAGAGTTTTTAGGGCGAAATGATTTTCAAGTTAAAATTCGCGGTTTCAGAATTGAACTAGGTGATATTGAAACGGCCATATCCACACAGCCCGAAGTCAAAATGACGTACGTCGGGGTCATTGATCGAGACGGACAAAAAACTTTGGTGGCCTGGTACCGAGCCATAGGTTTGTCCGCGGCAGAATTAAAAAAACGCTTGGGTGGATTGCTACCCCATTACATGGTCCCTACCTTCTTAATTCCCGTGGAAACATTTCCGACAACACTGAGTGGAAAAATAGACCGAGCCGCTTTGCCAATGCCTTTATTTGGCGAGGCTTCGGGTTCAGAAATCAAATGGGATGATTTTCAATTGTTAGTGAGCGGCGTTTGGAGTCATGTTTTAAAAATTCCCCAGCCAAGCATTGCGATCGATAGCCATTTTTTTCAACTGGGCGGTCATTCCCTTTTGGCAGCGTCTGTATGCAACGAGCTTTCAACCCGGCTAAAAACGAGGGTCCGGCCCAAGTTGTTATTTGAGTATCCGTCCTTTGCTGCTTTCTGTGAACAATTGCGTGGTGTTTCTAAAAATGAAAAACCAATGCGGCCTATCACCCCAACTTTATTGAGATCAGCACCCGTCGAAAACCGAATGCTTGGACTTATGTTCAGTCGCGCGATGAGCATACCGGATGACAATACTTACAACATTGTAACTCGAGTTGAATTTTCAAAGGGCATTGAGGCCGAGCACCTTCGAATGGTTTTTCAGCAAATTATAGATGAAAATCCGATTTTCAAATCGTCCTTTCAAGAAAAATCCAGTCGTCTTTTTGTAAATGAAACTATTGCCGAAACGCCAAAAGTTCCTTTAATTCTGGGACACCGAGCTTCTATTGAAGCCAGAGTCCAAGAAATGAGATCACTTTCGCTTGGTATCACTCAAGCACCACTCTGGCGCGCTGAAGTCGTCAAAGATGAAACTGGTTGCAGTTCCCTGCTCTTTTGCATACATCATGGAATCTTTGATGGTTGGTCCTTGAATTTGATGATGGACGAATTAGCAAAACGTTATATCAGCCTTCGGGCGGGCACTACCTATTCAGCAGTAAAACGTCTTTCTTTGTTTGACTATGGAAAGTGGTCGGACGGGATCTCCCAAAGTCCTGAATTTTTAGAGGCCATAAACTACTGGCGCAAAAAACTTTCGGGCGGCAATGCCCATATAGAAATGCCCTATGAAGCCACTCAAAAACGTGGAAATTCTAATGTTTTTTTACCGCTCTCTCTTTCAAAGGAAACCACCACTAAGCTAAATGATTTAGCTAAACAATATGGTACTACGTTGTCCCCATTGCTATTTTCAATTTTTCTAGTTTGGCTTTGGCGCATCACCAACCAAGACGAGCTGATCATTGGTTATCCGTATGCTAGTCGCGATTTACCAGGAATGGATGAAATCTATGGCGCCTTTATCAAAGTCGGTTTTTTAAGACAAACACTGATTCCAGAAAATGAATTTCATTCCCTAGCTCTATCCGTTCATAAACAAATGATGAACGACAAAGATCATTTTACGGCCGCTCCCTATGATGCCGAAATACCTGGAATGGACGGACTAAATATTATATTTAGTTTACAAAGCGGCATCGGTCTTCAAGGTAAAATTGGTGAAGCTGATTTTTATGCCGAAGAATTGCCTTCCTTAACAGCCAAGGGTGACATCTCGGGCGTATTTTATGAAAATAGCAACGGTACTTTGTCAGGTCGGATTGAATACGACGCTTCGTTTTTTAATGACGAGACGATGAAAGGATTTTTAAAAAATCTGATCATTCTATTTGATTCGGTGGCCCTCAAACCAAATCAAAGAATATCGGAATTGAAATACCTATCAACGGACGAGCATCGGCATCTTTTGAATTTATCAAGCGGCCCAAGTGCCAAAGCGATTAACCAATCTATTCCTGATCGATTCTATAAGATTGTGGAAGACTTTGGATCGAAGACCGCTGTCATTTTCAAAGATCGAAAACTTACCTATTCGGAACTAAATAAAAAAAGTAATCAACTAGCAGCTAAATTTATCGATAAAATTCCTGTGACCGAGCCCGTGGGTGTTTGCATGGCCAAAGGCGAAAACGCGCTTATTACCATTCTTGCGCTTTTAAAATTGGGCGCTATCTACGTTCCGCTTGATTTAACGTATCCTTTGGATCGACTCGAATTTTTTATTAAAAATTCAAAATTGAAATTTATAGTGGCTGATGAAAGTGGACGGGACAAATTAAAATCTACGGACAGCAAAAACCTGACATTCTTTGATTCGTCGATTGCTGAATCACTTTCCGATTCAAAACCACGAGCCATCAGCTATGAATCCCTTGCCTATATTATTCACACTTCAGGATCGACTGGCATTCCCAAAGGTGTAGTTGTCGAACACCAAAGCGTCGTTCGAATGGTTCTAGGCGCCGCGACGTCTTTATTTTACGACTCGACGGCGACTAGCCCACTGTATGGACCCTTAAGTTTTGATACGAGCATTATAGAAATTTTCTTGCCTCTTTTAAACGGGGCGACTTTAACTATTGTGCCAGAAGAAGATCGCAAAGATCCAGAATCGCTGCATCGGTTTTTAAAAACTCAGGCCGTGACCCATGCGATCCTATCGCCAGTGATGATGCAAAATTTGCCACGTGAAGCGCTTCCTGATTTAAAAATATTTGGTTTTGGAGGCGATACGATTGACGAAGCTACGGCACTTTGGTGGAGCCAGCACACTCGACTGTTTAGTTGTTATGGGCCAACCGAAACAACGGTTCAAAGTTCTGTTGGTGAAATTAAACCGGGATCAAATCCGCGTATAATTGGAAAACCCGCACCCTATTACAAAATGTATCTTTTAAATCCTGTAAAACAATTCGTGCCGAGAGGAGCGATCGGCGAGATTTACATTGGCGGCGATCAATGCGCTCGCGGTTACGTCAATCGCGAAGATTTAACACGCGAACGATTTACCCTAGACCCGTTTTCTAGCTCACCTTACTCGCTGATGTATCGAAGCGGCGATTTAGGACGATTTTTAAATGACGGCACCATTGAATATCTGGGGCGAAATGACACTCAAATAAAGTTACGTGGCTTTCGAATTGAACTTGGCGAAATTGAAAATCGCCTAAGTCTATTTCATGGAATTCAACACATAGCCTGTGCCATCAAAGGCGACGGACAAAATAGATATTTGGCCGCTTATTACGTCTCGGATACTAAAATCGACATTCCGGCGTTGAGACTTTTTTTAGCAGGATCTTTGCCAGATTATATGATTCCTTCGTTTTTTGTTGCGCTTGAATCTCTGCCGACGTCTGTAAATGGAAAAATTGACCGTAAATTATTACCTGCAGTTACTCAACTGGAAGCTAAGAATCCACCCCATCAAGGGCTCGAGCAAGCGATTGCAAAAATTTGGGAAGCTGTTTTGAACTTAAAAGGAATTTCAAGGGACGATAGTTTTTTTCACCTTGGTGGAAACTCGTTATTAGCTGTGCGCCTACAGGCAGAACTTAAAAAACAACTTGGGTTTGAAATGTCGATAGGTGATTTGTACACAAGTCCGACAATCGAAGCTCTGGCGGCAAAACGAACGGTCGATTTTATTGAACTTGCTTGCTTAGATGCTAAAAAATCGGTGCTGGTAGATTCGGAGGCTAAACCTTGGGACGCCCATTCAAAAATTGAAACTCTATTGCTAACCGGTGCCCGTGGCTTTCTGGGAATTTTTATATTAGCAGAATTGACCCAAAAACTAGATCGCATTTTTTGCTTACTTCGGTGTGCTAGCGAAGAAGAAGGCACGAATGCATTAAAACGGGAAAGCCTACTTGCCAATATCAAAATAGATTTCAACAAGGTGACAGTAATTCCTGGCGATTTAGGGCAACCTGGACTTGGAATCAATGCCAGGGTTTACGATTCCCTTGCCGAGCAAGCTGACGGCATCTTGCATTGTGGCGCTTTTGTTCATCATTTACATAACTATCTTTTAATGAAAACGACCAATGTAGATGGAACCAAAGAACTTCTAAAATTGGCTCTTCACAAAAAACAAAAACCATTTACCTTCGTGTCGACTCTCACTGTAGGGGCAGCTTTGGATAAAGTTGAATTTGTAAATGAGGCGATACTCCCTAACCGCCCCGTTACGGATAGCGGCTACATTTTAACAAAGTGGGTGGGCGAACAATTGGTTGCCGATGCTCACAGTCGTTATGAATTACCTGTTATCATTGCGCGACCTGGAAATATAACCGGATCGTCCCTGACTGGTTTTACAAACTACGCCAATAATCATTTTTGGCATTTTAATAAAGGTTGTTTGCAGCTAGGTGCCTACCCTGACGTGCCCGCAACCATAGAAATGATGCCGGTTGATATGTTAGCAAAAAGCATTGTCGCCTTAAGCTGCCATCCAAAAAAAGAAATTCTCGTCGCCAATTTATCAAATCCAAAAACGCTTTCTCAATCCGAGTTTTTTGATTTGGCGCAAAATTATGACTTGCCTACTAAAAAACTTAACCCTATTGAGTGGCAAAAATTTCTACCAAAAATCAAAGAAGACAACGGCCTTTTTACTATCCGAGAATTTTACATGGGTGATATCACTGGGCCAATTCCAAAAGTTGAACACAGCGTGATACTACAACGCCTAAAGGATTTAGGGATAAATTTAAATGTCGATTATAGTCAGTTGCTAAAAATCTATCTCGCTTTTCTGAAAAAAGAGGGCTTTTTACCCTCAAAAATTAGTAACCAACTATAGTCTTGAACGATAAAAAAGTGAACATTGGCCTGCCGAAAGACGATTTTTTTTCATGAAATCTACAATGGCTCCGATATTCTGATAACCACTTTCAATTTCGATAGCGTTTTTGCCATATTTTCCCATTGCCCTAGCCAACTCTTTTTTTAAAGTCGCATAAACCCAATTTTTAGGTCCGGTATTCAGAACGAGACCGTCATCTTTCCATTGTTCGAGAAATTTCTGAACATTGAATAGAAATCCACCTTCAAAATAGTTGTGTAAACTAGCTTCCAAAATAGAATTGTGGTTTTTTGAAAAATTGCCTGGTGAAGCAGATTGTATCTTAGTCTTCTCTGGAACCCAAAGCCCATGTTTCTTTCTGAATTTCCAATCAATATTGACTCCACCAAAATCTCTAAAAACAAATCGTCCCGTGAAACGTCCTTTTTTATCTAGTTCCAGCAAAACATTTTGCGCGTGCGGCTCCATCGTCAAACCGTGTTCGACAGCCAGTTTAAGCCAAAGCTCGGCAAAAGGTTTTATGATCTGCGTGTTCAAATAGGTTACTGGATCCAATCCACTGGTTTAGTAGCAACGAATACGCCAAAAACAAACTAGTCACTTTTGAATTTTTTATCTGTCGGCAAAAAGTGTCTCATTTTAATATTTTTTTCGTTTCGCTTTAGCACACAGCCCGCTGTAATTTTTGGGCCCCCCAGTTGTATTACTAGTAGTGGGGGCAAACTTTGAATTCAAAAATTTTAAACACCGCAGTTTTATTTGGATTCTTGTTCCTGATATCTGCTTGCACACCCACATCGTCTTCGTTTCAAACTCTGCCCTCTCCTGACGCCATCCTCGACACCCCAGCGCAGACAGCTGACAGTGACCAACCTGATACGGCTCCACCAGTAGCGCCTCCAGGGGTACCACCGACGCCACCAATTGAGCCAGCGATTAAATTTTGGCTTGAGCCGACGGCTTCGACCTTGATAGGCGTAGATCAGATAATTAATGTTTTTAGTGCTTTCAAAGAAAACGAAACAGATCCGTTTCCCGCGTATCTAAGTTCCACTTCAATTGTATGGTCCTCATCTGCTGCCAGCGTTGCCACTGTTGGTGCTGATGGAGTGGTGACCGGATTAAAAGAAGGAATCACAGTTATCAGTGCTAGATATGGTTCGTATTCAAGCTCGCTCGCCATTCAAGTTTCCGGAACAATGATCAAACGATCAGTGCCCGTTTCAGGCCAAGGCACACGAAAATATTCAATTTATATTCCTTCATTTACAGGGGATCCAAACGAAAATCACCCTGCTTTACTTTCACTTCACGGTGGTGGTGGAACAGCAATGGGACAGGCCGCTTCCAGCCAGCTGAATGCATTAGCCAATGAACAGAAATTTTATGTGATTTATCCTGAAGGTTCTGGCGTCGTACAAACATTTGATGCGGGTGCCTGTTGTGGATCAGCCCAATCGCAAAATATAAATGATGTTCTGTTTATAAAAACAGTAATAAGCGATGTCAGTTTACATTATAAAATAAATTCCTCTAAAGTTTTTGGGAGTGGTTTTTCAAATGGCGCGATTATGTCCCATCGACTTGCTTGTGAACTATCCGATACAATTTCGGGGATTGCTGCCGTATCGGGCGGTTCTGGTGAATTTGATTTCAATTTGAATCGGTATTACACATGCAATCCAAGTCGGCCAATACCAGTATTGCATTTCCACGCCAGCAATGACAGAAACTATGCATTTGCAGGCGGCAATGGCGGCGGTGTTTCTGGAACCGCTTTTTATCCCATTGACTCTACTATTCAAGATTGGATTGGTCGAAATAATGTTCAAAATACGCCTGTAGTAAATGTCCTAACACCAACTACAAAATGTTACACCTATTCAAAACCGGCCAATGTTTCTAAAGCCAGCGCGCCGGTCACACTTTGTAAAATCGAACCTATCGATATTTATGATCCTGTAGCAGACATCATTTTCGGAGGGGGACATTCTTGGCCCGGTGGCGTTCGCGGAAATTCAGCAAGCAGTGATGCACCAGTCACTGATTTTAAGGCGAACTCCTATTTATGGAACTTCTTAAATCCCTAGTATCCCTTTTTATCTGCTAGGCTCGTTTTTTAGGTCGAACCAATAAAGCCAAAAAGAATAAACTGGTTAACGTACAAACAATCGTAGCGCCTGAAGGTAAATCAAAATTATAACTCAGCAAAAAGGACAACAAAAGTCCAAGTGTTCCCACAATCCAAGCCAAAAGTAGTCGAGGCGCCAAGGCCTTAAAGTACCGAGTCGACAGCGCCGCCGGAGCTACCAATATCGAGAAGACTACCAAAACCCCCGCATGCCGGGTGGAAAAGGTTATAACTATACCAAACAAAAAATAAAAAAGAAAATCCCACCAAAACACGCCTTTTTCCCCGCGCGAGGCTCGCCAGAAGGGATCACGACAAAACCAATGAACTACTCCAATCAAACTATAAATTATAAACGTCTGTAAAACCTGAGGCCATGTTACAAATAGAATATTTCCAACAAGCGCCTCTTTTAAATGTTCAGCTCCATGAGGCAATTTATCCGCCACTAAAATCAAAGCCCCGCTAGCCAAGGCATAAGTCATCCCAATCAGGGCTTCCTGCGATATTGATTTTTCATAGTGGCGCAACAAAGCCAACGCAAATGAGACTATCAAACAAAAAGACAAGGACAGCCCTAACGCTAGTCCCATATCTTCACCGTCATGAACAAAAAACAAACTGACCGCCCCGCCCAGGGCTGCGACTTGAGAAAGACTGATATCCACAAAAATAACTTCCCTCTCTAAGACGTGAAGCCCAAGGTAGGCATGAATTCCTACAAGTAAGACCGCCAAAACAAAGGGCGCCGCCAAAAAATGTAGGACATCCATTTAGTTACTTCCTTGCTCGATAGTTTTAACGACTCGCTCGATTAGCTGATCGTTCGTGGCAATACCAGGTTCCCCTTCTACTGAAACGGGAACCCTTTGTACAAATATATAAGGAATATCTTGTTTTAGTTTGAGACCTACCGAGTCTTCATACAAGTTTTCAATTAAAACCAAATTGATTTTGCGTTTTTTCATTTGATCAATCACAGAAATCAAATGACTTGCGGTTGGAGGAATTCCTGGCTTTGGTTCCAATTGCAAATTGCACTGAATTCCAAATCGATCGCAAAAATACGAGAAATTTTTATGATAAGTCACTATTTCTTTCACCCCAGATTTCGTAAGCCGGGCTTGCCATGATTTAGTTTTGTCCACCATTTCTTTTTGAAACGCATCCGCATTTTTTTTGAATACTTCTTTCTGTGAACTGTCCAATTCAGACAATCTCTGCGCAATCAGCTGCGCTGCTTTCCCTAGCCGAACTGGATCCAATTGAAAATGTGGATTTCCACCCGGATGAACATCGCCTTCGGCTCGAGACACGACTCCTTTTACTGCTTCAATCGGCTCTAGCAAAGCGCCCAATTCAAAAACGCCGTCTTTTTGAAGTAGCTTTGGATTGCGGGATCCTTGAACTAAAGGAACTATCCAAGCGGCTTCTAATTCCAGACCTTGAGCAAACACAACATCACAGTTTCTAAGCTTAACCATAAACGATGGTTTTGCGTCAATCTGATGAGGATCTTGTGTTCCCTTAGCAATTGAAAATACGTCCACTTGGTCGCCCGCCACTTTTTTTACGATAGCTTCCAGATCGGTCGTTGTCGTCGCCACTAACATCTTTGCCGATGCAAAGATAGATAAAGATAAAGACAATAAAATAATGTACACAAGTTTCATAAGACTTCCTTTAATAGGCATGCGCAGGATGCGCGCCTATAGTAAAATTGGCTTGAACGAAAACTGAGTTTTCCGTGCCTTCATTGTTTAGATTCTTAAGACCGCCATTTTTTTGATTAAACTCTAATTTGTAAGACGAAAATTCCGTCGCTGCAAATTGTAACCCTAACGAATTTCGAGTCCAAGTATCGTTAGGCAAATTAGCTACATCAAATGAATTTTTGACTACTAAATTGTCATACCTAAAAAGTGCGGACCAGCGTTCGGCAAACTGAAATTGAATCCACGAAGCGACGCCGCCGCCGATTTCATCGTCACTGGCGATCTGGGATTGCGTCCTTTGCAAATATTCAATGGCCCACACTAGCGATCTATATTTGCCGCCTTCTGACGGCTTCCATTTAAAAGTCACATCGGCCGCCGACAGGGACGTTGACTTTTTATACGAATTCCCACCCCGTGCATGAGATACACCGATTTCGGCCGTCAAATCATCGCTGACATCAACCAGGTTTTTCCAGTGCACAAGTCCAACAGAATTAGCCGGAGTCGGCGAATTGAATTCACTATTTTCACCTTTGCCTCGAAGAATTTGGAAGGTTACTTCATTAAACCAGCTGGTCGGAACAAAAATGGCCGTTGACCCGCCAACGTCGTTAAGTCCTTCGTCACCCAATAAAAAAGTATTGGCTAACGGCGCGTCTATAAATGCGTACGCATGAGTATGCTGCAAATTATGTTTTCCCATAAATGCTTTAAATTTTCCCAACTTAAATGTAACACCAGAAACTACATTGCTTTCTACAAATGCTTCTTCGGGTTCGATTCCCCATTTCTCTTGGATGGTCATGCCATCCGGAGTGTAGCTGGGGCTTATGGACAATAATAGATTCATACGCGTATAGGAATCCACATCTGAAAAAATCTGAAGCTCTGCTTCCCTGACATTGAATCCGTTCGGGGTGGAATCCACAGCTGCAGAGTTTGCATCCTCTTTGTGAAAATTTGAATTTCGATATAAAAACAAGGCATTCGCGCTGATACTTGGACCCGTATCGCCAAACGAATTAAAGCCAAGCCCAAATAAGATTAAAAAAACTAAAAACTGAAACCACATAGTCCGCATCCTTTTAAAAATTTAATTTTGATTTCTGCGTTTCTAAAAAAACGATAAGAAATACCTATGACAACAATCTAAATAGTAGTGTTTCTAGGCAAGACGTGGCGGTTTCCGCATGAGATCCAGATAAGGGCTTTGGAAATTGGATTTGATACTAAAGATAGTATGATGACTAAAAACTAAACGGCTAATTCTAAAGTCAACAAAAGGCCCAGTAAACATGACCGTACTAACTATCGATTTACCCGCGTGACAATCATCATGATCGCCTAATTCTTTTTTAGAATCAGAAACTTTCAATGACGATCCCAAAGGCTGGGACGCTGTTTTAAAATTATGAATATGGGCAATTTCATTGCAGTCACTTGATTCGCTATGCCAGTTTGAAGGCAAAATATTTTTCGCAAACAAGCTTGCAAAAACAAAAAGTAGAGTTAGTGAAATAAATCGTTTGAATCGTCGCACCCTCAGACTTTAAGTTTGATTAAAATCGATGTCAACAAAAGTCACTATTTAGACGCTACTTACTGATCTTCAAAGCTTGATAAAGAACTTTGCCCTCTGAAAGTGCTGGGGGAATTGTTCCCAACATAAAAGACAAAGTGGGCGCAATGTCCACGACTTCAGCTTTGCCTCCAAAAACCCCATCGCGAATTCCAAAGCCGGAAAATAAAATAGGCACCGTTCGATCGTAACTGTACCCAGTCATATGATTGGCTTTGTTTCTAGATTTTCCAATGTAAAATGGCTTCAGAAGACCAATAACGTCTCCGCTGCGACCTTTAAAAAAAGTTTTTTTAATTTGTCTTTCAAAAAGCCCCGCGGGCAATCGATTGTTTTCCACATCATCGCGACTGAATACGGTCGCAAAAATATCTTTTTTAAATAAAAAATCCTTTGCAAATTGCATTAGGTCTTTGTTTGTCAGTTTAGATTCATCGATGGAAGCTTGATTCAAATAGAAATTGAAATCGACTGCATAGCTAATCCAATCTCCTTTTTTGGCCGTTCCATATTTTTGAGTCAAACTTTCATTCAATTGTTTAATTAATTCGGCTTCATCAACTGTTCCTGCCTCTATTTTATTTGCTTGTAAATAATCAGGGGTTGGTGAAACACCGTGATCGCCCGTTAATACAAACGTAACTTTATCCAAACCACCTGGAACAGATTTTTTTACGATGGCTTGAATTTCTGCCATCGCTTTATCTTCAGCTAAAGTTACCTCTATGATTTCTTCTGAATTTGGACCAAATTTGTGTCCAATTATATCATGACTAGAAAAACTAACTGCAATTATGTCCGTGGCGGGACCTTGCCCCAATTTATAATTTTCAATGGCCGCGGCCACTGCTTTCACAGTTAGATCAACTCCGCACGTTTCAATCAAATTGCATTTGGCTGCTTTAGTTACCGTATTTAATTTTTCAACCCAGCTTGGCAGCTTTTCATCAGAAAGATAGAATTTACTAGAAATCCATTTTCCAGATTCCGAATCATACCAAAAAGCAAAATCTGCCCTATGGCCACCAAGTAAAATGGCTGCTCGATCTTTTAGGGCGACTGAAATTACTTTTGAAGGAAAGTCGGCATTCTTCAATTCATCACCAACCGTTGTTCCAATCAG
>JAYVPD010000003.1:0-2905 GCA_043757515.1 Pseudobdellovibrionaceae bacterium
ATCATTCAAAGGTCCCCAAAAACGAAAAAAGTGGGTTTTTCCCACTTGGACGTAGGACTAACAAAAAAATATTATAGAATCAAGCATTTATCTTTATAGGTAAGCGATACTCACTCTTGAATTCGATTCATTTTTTTTTAACCGGGCTGATCGCCTACAACACACTCAAATTATAATTAATCGCCCGTTTTCCGTCAGGATAGTAACCCTGGCGGCTCGACACTGCGACAAACCCCAAGCGCTCGTAAAAGGCAATAGCCACCCTGTTGTCCTCGTGAACCTCGAGCCACACCTCTGCCGTTTGGCTATATGCGGCAATCGAGTTTCTAAGCAGTTTTTCACCGCTACCAGCAACCCCTTTTCTAGAATAGATCAGAAATATCTCTAGCACTGTGCCCATCGTTTTAAAAAGAACCAAGGCATCGATTTGGCTATCTTTACGGTCCGTCAGCCCCAAACTCAGGGTCCCAGTCGCTATGTCTTGAATGATCGATTCTGCCGTCCAATTTACGCCGATGGCTCCAAGCCCTCGGCGACTGGCAAGCAGATCTTCAATTTTAGCCTTGTCATTTTTGGTGAGTGCTCTAAACAAGGTATCGATCTTAACTTGTCTCATTTGTGTATTTTTTCACTTTGTATTTCTTTTTAATAATTTCAAACCAGGCTTTTAAACGCTCTTCTAGCTGTTGCTGGCTTAAAAAACTCTTAATGTTTTCCTTGAACTCCATAAACGGAACTTGGCCAAATTTAAGACGATTCTTGTCGAAATAATCTTTAGCTTCGCCATCGGTAATAAATCCCTTCATTGAATCTGATTTAACCTTGATGAATTTCTTTGATATTAACTTTCGCTTCAAAAATTTTTCAAGCTCGGCCTGTGACGCCTGCAGCGTCTTCCAATCTTTTGAGGATGCCAAGTTTTTTTGGACTTTACCTAAGGTTTCTTTAAATTCATCATCGCCCATTTGATTGAATTCAAACACACTGGATTCCGTTTGCACTACGATTTCTAAAAGTACCTGGGCCACTTCCACATTGAATCGAGCTTCATCGGGCTGAATCAAATTCAAATTTTTATCAGTAACGATTCCCCGTTCAAGAAAATTAACGATCTGAACTTCTCTGGAGGTCACGACTTGATCAGCAGCAGTGCCCACCACTTTTGAAATCAAAACAGAATCCGTGCCGCCGGCTTTTTTAGTTTGATTTCGTTTCAACGTCATATTTTTAGGACTTGTGTTGTCCACGGCCAAAGCTAGGCAGCCTGACAAAAGGCCAATTACAATTCGCTTCATATTTCTTATGGTAAAAAAAAAACACCTGTCTGAACAGGTGTTTTTTCAAAGAACGCGTGAATTATTGCTAATCGGCTCTTAAAACTGAACCTTAGCAGTTACACTGACTAAAGTAGCGTTCAAAGACTCGATAGCAGAACCATAATACGGCTGGTAAGCATACGCTGAAGAATTTCTTCGTGACGACAAGTTAAAGAAATAACGGTAGTCGACACCAATTGTGAACTTAGGATTAAAAACAAGATCCACCCCGGCATCCACACCCAAATCAATCGCATGCGACGTAGTTGAAGAATCGCTGTTGTTTACATAGGCCGACTTTGCCCATTGAAACGATCGATAGGTATACTGGCCAAGGCCACCAAGAAATGGTTTTACCATTCCAAAAGGCAAATAGTACTTCATACCGATGGAACCAGAATATTGGTTGATATCCATGTCAGGCGCCATTGCTCCGTCACGGTAAATAGGATTCATTGTGTAGTTTGAATACACAAACGTGCCTTCCACTGCATACGTATCATCATACTTAGTTCCAAAGGTCGCACCTAACGCGTAATTTCCACGAACGTTGGTAGAATCTGGATGATCAGGAAAACCCACAAGCGCTGAAAAATATCGAGTTTCAACAGGCGTCACTGGAACTTGTTCTTCGACTTTTAAGGCCGATTGAATTTCTTCACGGATCGCTTCTCTGGTTAAAGCATCTTTATGTTCTACTTCAACAGGCGGAGGCGTGATTTGCTGAACAACGACCGGCGGAGCCGGCGCTGGCACCAATGTTTGCGGCGGCGCTACAGGGGCAACCACTGGTTGTTCTGCAGGCTTGTTATTCATTTGTTCAAATTTGTTTCCAAATAGAATGTCAGCGCGGCGTTTTTCATCGTCCAGGCGTGATTGTTCTAATTTTTCAACAATTTTAGTTTCTGTTTGGCCTTCAGCATCGACTCGCGATTTTCTCATTTGATCCGCGCGAGATTCTACAAGCGGCGTCGCTTCTACAAATGTAGTCGGCTGCTTTTGAATCTGCTGAGTTTGAACCTGAGCCGCCGTGTTCTGATTTGGCGTCGCTTGATTTAAAATATAAATCGGTTGCGTTGCTGATCCAGAACCCTGAATGGTCTGTGGTTGAGCATGACGTCGTGCTGTGTGTGCAGCCGGCGCGCTCGTAGTGTAAAGTTGCTCTAATTCTGAATCGACTTCAGATTCAAGCGCAGCCCCCTGTGTAAATCCAACCCCTGGAATTAAAGAAAGGACCGCAAGGACGAAAAACAATTTCATACAATCTCCTTGTGGTAATACGTAAAACATTCCGTTTTGCATACCAGCAATCCGAAGGCCAAATTTTGTTACTTTGTAGGTTTGGGGTTAACTCATTGAATTGGTAACCGATTGAGTCTGCTTGAAAAATGTTCACGAAACCCCAGAATGATAAAAAAGTGACTATTATCGATCCTGTTTATGAAAATATTTCTTGAAATGATCTAGAATCATCTGTAGATTTTGAAACCTCATTTGGCCTTGTGGTGGAATTGGTAGACGCGCTGGACTCAAAATCCAGTATTCGCAAGAATGTGGGAGTTCGATTCTCCCCGGGGCCACCAAAATTT
>JAYVPD010000004.1:0-2863 GCA_043757515.1 Pseudobdellovibrionaceae bacterium
ATAGTTTACACCCGAAATAGTTCCTTCAAATTCAGTTTTAATTGCTAGTTTTTGTCCTTGATCATTTTTTGCTTCTATTGAAAATTGATAATCACCGGCGGGGACAGGGTTTCCATTTTCATTCTGACCATTCCAGGGCAATCGATTTTCGCCTTCTTTTAGATTATTTAATTTGTAAGACTTAATGACTTCGCCGTCTGCGTTGCGCACAGTGATGGCTGCTTCTTTGGCTTTTTGCGGAAGATTAAAAATAAAATCGTGGGACTTGTCGCCTTTGGCGCGCATGACTTTGGACGAATCACCGGCAACGGCTTTACCAATAAGCTGAAGAACCTGAAATTGTTCTGCTGGCTTCTGGCCATTTTTTAACTCTGTTAATGTAGTATTCATGTTCTGCATTTGCTCGAGTGATGAGAAGCTCGCTAGCTGAGCCGCCATCTCGTGTGACTTAAGAGGATTGGTCGGATCTTGATTTTTCATTTGCGCCATCATTAATTTAAAAAATGCGTCTTTATCGAGCTTGTCATTACCTACTGCTCGTGTTTTTTTGGAAGGATCGGTCCAATTGGGATCGCTGACTTTATTTAGAACATCACCGACACTATCGCCGCCCAGTTTTTTCAAATCGGCTTCATTCAATGTCGCTTGAGACGAATTGGCCGACGTCGCTTTCGTTGTCGTGCTACCAAAAGCATTAACCCCTAACTTTGCATTTACTAATGTCATACGCACTCCTGTTTTTATTATACCTCTTAAAACCGGAAAATGAGATCTAGACTGATCCACTTTAAGTCAAAAGTAGAGGGGCAAAATTTGCCCCTCTGATAGTAAAAAATATGAATACTTTTATGCAACTAGATTCAATCCCTTGGACTTACCATTAGAACTCGCACTGCTGCTTGTTTCCGCTGGTGGCAATGGATCTGACTTTCTTGGGGCATACCCAGTGACTTTTGGCGGCTCAAAAAGCGCTTCCCGCTGGGGTCTTCCACCAAATTGGTCTTGAAATTGATTCCAAAATTGCCTTGTATCCCGTGAATCTTGATTCTGGTTAAAGTGGTTATTGTTGTGGGTCTGATTCTCAACATTTGTTCGCACTACCGAATCAATTTTTACAGAATCCAATGTAATCTTTTGCTGCGACAAGCTGTCTCGTAAAGACGATAGATTTGATTCTAGCATCTTTTTGGTATCCTTGTTGTCAGCAATCATTTGCAGTTGCACTCGACCATCTTTTAGCTGAACATTAAGCTGAATTTCGCCAAGGCCTTCGGGAGTCATTTTGACTTTCATTTCCCCGCCGCCATTTTTCACCAAATACTGAGCCTGATGAAAAACGGTCTGGATATTTTTCTCCACGACGTCTTGGTTAATTTCGCGTCCCGCTATTGGCGCTGGTGCACTCTGCCCAGCTGTGGGTCCGTTTAAAGAATTGTCTTTAAGCTCGCCGCTCGCTGCCAATGTTGTAGCCAAAAGACTTTTTATATCATCGCCATCGGTCGGCTTTGCAGCGTTCGATTCCACTCGTTTGGCCTCTGGATTTTTCTCGCCTTTACTGAAAAAATCCGAGCCTCCTTTGGGGCCACCGCTGGGAATACTCAACTTGCTCAAAAGCCCCGGCGTCGTATCGCCTGGACTTATGTTCACGTTGTCTAACTTGCCCGACATCATATTCAGATTCGACTTTGGCAACGACTCGATACCCGAAGCTTTCTCCATTCCATAGTTTTTAGCTAATAATGGAGATGCAACAACAGTTGCCGATTTGTCGCTTCCAGGCTCGCCACCATCGGCCTCTTCTGAAATCGCCCGCCACGGTTGATCACTTGATTGCATCAAAGCGGCTTTTAAACCGTTATCAGGGGCAAAGACTTCACCCGTTTTAGGATCGTAAATAAATTCACGATCCTGCGGAAGATTCAAGCCCTCTGCAGTCAGCGCCGAGTTTCCAGCCAAAGACAAATCTCGATAGGAATCCAGTGCGACTTGCTGTCGTCCTGACTTAGGTGCGACTTCACTTTGAGCGATAATTGGTATTGGCGTCAGGGCTTGTGGTTGCCAAAAGCTTTGGTTCATTTGTTCCAAAGATTTTTGCAAAGCAACTCGCTGCGATTTGACTTTATCAAATCGCTGCTGCGTAAGGCCCAAAGCCGATACACTGACTATTTTATTTTGTGCCGACGAAGTTTCTGCGGTCCTCGCGTCGATTTTTTCCAAATCCTGAACAAGATCCCCGTATAGGCCTTTAACCTTTACAGCAGAGTCTCCATCAAGATCCAGTTTTTCGACGACACGATCGGCTGATTGGTCAGCAGGAAGAGATAATTCTTGCGGGCTGAGCTGACTGAATGCCTCGACTATTCTAGCCGGAGGTATTTGAAATTCACTCTCTAACGAGTCCATAAATTTCTTGAGACGTTCTTCTTTAGTCTCTTTTTTAGTCACTCTGCTTTGGCCGGATTCAGATTTAACACTTTTAATTTCTGAATCGCTCGCATCTTTAGTCTCTGCCGATGAATCTTTTTCTTCTTTGGCTGCTTCTTTTAAAGCTCCTTTAGATTCATCATTTGCTGATTTCTGTCCTTGGACTGAAACAGATCGTCTCGAATCGGGCACGGGAGTCCGCTGAGAAATCGGTTCTTTGTCCATCTTGGACTGATCAACTTTTCGTTCAAGTTCCTTGCTGAACGCTTCTGATTCGACACGGTTTTCTATCTCCGGTGGGCTTTCTAGAGCTTTCCCCTCTCTTTTCTGCACACCAGTCACCATGCTTTTCGGCATGATCGAAACCGGTTGAACGTTCAATTGTCCTCCTTCTTTTAGGGTTTGGTTGCATCAACGGGTGCCCCTTCTTTTTTAGGTT
>JAYVPD010000005.1:0-2852 GCA_043757515.1 Pseudobdellovibrionaceae bacterium
GGGAGATCGGACAATGGCTTCAAAAACAAAAAAAACAGAAAATATCAGAAAGAAAAAATTAGTAAGAAAAGGCGTAAAAAGAAAAGCCAAATTAAGAAACCAAGGCACATCTAAGTCAGACAAAGAACTTTTCGGCTAGCCGATTCGACAGTATTTGCATTGAAATTTTAAAAATTATAAAATCTAGATCGGCTTTGCTAATCTAGATTTTTTTTTGTTAAGGCAGCAATAAAATGATCAAAATAATTATCTTTCTTGTGCTGGGTTTTTCAATTGCTTGGGGTGAGACCGAATATTCTGAATCAAAAGGAAAGCCATTTAATTTTTTTATTGGTCCGTCTTCATTTCTTTTGGGCGGATACGATGTTGGGGCCGAGTGGGCGATTTCGTCGTCCTTCGTGATTGGTGGCGAGCTGATCAAATTTAATTATGATCCTGACTTGTTTAAAGTTCAGGCCGCTCTACGGTGGCTTAGTTGATTCTCAATCGCCTTCGCCAATTTCTTTAACGGGCGAATTTCTTATCGGAATTGTTTTTTAATTTTTATCTATCGTCGTTTTAGTAAAGTAGGCTTTTGCTGAACGCCACCCTTAAGATCCCATTTGAATGGCAATTCTACCCAGCCTTCTTGACCGGGGTAAAATTTCCAGTTTTTTAAGGCACTTAATGTTTTTCTGTCTAGGTTTCTGTGCCCAGTTGATTGAATCAAACGAAACAAAGTGAGGCTTCCTTCTTTGGTGACATAGGCATTGATCACTATGGTTCCTGAAAGTCCGTTCATTCTATCGTTGACGTCATAGTCAGGACGAGGATTGCCCGGGCGTTGGCGCAAATCTTCCAAACGGCGCACTATCCCTTCGCTTTGCGAGCCAACACCAGCAGCGCCTCCTTGATTTTCTGATGCTTGATCTTGAAAGCCATTGGAGTTTGCATTGCTTGCAAGTGCGGCCTTGTGAATGGCAGGTCCACTGCTAGCTTTAGCCGCTTTTTTTATTTGTGATTTCTGTTCCTGCAAATGTTTTAATCGTTCGGCTGCCAAATCTTCGACGTCGGAATGTTCGTCAGCGAGTTCGTTAGTGGCTTTGTCTAAATCAGACATTGAATCGGCCAACATTTTAGAATCCGTTTTAGTATCAGCTAGAAGTTTCTCGTTTTGAACTTTATCAATCTTGTCAAAATCAGTTTCGATTTCTTTCAAGGACGGCTTAGCGGACTCTTCTACAGAGATTGCTGTCAAATCAGGGACCTCAATATCGCTCACTGTGGCCATTGGCTCGGCCTTCGATGTTGAGGCCGCTTTTATTGAATTTGTTTTTATGGTTGAACTTTTGGCAGCAACTACAACTGGAATAACCTTTGCTGACTTAGAGCTATTTTTTGAATTTGATTTAGCAACTGCTTTGGCCTTTGCGACGGGTTTAACTTTGATTGCCTCTTGCGCCGGTTCTTCGACTGCAGGAGGTTCTGGTTGATTAAAACTAGATTGCGTTGGCTCTAAAGAAACGGCGGTCATCATTTTTGGAGATACGTAAGAAACCTCAATTACCTCAGGTTTTTTCAATTTTTCAACTATGATAGTCAGAGCGTAACCCGCAAAAATAATATGCACGATAACAGATAGTATGAAAAACCGGCGCTGGGGGAAGGAAAATTCCTTTGCGTTTAATAAGTGATAATTAGTGTAGGGAATCAACGCAAGCCGCGCCGTTTGATCTTCAATATCCATAAGTTCGTCAAAACTTAACTGCTCGGGCGGTAAGCCCACGTTCGCATTTGAAGAGTCTTGACGAACTGATTTAGAATAGGAGTCGCTAACCGAAACTGTTTCCATAGAGCAAATCCTATCAAATTAGGTGCCTCGGGAAATCAAATAGGGGCCACAGGCGGGCCAGGAGGTTTGAATATTTTTCAAGCTTGTCGTCAATTTGGGCAGTGTCCTAGGAATACCGGAATAAACGGATTTTAACGGTTCGACTAAACTATAGGACCAACATAAAAATGCGAATGAATAAAGGAAGTCGTAAGGGAAAAAGGCAGTACCGGCCAATCCGCCTTGTTTTAGAAACATTTTCGGCTATTCCAAAAAGTGCTCCGTTTAGGAAATAGCTGTAACCCACTTGAAAATTCCAACTAGGAAAGTTTGACTGTACTGTTCCCAAATTAGGAATTTCGAACTTGTGCTTTCCGAACATACTAATTGCCGCATAGGACGCCATTTTCTTTCCGGAAGAACTTGATTTCAATATAGCTTTCCGAGACCAGGTCGTAGGAAATTCAACTGTGTACGATTCTGAAGTGAGCTCCAGATAGAATCAGTTGTTATTAGCAAATTTTTAGCTAAAAAAACCGTGTTGTATTTTAAACCTAAAAAAATCAGCAATCCGAATCCACAAATTACTGCCAATAGAAGATAGCCAAGACAGGCTTCATTGCTACACATTTCAAAAATGTAACAGTATAAATGAGGTTCCTAAAGTTTCCTAAAAATCGAAGAATAAAACCGACTAAAAATACAACGCTCAGAATAAGAACTGTTTGAAAATAACTTTTCTTTTGAACAATTTTTTAAAATATCTGCGAGAATCCTAGACCAATGTCCAGAGTTTTCTGATTGTAATCCATTCTATTCGATTGGACAGTTTTTAAAAGTCCCTCTTAAGTTTGTTTAAAAGTTAGACGATAGGTGACTTAAGAAATTACAGGAGCCTTTTGGTTCCGCTGAGAATCCCAAAGGGATTCATTAAAATAGGAGTGGCTATGTCAATGATTAACTGGAATGAATTTGAACACATTCACGTGATCAAAAAATTAAAACAGATTTTAAACTCATGGTGGAACATTGATTTAGTGTT
>JAYVPD010000006.1:0-36607 GCA_043757515.1 Pseudobdellovibrionaceae bacterium
TCCCCGACGTAAGAGTCCCATTCTAAGACAGTGTATCATATCGAAACACAAAACTAAAGAATCACGTCGAGTTAATTAGACCAGTCTAGTTGTAATATATGAGGTCTGGGAGCCTAGGACCGGCTTAAAGACTGGCTGTGGGGTTTATTGCTTAGGCGGAAGATCAATGTAAACAAAGCCACTTAAGGCAGCTTTTAGGTTAGCTTTGGTGACCCAAACATGACCTGATTCTTCGCATTTTACATTTGCATTGTAACGCTGGTAATCGGTTCCGCTCCAATGATCAACGCAGCCTTTGCCCCATGAATTGCGGATTTTATACATACACTGGCCTTTTACTTTGTCCATACTACGCCCAACTAAAACCGAGGCATGACTATCAGTATCTTTTAAATCCGGACTGATTAGATTTATGGAATAATCGATACCAACAACATTTCCATCCGTTAATTCTCGATCAATAATATCTAACATATTCGGCTTTTCATAAACTATCTTTTTTTGCAATTTATCATAATATTGATTTACATCTCCATGCACTCGACGAATTTGGTCTCGGGGTAGGCTCATTGGTAATTGATAGGGCTGGCAGACATTTTTTGCGATATCGACCACCGCCAAATTCAAATCTAAGCTCAACGACTTTGCCAAACTAGCTTTTTGGGCGGCTACAGCCTCTTCTTGTGTTGCTGCAAACTGCGGCATTAAAAAAGTGATGATTGATTTTTTTTCGTTTAATTCTGAAATGAAATCCTCATATTCTTTTAAAGAGGCAGCTGACTGGTTTCTGCGATCAAATAGGCTTTTCAGTTTTTCAGCCGTGTGTAATTTTTGTTTCAGTTGGAGGTTAAGGCCACCAAAAATAAAAACGTTATCAAGTTCGCGAGGACACGAATATTTAAACTCACTGGCGTAACTAGCTGCTGCACGAATATCGCCTCCTTCAGTGAAAATATAGGTGCCAGGTTCGGAACTGTTTTGTTTATAATTGTATCCAAAGGCAATAAAATTGGCGGAAGCTTGCTTGTAATTCCATTCTTTTCTGAATCGAAAAGAAATCAAATCGGCAGCTGTGTTGGCGTAGCACCAACCCATATTACCTTGTGATCGAACATCACCTAATTCTGCACTTGCATCTGCATATCCGCAGCCAGATGAATCGGCATCGGCTTGGGCAAAATAGGAGAGTAAAATTGAAAAAAATAAGGCTGACATAATATTCATTAGTAAAGTTTAAATCCTTTCATTGCAATCGGACTTACATTCAAAGAATTATTCTGGCCAGTAGTGCTTTCTAGCCTCAGATCAAGAGATCGATCATTAATTATCGTACGTAGTAATAGAACAGCGTCATAAATCGATGAATACTGGTTGTCTCCAAAGGATTCTTCAAACCTTGGAATCGCATCCGATTGAACATTTAACTGAACACTCATCGCTTTTGTTGCATCATCTTGATGAATTAATTGCGGCAGAAATTCTTTAAAAAGAAATTCTGTGAAAACGGGCGTTCCAAGTAGCTCCTTCAAGGCCACGTACCGTTCGCGGCCAATTTGTGTGCGTTCTTCAAGCGGTAAGTTAGATATATCTTCAGCTGCTTTCCAAGAAAGTTTGTTCAACATATTATAGACCTCTACCACGTATTCATTGAACGATTTACTTTCGCCATCGCCCAGGCCTCTAGGTAAATTCATCAAATGCTTTTTAGGATGATTTTCGAAAAAATTCGATAGTTTCTGAAATAACTCGCCCTTTTCCATTTTATCCAAGTCGACTATAGCCTGCTGCGAAAGTGAATAGACAATTGAAATCAGTGAATTCCGTTGATCACTTTTAGGAATTAAATTTAAAACGTCACCACGATACGGGAACTGACTGGGAATTGAACGTGCTACTTCACTATAGATGTCTTTCAAATCGGACGCCGACATATTTTTCTGTTTGTATCGCAAATGCTGGTAGAAATTTAGAAAAGTTAGTACATTTTTGTCTTTGTCTGATCTATAGAGCGCATCCAAATCAGTGGTGTATTCATTTTCAGAGCGACCAAATAGAAAGTGGTTAGTATATTTTCCGGTACTATTGAGCAATAAAAAGTAATCAAATTCTTTTTTTTCGTTTGTCGATGAAATAAAAGATTCCGATCCTCCAACCGAATTTTCTATACCAGCAATACGACCCAATTTAGGTCCGAAGTTTATAGAATAGCCATCCGAAGCTATTCGTCCCTGAAAAAAATGAAGTACCCGACGTCTCTCGGCAGGCAGTGCGCGATCTTGGCAGGCCAGTTTTTCCGCAATTACGGCATTCTTTAAAAGCGCAACTGAAAACGCTGTCTCGCGTAAATTGGGATTGAATAAAGAAACAAATTTGCCCGATTTGACACTATTTAAAATTTGGTCAAATGCTTGTTCTGAAGTGGGGGGCGATTGATCTTGGCTACTGACTTCAAATTCACCTTCACCTGATTGAGCGCACTTGGCAGATATTGGTGACGCGTCTTTTTCAGACTTGAATCTGAAAAAATAGTCGACAACGTGAGACTCAATTGGATATTTGTCAAAAAAACTGAATGATTTCGTAACGTTTGCGGTTAGTCCAAAATCTGTATACCGTTTAAACCATTTGGGAATTAAATTCATAACTTTGAATCCAGTTAGACCGTTCAATGCGGCTCCGGCATTCAAACTGCCATGATCGATAGTTCCCATAAAACGTGCACGCACTTCATTGGGGGTATATTTGAAAATATCCAGCATGAATAAGCCTTGAAACAGGTCATAGCCAATGGCAGCAGATAAGGTAGTTGACGACAAAAGGTTGCTGACATTTTTAGACACGGAAACTTTTCCTATAATTTCTAAGCGAACGCCTTCCTGAACTTTTAGTTTACTCATTTCGGAAGCTGAACGTGGAATTTGATCAAACCAATAAGGTAACTCTGAAAAAACAGATTCAAACTTAGTGTCGAATTCTCTAAAAAAAGTAATTCTAATTTCAGTTCCGGCAGATATAAAACTGGATCCGTTCAAGCCAATAACGTAAATGTCTTTCCGAAGTTGTTTTCCATCATGAAAAGAAGGCTTGGCTTCGAATTTGTAATAGGCATTCGCCTGAATAGGCATTTTTAAAATATTCAATTCAATATCCGCAACATTGGATCCAAGCAGCTTGATTTGATTTCCTTCAAGGCCGAACAAAAAAGAGGCGTTGTATCTGTCTACTTCTTTGGAGGCTCTCGAAAGCATTTGCCCAGAAAATTCATTCCATTTTTGGGTCAACGATTCATGCATCAATTTAAATTTTTCAACGAAATTGGGGTCTTTCAGGATCTGATTTATGGTGTCTTTTTCGGTCTCATTTGTTCCTGCTATTGAAATATCGACTGCCGACATCGTTTGGCTTGTTTCTGAATGATCTACCGAAACCCTCAGCGGATTCGAAATGTCAGCGCCTGACCAGGCAAAGAAGGGGACGGTAAGTAACAAGACGGGAAAAATATTTTTCATATTGCTTAGTACAGGTGCTAGATTCACTCCATTCCTAAGCCTGGTATTTTGATTTTCCAGGAATTAAATGATAGCTAAGTATACAAACTGACAATTTTGGGCCCAAGTATGGATTTTTTGCACTACCATTGAAAATTAAATGCCGTAGGCGTCGCAACATCCAAATTTATTGATAGTGTTTTTGACTTCCTGGGCAGGATAGAGACGTCCCAATAGTACCAACCAATATTGTCAGCATCTTTTTTTAATTGGTCTTGTTCTTTTGGAGACTCAAATTCAACTTTTACAGCATCAATCTCCGAGACTGGAATTTGCTGCATAACTCGAATCTGTCGAGGCTTGTCATCGAAACTTTCAATTTGTGTGTGAATCTCTTTTTCAAAATGTTTTGTGCTGCTAAGGGCAGTCGGATTTCTGGATTTTTTATTTTCCCAAGTGGTCACCACTAGATTGTGCTCAACTCCGGCGTTAATGTTTATTGGTTTCCCTTGGGGAACGGCTGCCAACCAAGTTTGATTTAGGTAACTGCCATTGTAATAAACGTACAAAGCACCTTCTGCCAAATTCCAGCTAAACTGGTTTAACAGTTCGCCTTTTCGGAAAACTTTTAAGTACTGTGCGCTTACAAGCTCTAAATGCTCTTTATAAGGAACTTCTTTTTTAGCGACGAAAAGTTTAATCCTTTTAGGGCTGTCTTTAACTGTATGCCGACCGGAAATCTCGAAGGTTTTTGATAGGGCTTGTTCACCTTCTGTACTTGAGTCGGATGAATTGGCAGTGGCAATAGAAAGTTCGCTGGCGTCTTCAGATTTGCTGGCTACACTTGTTTGGACGGCTTTAGCCTCGCGGTAATTCAAGGTAGCGGGATAAATTTCAGGAGGATTTGTGTTTAGGGGAGCTCGAAAATTGCTGAGGTTTAGTTGAACCCCTGTCCAGTCTTCGCCCGAATTTTGCCAAACATAAGCATGTTGTTCTAAAATAGCTTTTCCATTTTTGCTATCCACCCGCAGATCATAAGTTGGCAACCAACCCGTATTTCCAACCAAATAATTTAGGTCCACATTGGCGTCCACCTTTTCAGAGGCGACTACCTCTATATAAACTGAAAGGGTGAGTTTGTCAGAGGGAGTGGACAGTTCTTCAATTTTATTTTTCACCATTTCAATTTTTTTGAAATTCTCTTCAAATTCTGCAAAAAGTTTAGACCAAGTCGAATTAGCGAAAAGGGATCGCTGTCCCCATAAATCCATAAAGGATTTAAAACCACTTTTTGTCCAAGTGTTTTGATGTAGGTTTAGTGAGAAGGAATCGGAATAGTGTTCAGACAACAGTCCTAAGTTCTGGGCTTCATGGGACAAAGATTCTGATTTTTCTAAAATCCGGCTTTGCTTTTGAGCCAGCAAAACCGCTTCTTCGCGATAGGACTCGAGTTGCTTATTTCTGGATTCCAGTTGAAATTTTTTTTCGTTTCTGATTCCCAAAACACGAACTGTCGATTTTTCACGAAGTGTAACTTTAAGTGAATCTACGTCCGCAAGAGGGGTGATTCCATTAAAAACAATACTATTGGGACCTTTTTCAAGGTGCAGTATTTGATGCCTTTTTACGTAGGCTCGATCTTTAAAAACACTGACTTCAGTGACTCGAGATTCGCCAGCGCCGAAAGCCAAAGATTTAAAAAACACCATAAGAATGAATGTAAAAAAGGATTTCATTAGTCCTCCTCAGTAATTATAAAATTGGCAGGGTACGTTATACCATAATCAAAAAGTACATCTTGTTTGCTTTTAGGCGGGATTGCCAGTTGCCATACTAGCAGGCCTTGATTGTCTTTAATCGAGCTAGGCTTGCGTGATTTAAATTCTATTTGGATATCGCTATTAGGGGACTGAGGGAAATTGTCTTTTAGCTCAACTTTTACTGGAAATGCATGATGATTGGCGACTTCGATTTTAATTTTGTAATCGTTGTGATGGGATTTTTTGAAAAATCCAGAATCGTCGGACTTACGATCAACAACCCGCTTCACTTCAATATTGCTGTCACTGCCCAAATCAAAACTGAAGGTGCCTCCTTCTGAAATCGAAGACAAAGTAGTCTTGCTAATCAAATCCCCATTCATAAATATTTGTGCGGGTCCACCCAGCAACGGGACATTGGACGAGTTCAGCGTTTTTGCACGTAAATAGACTTTTGAGCTTTTTTTAGGAATGGCAAAATAGTTTAACTCGGCTTTTAGAACTTGTGATCCAAATGGAATCTTTTGGGGAGCATCATCTGAATTGATAGTCACATTGAACGGCGAAACAAATTCAATATTTCGGCCACGCGCTGTCATTGCAGGCAGATTCGAATCTGTATAATTGTTTTTCGCAGGAGCCGTTGGCTGTTCTGTAATCTCGTAGGATTCGCTTTTTGGTATATCGCTTTGAATATTGGCGACGCTTTGTTTTATTTGGACTAAAGAAGGAAAAAAGCTTTCCAAGGATTGTAGTTCATAATTATTTGAACTGGGAGCACTTCGTCGTGTGCCATTTGCACCTATTTTATCTGCCGGGCCATTGGATTTTAAGGCGCCAAAAACGGTACCTGTATTGGACATCGATTTATCGTTCCTCATTGCGCCATCTGAAATAGAATTTGCCGCGTTTTGCCTGTAGGCCTTTTTTGCTTTGGCACCTTTGAAATCTTTTGCTTGATCAAGGCTGTCGTATTCAGCCTCATCTCTTTTTGCCACTTTTTCTTCTTTTGCGGCAATTGCCTTAGGGGCTTCTGGGGGACTCATTGCTTGAACAGGACTTGGAGCTGCATCCATTGCCATATCGGGAGTCGGCATTGAAGGGGCAGCGCCACCTGTTCCTTCAGAACCTTTCCCAAAGGCAGCCATTTTGGCAGGCGCTTCGATTCGTTTTTCTGAAAATGTCCACCTTTTAAGTTTAGGCAAATACAAAGGTAATGGATCTAATGTTGAAACTGTTAGCTGCACATGGTCCCAGTTTTCGCCAGTGTGCTGCTCAACAAGGGCCGCGGTAACAAGTTCAATTGATGCAGACGCTGTACGGCTGGTTAAGTCCGCGCGAACATCATAGACGGGGTGCCAGGACGCATTGTTGATCATATAACTTAGTTCAAGAGTCGAGTCCGTGTTCGATTCAGAAAATAGCAGAACAAACACCTGGGATTTTTTTTTCTGTTCTGACAAATCGGTTACATGCTGAAGTTGGTTTTCCAAAAGCGAGATTTTCTCTTTGGTTTTCGAAATTTTTTATTGAGCCAAAAGTCGCCGACTATTTAAATCTTTGGATTGATCGTTAATTTCATCCATTGCGTTTTTTAATATTTGCGGCGAAGCCGTGAAACTTTTATATCCCACAGTGGCTGGTGCACGAGTAAACGGAGCTTCGAGTTTCAATCCATGGATAAAATCAAATTGATTGTCCAGAGACGAGTATTGATGATTTTGGTCCAATAGGGTCCCGTAGAGGCTTCTAAGTTCGGCAAGTTCTTTAAGGATGGTTCCGGGCAATGTGACCTTTTCAAAACTATCTTGAATAATAATTTGAGAAATTCGGCCCTTAAAGGCTTCACTTGCTTTTACTCTTAGACTTTGTTTGTCGAAATTAGCTGGAAGGTTTGTAAAAGCAATCCAACGAAAACCTGTTTTGAAATTTACTTTTGCCTCTCTATAGACAGTCGCTCGATCCGAAAAAACGGTGACTCGTGCTATCTTATGAGGAACTGGAATTGCCGCCTTTTCAAAATCGGCATCGTAGTCACCATGCATTTGCTGCTCAAGGGGGCTAAGGTTTTCTGACACTTCCATCGATTTAGAATTCTTTTCATTTTCTTCATTTTCGATTGGGGCTGACAGCGCATTTTCTTCGGTGATGGCTGGAGACAGTTTATAAAACGTACCGGCTAGGCAAGCAAAAGCGCCAAGGACCAAAATTAAATTTCTTTTTGTAGATCTTATGTTTGTCATAAATAAATTCTCCAGGTACTGATGAGATTTTTATTCGGACAGATAAATTAGATTATGGCGGCTAGATTTTAAATTTGGCCAAAAGTCGTGTGTGAACAAAGTTGTGCTGTATCGTTTAGCCGGCCTCAGTTTAAAGTTGAGTTCCATTAAACCGAGTGATGATTTGATTCACAATGGCCTCATTGCCTGCGACCAAAGATTTACTATAAGGATTGTGAGGCTCATTTTTGTAGGTGCGAACGACACCGCCGGCTTCTTCTACAATTATTTGCCCGGCTGCGACGTCCCAGGGGCTTAAGTTTTTTTCCCAGAATCCATCAAACACGCCGCGAGCTACTTGGCACAAATCATAGGCGGCAGCGCCGGCCCGACGTACGCCTCGGCAATCGCCTACAATAGATCCAAAATATTTTAATTGTTCCGCAAGAGCAATTTTATCATCTGGAAAAAATCCAGTGGCTAGCAAGCTTTTGCTGATCTCTTTATTTTTATTAATAGATAATGGGCGACCATTTACAAAAGCACCTTGGCCTTTTACCGCTGTGTAGGTTTCATTTAAAATGGGTACGTCGATAACGCCGACTTGCACTTGATCTTGCCATTCAAAAGCTAGACTTATGCAAAACACGGGAAATTGATGAACATAATTTGTTGTTCCATCCAAAGGGTCGCAAATCCATTTCCCTTGGTCAGTTTTTTTATCTTCGTTGTTTTCAAAAAAAGTTTCTTCACCCAGGAAGAAAGTCCCCGGAAATTTTTCTAGCAGATAGGACTTAATCACGCGTTCTGATTCCTTGTCGGCCTCACTTACTAGACCAGCATGAAATTTTTCTTCGATTTTTTTAAGTTCGCCAAAATAACTAAGTAATACTTGACGGCCTAGCCGACACGCTTTTAACGATGCGAACAGGATCTGATCTAAGTCCATAGGCCCTCTCTGACAGCAGTCGGACCAATACTAAATCAATATCTTAGGGATTCAACCAATAAAATCGTTGATTTTTCAGGGCAGTTCCCTCTATTTTGTTTTTTTGTTTGAGACTTAACTTTCTTTGGTTTTTCCTGCCGACTCACCTAAGGTCGTATTGACCCGGGCGGTCTAAATCCGATAACCTAATAGTAAGTCAATTGATTCATTACAAGGATTAACAATGGGTGCAAAGTCAGATGTTGCCGTAAAATTAGTGTTAGTGTTTTTCATCTCGTTACTGTCGTTTTCGATCGGTACGTACATCGGTAAAAAATATAGCGACAATCAACACAAGCTGGCTCAATTAGAACCCAGCGCGACGACAGAAAAACGTTCCGTAGCTAGCGAAGGCGAAGGAACCGCAGAGGCCACACACGGCGAAGCGACCGCTCCAAAAGAGCAAATGATATCTGACGATGAAATAAAAACGTTAGCTGATGATAAATTGAAAAAAGAAGAATTCATCGCGGATGACACCGAAGGGGACGACAACGCCCCAGCGCATGGAAAACCAGCCGCGCATGGCGAAGAACATGGCAAAGTGGCAGCTCATGGTGACGAGCACGCTAAACCAGCACCTGCGCATGGTGAAGTACACGCCGTTGCTAAGGACGAGCATGCAACCAAAGAGGTTCGCGAGCCGGCTACTAAGACTAAGGCCCATCATCCAGATCCTCATGCCGAAGCGCCTCACGCAGCCGCTGAAACTCCACATGGCCACGGTGGTCCCGAAGCAGCCGCCCACTCTCCCGCAGCCAAACCTGCGCCAAAACACGGAGATGCCCCACTAGAAGCAGCCGAATCGTTTTTAGAAGGTAAAGTTCCCGAAGCAAAAGCCGCTCCAAAAGCGGAAAATCGTTTGCCATCAAGCTTACCAAAAGATATTTCGCAATATGCTTTAGGTAAATTTACGGTTCAAGTGGCCTCTTACAATACAAAAGAGGAAGCTGAAAAACGTGCCTTAAAATTAAAAGACCAAGGCTATCAGACAAACGTTTTCCCAGCAAAAGTGGCTGATAAAATGTGGTACCGAGTTTCTTTTGGTTTATATGGCACTAATGAAGAAGCGCAAGCTGAACGCACACGGTATTTAGAAAAATACAAAGCGGAATCCGCGATCATTCAAAAAATTAAAAACTAAGTTAGATAGGTTTTTCAATGTCGAATGAACTACGCACATTATTAAAAAGTCGGTTGCTTACCTGTTATATTTTATGGTTTGCAATCGCTTTTTCCGTTTCTATATTATTTTTTGTAGTAACGCTGAAAAATAAAGTGGAACGGTTTGATTTCGATGCGCTCAAGGAACTTTATTTAGCCCCCGAGAGTTTGCCAATTTTGATTGTCGCCTTGGTTACGTTTTCACTTTCATTTTATATTCCCAAGTTTTTAAAATCTAAAAAAAGTAGGCCGGGAAATCCAAGCGAACTTTTGGCGGAATTTGAGAATGCGCGAAATGAACAGGGAAAGCCTCTTTATTCCCCAAAAGACATTCAGATATTCAAAAATCTCCCACTTTCGGAACTCGAAATTTTTTCTAATTTTAATAAAAAATTTACGGCATTTATTGTCTCAATGGCACTTACAGAGGCCTGTGGTGTATTCGGATTTTTAATTGCGAACATTAATTCAAACCAATGGGCGATGCTTCCACTTCTGGCGCTTGCCTATGTTGGCTTTATTGCCCATTTTCCAAAACTAGAAACCTTCGCAAATTCCTAAAAAGGTAAACAAGACTATTGAAATGATATCAGGCTGCCCTCAATGGGGTTTCGGGGATTAAATGAAATCCACCCTTTGCCTGATGGGTCTTTGTTTGGATCAAAAAAGTAGCCGTCACTATGGTCTTCCAAAATCCGAGTCGATGAAAAAAGTAGTTTAGGAATTCCGGTGTTCTTGTTGAACTTATATTTTGTGTAGTACCCAATAGATCCGTCACCAAGTCCTTTTCTATAGGACGTCATTGCCCAAGTTTTTAAATTCAAATTGCTTTTGAAGATTTCTGTTTGGCTGCTGTCCAGTTTCCATCGTTTTTGAATGTCTGTGTTGCTAAGTAATTCAGGATCATTCGGAAACTGAATTAGTGGCGGGGGAAGGCGCTTGGTACCTCTTATACTTCTTTTTGCATGTGACTGATCAAACAGAAAATATAAGAACGACTTATTATAAGCACCGGAATTGCAACGAAATTGCATAAGGTATAAAGCAGGAGAAAGCTGAATTAAGTGAAAATGGTCAGAAAGCGTTGTCTCTTGAAAATCGCTGCATTGAGCTTTGTAAGAGCTTATCGGATATTTTTCATGAATGGACTCGACAAAACTGGCGCAAACATCTCCCCAGGTTTCACGATTGCCATGGTGGGCTTTGAACTGACAGTCGACTTCGTTCAATTTAGTATGCAGGGCGGGCTTTGCGTGAACTTGGGGCGAAAACAGTGCGATGCCTATTAGAAACGCTGGGTATAAAAGAATAAACATTATTGAATTACATGGGTTCATTTAAAAAACGGCTCCTAATTTCAAAGCCAGATCAGGAGTCGGCTGAGGACGAAAATCCTTACCAAATACAAGTTTTAATTCCGTATCTACATGGAGGAACCAAAAAACCGCTTGGATAGAAACGATGCCAGAGGCAAAAAGTGTTTGCCCGGATTTGGTTGTCGTTGAGACACCGTTAAAAAGGCTGATCAGTTCTGTTTCATAGGATCCAATTCCAATTCCAGAATAAAAACTAAGCCAGTCAAAGGTGGATCCCATTTTAAAAAGGTGAGATGTATTTATAGTTTGAACGGTTTCTCTAAAGCCAAGCAAGGATGTTCCTGATTGCATTGACCATCGACCCGATTCGATTCCGAGCTGATACGAATCAAAAGTCAGACTAAACGCTAAGGAATCCACTTTTTGAAAATACAAATCGCCATCTTCATTTTCCATGTAACGCTGATTCAGAATTAAGGGAAACAAGGACACCTGCATTGCAAAACTCAGGTTCGAGGCGCCCAAGGCAAAAAAGAATACAATTAGGCGAATCATTGAGATCCTTTTGGACCCAATTTGAATGCCGCGGCAGACGACATGCAGTCTAAAGTATTGGCCAATTTGGAATCATTTTCTAGAAACGTTTTTAAAAGATCACATTCATTTTTATTTGGAATTGTCTGACCGGATAAAAATTTATAAATTAGGGAATACGATGTCACCAAGACCGAATTGTCTGCAGCAAGCGCGATTTCTGGCAATGTTTTGGCCATGCTTTGGATGAAGTCGACGACGAACTGATTCATAGTAGTTTTTGTTACTTCAGGCGTAAGACCGCGTTCCTTTTGAATCGTTTCTGAATAGGATTTGAAAAACAATGCTACCCGCGAACCTAGCATGTAGGAAAATGCGTTGATTAGTTCTAGTTTTTCATCCTGTGTAGTCAAAGTACCTTCAGAGGTTTGAAAAACGATACTCAGCATTTCGGCATCTGATAGCAGTTTCAAAGAGCTTATTTTTTGAGCTGTTAAGTCGATTTTTCGAGTGGTTTTAGTTTGCGGCAGCGAGTGGCTGATAAATGAAATGTCATTTACATAGGACCAACCCCAAAAGTCAGCAAGCCCTTCGTTAAATCCTTTGAGCAACAAAGCATAGTACCATTTTACGTTGTCTTTGCTTAAGTTCAAGGTTCCCGCCGCCAATTTTTTACTTAATGAAACTATTCGCGGTGATAAATCTATTTTTTCAACATCGGCCATTGTTGTGCGTTCTTGAATTTTATTAATTGAAACTGGGATATTGAAAAGGTCATTCGTTTTCAATTTTTTTAAAACCAATTTTTCAAAAATAGAATGAAAGTATTCATGCGCGAAAACACCGCCATTTAGAGAAAGCGGCAGTTCACCATCAGAATATTTTAAAAATATGATGGCATCCAAAGACCCTTCATAAAAAGCATTATTTTCGGACTGTTTAGTGTTCAAGACAGGGGTGTCCAATACGATTTTTAGAGGCGTTGTTCGCGAACCATCGAATTTTAATGATTGTTCAAGTTTAACTAAATTTTGCGTGTGGTAGTACAATGTCGCGATTTGCATACTGAGGTAATTTTTGGGAATATAGACGCCTTGTTTGTTTTTTAAAAAACGTCCTTGGGGCTGGCTACCAATAATTTCGTTATTATTTCGACTAGCCTTAGTGTAAAACTGGGCGTATTCACCCGTGGTGGAAACCAAATCAAAAATCCCAAGAAGGTCCACTACCGCCGTTGAATAAGGTAAAACCGCCGACGCATCGGCCCCAACGGAACCTGGGGCAATAATCTTCATTTTTACGGTGCCTTTGGCAGAGTCGGCGTCACTAGTGAAGGTCTTTCCGCAGCCGAGTATAAAACCTGTCAAAAGCACAACAGCAAGTCCAAAATAAAGCGACTGACATGATGGTGAATTTTTAAGAGATTGAGTGTCCCCGGCCATAGGGGACGTTATAGCCTGTGTTGCACTAATTGCCAATGAAGTTACTTAGAAAAAGCCTTGGATACATAAGGATTTAGTAAAAATTATGGGTTTGACTCGGTTTTAGCCAGGTCATTACAATCATACGATGGATTCACAACTTGTTAAGATTAAAAAAGGAACTATATTAGTCTACCGGCTATTCGACATCGCCGAAGAAATTAATATTTCCCAGGTTGAAGCCATTCTTCACGACAACAGGGGACCCGATCGATTTAAAGTTCCCAAATACATTGATCGTGCCATTCATTTAAAAAAGCCACCGGTTACGTTTGGTATGGGCGAAGAAGTCATTACTATTCAAAATCGTACGTTTAAAGCCGACGTTGTTATTAAGCTACGTGATTTTGGAGTTATATCCATTATCTATCAAATTACCATCGCACCGGGAACGTCCTGGAAAGAGCTTATTGAAATTGCTCAGAGTTTAGAAGAGGGATCCGAGATTGATAGTTTGGCTTTGCAACAAAGTCGCGAAATTTCAAAAACCATTGTGTCGGCACTAAAAAAACCGTCTGATTGGATGGGCTTTGAAGATTACATTGTTTATTTTATCGAAGAGTTTGATTCCAATTTGTCGATCGACGATTTTAAAAACAAGGTCGATTTCGCAGCCCTGATGCTTGCAGAAACTCAAGTCAAGCTTTCGCAAAAAATGAAAGACAGTTTGCGCGAGACTGTTTTTCAATATGGCGAAAATGATTTGGCCATTATCGAATGGAATTCAGCAATTGTGATTGAACCCGGTGGTTCGCGCGATATCCCTGATATCTTGGAATTTTCAGTCACCCATTTAATGGAGATGCGCTACTATGACGATTTGTTAGATATCAAACTTGGAAATTTATACGATGACATCCAGAAAAAACGAAATTCCATTTTATTTTCAAAATATGATCGCCTGTACGAGGAAGCCAGCACTAGGTACATCGAATTTATCGAATTTCTAGAGCGAGTTGAAAACTCCTTAAAAGTGGTGGGTGACTTTTACCTTGCTAAAATCTATCGTGGTGCCACGACACAGTTTAGAGTTAAGGATTGGCAGGACAGCGTGACTCGTAAAATGAACATTTTGGCGCAAGTCAGCAATCTATTGCAAGGGGAAACAAACGTGAGACGTAGCCATTTGATTGAACTGGTTGTCGTACTTTTGATTGCCTACGAAATTCTTTCGACTTTTTGGTTGAGGCATTAGATGAACATAGTTTGTCGTGACATTGGATTTTCTTTTACAAGTCGGCCATTGTTTAAAAAAGTCAATTTTGAAGTCAAAGCCAAAGATCATGTTTGGATTCACGGTAAAAGCGGAACGGGTAAGTCTTCATTCTTGAAAATCCTATGTGGCTTGTTATTACCACAAACTGGTGATGTGACTATTGATGGAAATAATTTAAGTTCTTTGTCTTCCGACGACTTGAAGGCATTTCGCTTGGGACGAATCGGGTATTTACATCAAGAAAATATTTTGGTCGGCCACTGGACGATACAACAAAACTTGTCACTAGTCTGCGACGTTGAAGATTCTATTGCTGAATTGCTAAATAAATTGGGCCTTTCTACAATTTCAAAAGACGAATTGGTACAAAATATAAGTGGCGGCGAAAAACAGCGAGTTAGTTTAGCGCGCCTACTTCTGCAAAAGCCAGGTTTTGCTTTTATCGACGAGCCAACATCGCATTTAGACGATGAAAACACGGCCAATTTAATTGCCCTAATTAAGCAGTATCTAAGCCAATCCACTGTTATCGTAGTCAGCCATGATCAGCGGTTTGCGCAAGCCGGGTTTCGCAAAATCGATTTTAGTGAGATAGCCAAATGAAAACAGCCCAATGGATAATCGAAACAGAAATAGGTCAGAATCGACGGCAGACGGTTGTTTTAATTTTTATCTCATTGCTCTTGGGTGTGCTGTTTACTATGGCCATCAAGGCGGAAATAAAAATTCAAAGTTTATTTGCCATTGATCAATGGGCAGCGGATGTGATTGTTCTGCCAAAGGCTGTGAGCCTAGCTGATTTTAAAGCGGATCTTGCCAAGGGTTATGGCCGTGCTTTTCTGCCTGAAGCGATGTTTGATTCAACAGTGGGCTTTGCTGAAGGAAAATTTCCCATGTTAGCGTTGATGCCCGTGGGGGGAAAGGCGTCCCCAAAAGTCATGGTAAAGGGTCAGCGAAATTTAATTCATGATGGGTTGATACCGACGACAGTCCCGATCGAGGCCTGGCATGATCAAAAAGAATCGTCGACAGCAGAATGGGGAAACAAACTCATCTTCGGATTTTTAGCATCGGGTTCAGACCAATATATGAGAAGCCTGAAAGACCTCGTCGACAAAAGAACCGTAGGACAGGCCTTTCTGATCAAAGATCAAATTAAAGAAGACAGTGAACGGAAAGCTCAATTGGAAACTGCCCTTTTGATCTACAGTTTTTTGTTAATAATTCTGATTGGCTTCACATTTTTTTCAACCTACACCTGGATTAAAATTAGGATCACAAATACATTTTTAGTTTTAGACGAAATGGGCTTTTCTAAAAAAGTAAGATTTCAAATCATTTCAGTTTTATTTATTGGACTTGTCATGGTTCCGTTTATTTTAGGACTTACCATGGCTCTTGGAATTGGTATCTAGTAAATTTATCTAGGCTTGACTGAGGAATTGCCATACAGAAACCTGGACGCGGCCTTGCATTCTTGAATTGTATGAAGAATTATAGTCCTCAGAGGGCTCTCTTTTTACTTTTGTCTGTATATTTTTTGTTCATCTGTCAACCAAGTTGGGCCATATTTGAGTTCCTAAAACCGCTTAAATTGACTCCTGTGGTAGAAACCTCTGAGGGTCCAATTCAAGGTAAAATGGATGGAGACACGCAGGTATTTCTCGGAATCCGATATCGTCAGCCGCCGTTAGGAGCGCTTCGCTGGAAACCACCTAGAAAATTAAAACGACGGGACAACAATGACGTTTATCAAGCGGTAAAAGAAGGGCCCGTTTCGCTACAGATGGTTCCCGGAATTAACAAAGTATTTGGATCAGAAGATTGCCTTTTTTTAAATATATGGGTGCCCCCGAATCCATCCAAGAAAAAGCTACCCGTGATGGTTTGGATTCATGGCGGAGCCTACATTGTAGGCGGAGGTTATCATAAAATCGCAGGTCTTGATGTATACAATGCCAAGGCATTGGCTGAAAAAGGGGAAGTTATAGTTGTTTCTTTTAATTATCGTTTCGGCGCAATGGGATATTTGGCACTTGAAGAGCTTCAAAACGAGGACAAGGTTGGCGGAACCGGTAATTACGGCCTTTTAGATCAGGTAGCGGCGCTCGAATGGGTTCAAGAAAATATTGAAAGTTTCGGTGGTGACAAAAAAAATGTTACGTCGTTTGGCGAATCGGCCGGAGGCCACAGTAATTTAGCTTTACTAGTAATTGAAAAGGCGAAGGGACTATTTCGCAAAGTGATCCCGCAAAGTGCGCCTCCCATGGAACTTCCGTTAGAAAACGCTCTGGAAATTGGAAAAAAAGTAGTTCGAAAACTTTCTGATGGAGTTCCCGGCAGAAATCCCAAACTAAAAGACCTAAGAAAAATCGATGCTAAAGCTATCACCCGAGCTTCGCAAATGGAAATGGCTACGCCAGGAATGGATGGTCCCATGATTAAATGGGCCCCTGTCATAGATGGCGTCACTCTAAAATATTCGGTAGCTGAATCCGTCGCAAGAGGTCTTCATAATAAAGACGTTTCCGTTCTTATTGGAACAAATGAAGACGAAATGAATGTGCTCGGGCCTCTTTTTATGAGTAAAATTCCTAAACGTATAAATCGAGATACATTTTATGAAATAGTAATGGAATTGATGAATGTCGATCTAGAGCAAGCCAAAAAACTTACAAAAGACTTTACTGAAGAAAAATATGAATCCAATCGAAATGCGCTACAGGCATTTTCTGAAGAAGTCATGTTTAAAGCGCCTACTTTGAATTTGATAAAAGATTTAGAAAAATACAATCCCGGCAAAAATTATGCCTATCGATTTACCGAAAAATTGAATTTTATTGGCGCCGGCCATGGAATGGAATTGCTTTATCTGTTTCCAAATAATCTTCAAAATATTAGTCGCGCTTTTTGGAACTATAATCCACTGGGCAAAGATAAACCTTTAACTATGACGATGACGGCACTAAAACAATGGGCATTTTCAGATCAAATGATCGGATATTGGACCCGATTTGCATCTTCCGGAGATCCTAACGGTGGTGTTGCTCCCTTGTGGATGCCAGCAATGGGCGGTCGAAATACAATGATTTTAAACTCTAACGAAAGTGGCACTGTAGCTAATTTACCAGTATCTCAGGCTACAAAGCGATTGGCTAACATGCTTAAGCCTAAGATCAAAAATTCGATCCGAAGTTGTTTAAAAGTATATAGTCATTAAATATTAGGAGACTAAAATATGAATTGTCTCCTATCGAGACTTATTTTTTGCACGTTTTTAACGATAGCGTTTAATTTTACCTCCGCGTATGGAAGTGAGCCAACTGGTTTTGAGCGTTCGCAATTGCTATTTCAAATATCCAGGGAAGGAGTCCTTGGATTTGATTCCGACTCTAGTAAACGAATCCGTCGCGATTCCTTGGCGTATTATATAAATACCTACGCGGCTAGTGTTGGGATTAACAATCTAACACAAGCTGAGTTTGAGGAAATTGGTCGGCAAATTCTAATTGATAAATTTTCCTATAGTGCGACCAGTGGAAATACGTTTTTCTTGCGCGAATTAAATTTAATTCAGTCAGAACTCTATGGGCGAAATGTTTCTATTGATTCGCTGCTCGACAGTCTAGGATACATGGACCAGGCACGAAATGATCCTAAACTTTGGCTTGAGCGTCTTAGAGAACTAGATCCAGGTATTGCCAAAGAATTGGTTATGAATCCTCAGTATAACTATCCTTTTTTAAATATGGAAGCCAATGCCCTTGTTGACAAAGGACTTTTGGACTATGTTTTTAAAACATTTGGCGGTTCAACGGACCTTTTAATTTGGTTAAACAACGGAAAATACAATGGAATTTTAGATAGGAATATTGGGTATTTGCCTAAGATTTTAGAATCCTTAGGACAAGCAAATTTGGATGCTGATGCCTATTGCCGGGCAAATTTATTTTTGGCAAACGTACTAGACAGCCCTCTTTTTTTTATTGATGAGTTTCGTGATGATTCTGTTAGGGCCGCCAAAGCCAGTATGGCGGCTATTCAAAAATTGCAAACGGTGCCAGATAAATACAAATCGTATGTTTGTACTACCAAAACCTTATTCTTTACAGATTCAACACCACTATCTAAAATGATTGAGCAAGCCAAGGATAGATTTGCCAATGCAATGAATCCTCCGACCAGAGAAAATCGAGAGTCGCGAGTTTATGTAAAGCAGAAAGCGGCACCTGGCGAAATCGCAAGCGAAGGGTGTGACTATAGTTATTTTTACCAGCAAACTAAACAACTGGATTTCAAATTGGTCAATCAGGGTTATGTGGGAGGGTTTCGAGATTCTAAGCTGTGCACTTACACAATAAGTTCTTGGCCGATTTCAAAAACTCACTTGCATGTTAGAATTTCAGTTCAAAATCAAAAGTTTATATTTAGCAAAACATTCGTTACTGACGCCAAGGCGATTCAAACCACCCTTTTGGGATTTAAGTTTTAAGAAGACGAGGTGATTGCCTCTGACTTCAAGTTAGTTATTTTGAATAAAATTTTCGGCAGGCTTTGCCAGTTTTAAACTTTGTGCCGGCTAGCGATCCAGATTGTTCACTGTGGCCAAGTTTGACTGCCAAATCCAAAGCGATATTGAAGTGATTTCGAACTATCCATTCAGGAATTAAGGCTCTAAAGAAATCTGCCCAAGAAAATTCAACAAAAGGGACATTTATTTTTTTAAAAGCGTCCTCTTCTCGGCTGAATCCTGCCAGAGACCTGTAAATGTCATCAGTGACTTCCCTAATATGTTTTGGTAACTGGCCAAACTTAATTGGCCTTCCGACATCTTTAAGGTAGACCCGCTTATCGTTGATTAATTGCTTTGCAAACTGAGGCATAGTTAGGGGCTCTGGAAAATTGTAGTCCTGGATTACTTTATAATACACATGGGTTCGGCCAGCGTCATAGGCGGCCCGAGTAAAATGATGATGGTCAACAATATACAACTTGCCATCGGGGCCTCGAACAACAGGAACGACTTGTTTTTCAAAGTACTCTTTTTCTTCGCGGCGATTTGAATTTAGAATTTTTTTATTTTTTCGCTCAACTTCAAGAAAACCGACGTTGGCCTGAAGGGGTATTAATTCGTCTATAGCGATCATAGGCAATTCATTTTTGCCACCAAAAACGGTGGGCAAGCCTATTAAAATAAAAAATGATATTCGAACGATTATTGATTCCATGTGTTCTGAATATTTAACAGCATATTTTAGGCCTAGCCTTCTGGATTTAAAACGATTTGAAGCCTAAGGCCCCAATTGAATAACAATTTGGGCCTACGGTTCTCTAGGCTAATTCACGATAATTTGCATTGTGGAAGGACAGTGGTCAGAAACATTCTTGTAGTAAAAATCAAAGTTCAGATATCCAGAGCCATTTTGAGTTGCACTGCAAACCGGAAATACATTGGGAAGCGCAGTGACGCGCATGGTGCCTCGCACGAAATATTGGTCAAACTGATTTCGAAACTGTGGGCTCCGAAAGGTAAAAATATTAGCTTGATAAGGCACATGGAAATACCCTGTTGAAACGCTGTTTAACCCCTTAAGAATGTATTCAATGTCATCTTGTGGGAGTTTAGTTTCACTCACCGTGAACGAGTTCATGTCACCTACAATTACGATCGGGCGATTTGCTGGAATTTTAGCTAAATCTTTAGAAATGGCCTGAACCTGTGACACCCTCAGTGCCGTTTGGTCTGGCATCGCTTTTAAGTGAACCCCTACGATGGTAAACAAACTTCGATTTGTAGCTTTTTCTGAAACATCTACACGCATAGCTGGTCGTAAATTAGGATTGCCCCCGGTAGCCTCTTCGATAGTAAAATTGTCGTCATAAGACACTTTGGTAAGTGCGATGGCTGGAGCAGCACACAAGGCCACGTGTTGATGAGTTGGCACTGGGTGCACGTAACTGATACATTGCCAGCCTTGCGGAAGGATTTGCGCCAGGGCATCAATTTTGACGACTTCCTCAAAAACAAAGACACCCGTGTTTTGAAGATAGGTTTCGATCATTTTTTTAACTATGGGAATTCGAAATTCTGGTTTTGGAGCGTTGGGATCGCCACCAATTCCAAACCATCTCAAATTAAAAGTAGTAATATTTATGCTGGCAGGTTGCGAGTAAGAAAACCATGGCAAAAGAAGCGTTAGGCAGATCAACTTCAAAGAACTTTTCATTTATCCCCCCGGAAGTGAAAAGTAACCTTTAGTGGCTACCTAAACATTCAACCCTATTTGTAAAAATAAAGTCCACAAATCATTTGTCAGGAATCAATTTTGATACAGGCCGGAAAAAATAATCGGTAGGCGGAGTTCGGTCTAAATTACTTGCAATTCTTGGCGTTAAACAAACTTTTAGCGAAGCAAAACATTGAAAAGTCTATGGATTGAGAATACATCATCTACACTATGAATCCTGAACAGGTATTGACTCAAAATCTGAATCCCCCGCAAAGAGCAGCCGTAATGCATCAGGCCGGGCCCTTGTTGATTCTAGCCGGGGCGGGATCTGGTAAAACTCGAGTGTTGACTCATCGAATGGCGTATTTGGTTGCCTGCGGTTTAGCGGCCCCAGATGAAATTTTGTGCATGACCTTTACAAATAAAGCGTCACGAGAAATGGAAAGCCGTATCTTTCAACTTCTGTTGTCTTTAAATATTCCAGTACGCGGGCAATTGTGGATTTCTACATTTCACAGTTTTTGTGTGCGGGTTTTAAAGCAGCATATTACTTTGTTAGATTACAAACCTTATTTCACCATTTATGATAGCTCGGATCAGTTGTCTTTGGTTAAAAAAGTAGTTCAGTCTTTGGGAATTAATGACAAATTGTATCCTCCAAAAACATTTCAATCGCGAATTAGCAATGCTAAAATGAATGGGCAAACTCCGGATTCGATTCAGAAAAATAATCGCAATTTTATGGATCCAAAGACTTTGGAAGTTTATATTGCCTACGAAGCTAATATTAAAAAGGCAAACGCGCTGGATTTTGATGATTTATTGCTGAAGACCTATGAACTGTTTTCGATGTACCCTGATTTGCTTTTAGAATATCAGAAAAAATTTAAATTCATAATGGTGGACGAATATCAGGACACAAATCACATTCAGTATTTATTAGTAAAACAGCTGGCCCAATTTCACCGCAACGTCTGTGTGGTTGGGGATGAAGATCAGTCGATTTATAGCTGGCGTGGGGCTGATATCCAAAACATTTTGGATTTTGAAAAAGATTTTACCGAGGCCAAAACGGTCAAGTTAGAAGAAAATTATCGATCTAGTCATAATATTGTTCAAGCGGCGACGGCCGTAATCAAAAACAATACTCAACGAAAAGACAAAACACTTTTTACAAACAATAACCCAGGTGATTTAATCGAAATTCGAGAAGAACGCACCGAGTACGATGAAGCTCGATTTGTTGTAAAAACCTTGCAGAGCTGGATTAATGAGGGCGAAGGTGGCTACAATGACTACGCTATTTTCTACCGAACGAATTCTCAATCTCGAGTCCTTGAAGAGCAGCTCAGAACATCATCCATTCCTTATCGCATTGTAGGCGGTGTTCGATTTTATGATCGAATGGAAATTAAAGATGTCATTTGTTATTTAAAGTTATGCCTGAACCCCCGAGACGACATTGCGGTCAAACGAATTATTAATGTTCCCACTAGGGGAATCGGCAAAACGACTGTTGAAAAAATTGACGAGCTTGTTGATAAGGATAAAATTACCTTTTTAGAAGCGGCTCAAAAGGCAATTGAACAAAGACTATTTAATGCTGGAACAATCAGCAAAATAAGGCGATTTTTAGATCTGATCGCAGAACTTCGAACGTTGAGTCAAAGCTATCGATTGGATGAACTTTACCCACTGCTTTTGGAAAAAACCGACTATTTGAAGGCGCTCAAAGCCGAAGCGACGACGGAATCAGAAGCCCGGATAGATAACTTAGAAGAATTAGACAACGCGATCACTCAATTTTTAAAAGAACGGGGCGAAGAAGGCACCTTGCAAACCTTTTTAGAAGAAATGGCACTGGCTTCGGATGCCGATCAGCTAAATCAAGAAGTTAATTCTGTCACCTTGATGACGTTACATATTTCAAAAGGCCTTGAATACCCCTATGTATTCATAGTTGGTATGGAAGACGGCCTATTCCCATCCTTGCGTTTTGAGTCTGATTCCGAGGACGATATGGAAGAAGAGCGTCGATTGGCCTATGTGGGAATGACTCGGGCTCGCAAGCGGCTCTGTCTGTCTTATGCAAAGACGCGTAAAATTTGGGGCCAAGATCAAGCGCACCCGCCTTCTCGATTCTTAAAAGAAATTCCACCGGCTCTTGTGCAATTTAAAACCTCTGTTACCAATAGTTTTTTTGATCGCTATGCTTCGTCTGCGCCTTCGTCTGTGGCTCCGTATTCGGCGATGGGCAGTCAAAACAAACGGGCATCTTATGATGAAAGTGACACTGGCTTTGATGTTCAGGTCCATGCGGATGACGAGGTGTCAAGCCACGCGTCGTTCACAAAGGGGATGAAAGTAAAACATCCCACGTTTGGGCCGGGCTCTATTTTTGATACAGAAGGTTCCGGAGATATGCTCAAAGTGAGTGTTTTATTCGCAGATAATACAATTAAAAAGTTTGTCGTCAAATATGCCCGCTTAGAGAAAATCAAATAGAGATTGACCCGCTCTGTAACAAAGTTATGATGTTTCTAATACGAATCACAGGAGAATTTATGATTAAGGTTACAATTCGTGCATTATTTGTTGCGATGATGATTTTCGGCTTAAACACGATGGCTAAGACCGCTGCTAAGACAAAACCCGCGGCCGCGACAACTACAAAAACGAGCACTACCCCCGTTCAAGAATCCTATTTTGCTGATTTTGAATATGAGCTTCAAACTGGGTTAAGTCGCGGTGGTATTCAAAGTTTTAAAGCCGGCGGCGAAACCAATACAATTATCGAAGGCGAAGCGTCGATCACTAAAGTGATAAGAAGCAATATTCAGGCGGGCGCCGAAGCTCATTTTTACAATCAAAGCGGTGGCGGTGGATCCAGCTATTTTGAAGTGATGGCGATTGGGATTTACAACTTGGATAACAATTTGAAAGAATCGTTGTATGGCAAAGCCGGCGTTGGAATGTTAAATATCGTTAACGATAAATTTAAAAATGAATCTAAAATTGGCTTTATGGTTGGCGGCGGAAAACGAATTCCACTGATGGATAAGGTCGCCTACACACCGGAAGGTCGCTTGATTATCGTAGATGGCGGCACGCGATTTCAAATATTGGCTTTAAACTTTTCGTTGTTTTACTAAAGTTTAGTTTTAGATTTATATTCAAAGGGTGATCCATGAGTATTCGTCATAAAATCATGGAATATATTGCGCGACGAGATCATTCTGAAAAAGAATTGAAATCCAAGCTTCGTCGCTTGAAAGACTACCAAGATAGAAAAAAACCGCGGTACTCTGTAGGTGAAATTGAACAGGGTATCGAATGGGCCCGGGTTAATAAATGGCTCATATCGGGTGACCAGTTGGCAGTTTCTGTAGCCCGTGCCTTGCATGGCAAAAAAAAAGGCATTCGATTTATAAATGCCTATTTAGCGCAAAAAGGTCTGCCTAGCCAGTCTATGGACGAGGAACTTGAGCTTGAAAAGGCCATTAAATTGATTCATCGAAAAATTAATAATAAATCTATAGATTCAAACTTGAAATTAAAACTGACTCGTTTTTTAATCTCTAGAGGGTTTCCAACAAATATCATATCCAAAGCTCTTAAGGGAGTTATAAGTGAAAAGTCATCAAGTTAGGCAGTCGTTTATAGATTATTTCAAAAAACAAGACCACACAGCAGTGGCCAGTTCATCTTTGATCCCAGAAGATGATCCTACTTTACTTTTTGCCAATGCGGGAATGAACCAGTTTAAGAATTTATTTTTAGGATTAGAAAAACGAAACTACACTCGGGCCGTAACATCGCAAAAATGTGTGCGGGCTGGAGGTAAACACAACGATTTAGAAAATGTAGGATTCACGGCCCGTCACCATACTTTTTTTGAAATGCTTGGGAACTTTTCCTTTGGAGATTATTTTAAAAAAGACGCTATTCATTTTGCTTGGGAATTTCTGACAAAAGAATTGGGCTTAGACAAAAACAAATTGTATGTCACTGCTTTTGAAACTGACGATGAGGCCGCCGATATCTGGAATAAACAAGAGGGCGTTCCTAAAGATCGAATTTTCCGTTTTGGCGAAAAAGACAATTTTTGGCGAATGGGTGACACAGGTCCTTGCGGGCCGTGTTCAGAAATATTTTATGATCGCGGCGAAGAATTCGGAAATCAAAAAGACCCCTTTAAAAGTATAGCTAGCGGCGAAGATCGCATTGTTGAAATTTGGAATTTGGTCTTTATGCAATTTTTTGAAAAAGCTCCTGGGGTGATGGAACCACTTCCTAAACCTTCCGTTGATACCGGGTCTGGCTTAGAGCGCGTGGTAGCGGTCGTTCAAAATAAGCTCAACAATTACGACACCGATATTTTTGCGCCTATGATAGGGACCGCTATGAAAATAAGCGGCAAAGAGTATATCAACAATCGAGATCTTTTACTAAAAAATGCCGCTTTAGCCGAACAAACAGCGGCGTTTCGCGTGCTAGCAGATCATTGCCGTGCGGCTGGATTTTTAATTGCAGATGGCGCGATGCCGGCGAATGAAGGCCGAGGGTATGTTTTACGCCGTATCATGAGACGCGCGATTCGTTATGGTCGAAAACTTTCAGATAAATCGTTGTTGGCTCCCATGGTGGATTCTCTGGTGAGTTCAATGGGTGGTACATTTCCAGAATTAACGGCCCGACGCGAGTACATATTATCTACGATTGTCGATGAAGAATCACGATTTCTTCAGACGTTAGACACGGGTGCCGAGATATTAGAAAACGAAATAAGAAATTTAAAATCTAAGAACATTAAAAAAATGCCTGGTGAGATTACTTTTAAAATGTACGACACCTATGGCTTTCCAGTTGATTTGACTCAATTGATTGCTAAAGAAAAAAACATCGAGGTTAATGAATCTGAATTTGAATCGTATTTAAATGAAGCCAAATCAAAATCAAAAGCCAGCTGGAAAGGTAAAAGTATTGATTCAGATCAAGCCCATTTAATCCAGTGGTCTAATGAAGTGGCCCAAAAAACTTCAAAGACAGTTTTTTGTGGATACGACGGGATCAGCTCTGACGGTGTCAAAGTCCTTGCTTTGTCTAACGGTCACAAAGCGGTTGAAAAATTGTCGGCAGGTGAATCCGGTTTTGTTATTTTAAATCAAACGCCATTTTATGCCGAAAGCGGCGGTCAAGTGGGTGATCATGGTACATTGAAAAACGATACAATGGATGTGGCGGTCGTAAATACCACTAAACTAAATGATCTTTTTCTTCATGAAGTCTCGGTAGAAAAAGGCACAGTGATTTTGAGTACTGTTTTTAGGGCGATCGGGGAAAAAGATCGTCGCAAAGACATTGCGGCGAACCATTCCGCAACACACTTAATGCATGCAGCACTTCGCAAAGTATTCGGTGAAACGGTAACTCAGGCTGGATCTTTGGTCGATGAGGTACGAACTCGATTTGATTTTACTTTTAATCGCCCAGTGACTCCTGAAGAGATTTTGAAAATCGAAAATTTGGTGAACGAGCAGATTTTTAAAGCCGAACCGGTGTCGACCCACAATATGAACTATAAAAAAGCAATTGAATTTGGGGCGATGGCTTTGTTTGGTGAAAAATATGGCGACGAAGTGCGTGTGCTTAAAATGGGGGATTTTTCGTGCGAACTGTGCGGCGGAACTCATGTCAGTAACACGTCGGAAATTCGATTGTTTAAAATTGTTTCTGAAACAGGTGTCAGCAGCGGTGTTCGTCGAATCGAAGCACTTACCAATAGACACGCATTGGATTACTTGAACGTGGTATTGAAAGAAGCTCAGCTAGCAAAAGCGTCTGCTTCACTTTTTGAAAAGTGGGATTCTGTATTGGGCAAATCTGAATCGGCCCATCCCCAGTTTGAACTGCCGGCTTGGATAGAAGCAAAAAAAACAGAGATCAAAGACCTTGAGCGCCAAATTAGAAAACTAAAATCTGGCCAAATCGATATCGATGGCGCGGTGGCAACAGCGCAAAAAACAGCCAAAAATTTTCCGTTTGTCGCTCGAATGTTCGCGGTCGATGATCGAGATGCCTTAGCTGAAATTGCGGATAAAATTAAAAATAAATTACAAAATGGAATTGTGATTGTCATTGGCAAAGAAGATGGCGCTTTCCCAGTTATTGTTTCGGTAGCTAAAGAGCTTTCCAGTCAAGTTAAAGCGGGCGATATAATTAAATCTTTGTCTCTGAAATACGGCGGCAAAGGTGGGGGGCGCCCTGATTTTGCGCAAGGCTCAATTGCGCAAGAACCAAATCAAGCAGAATTGACCGCGCATATAAAGTCTTTATTTTAGTAAATTCGAGAGGCCAGGGTTTTATGATAAAGTCGCGTTCAACTAAAAACCCGAAGGAGATTCGCTATGACAAAATTAATTTTAGGTTCAATCGCAGCTATGCTTGTTATGAATTCTGCCAGTGCCTACATAGTCCAAGAACAAAAAACAACTTCGAATATTACAATTCGTGAAGTATCTAAAGATGCTTTCGAAGTTTTGTATTGTAAACAAGCTGCAGAGGCGTGTATCCCCCTTGGCTCAAAACCTAGCTATTCATTACGTGAACTTCAGTCTGTTAAAAACAAATAAATGAAAAATACCGCCATTGCGGGGGTCGCTGTCGTTGCTGGCATCATCGTTGGTGCTTATGCAGGTGTGGCCGTTGCGCTTCCAACGGCATTGATCTCTGCGAGTGGCTCGGCAATGGCGTCAGTGAGTGTGATTGGTGGTGCCGTCATTGTCGCTGGTGGGGTGTCTTTGGTTGATCGATTAAATCCGGTAAAACAAGTTAGCTATTTGAAGTTTTCTAATCGCGCCACGTCTGGCAAATTTGATCGTGTAAAAGATATTGATGCGTTGGCTTCTTCGTTGAACCAACAGCTTAAGGCGCTTTAGTCGACCCAAGTACAAGATGTTCTGAATTTGAAGGGCCACAATTGCAAAATTTGGCCTAGTTGCCCAAGGCTCGATTTTGCAAGTTTGCCTTGTTAGATTATTACTGCTTAAAACCAATTTTAGTTAATAGTTTCTTAACGTCAGCAACTGTTGAAAAGTTTGATTTTGTGCAGTTGTATTTTTTATCTCTTTTCATTGGTACTTGTTTATAGAATGCCTTGAATTTTTCATTTGTAAGTTGAGGAAGTTCGTCTCGTGCCTCAGCTACAGGAACTTTGAAAAATGAAATTTGGTCGTTTGAATCGCAATCGGCACCCCGATGAATTGCATCCCAGCCGCAAATGACTCCGATTTCAACATCGGGATTGTCATCAGCATTGGCAAAGAAAAAAGCCCTCATCGTTGGCGAGCTGGCTTCAATTTCACAGGCTATCGTGTGAAGCCATTGATAGCCATCTTTCTTGGGTATCAAAACATTCAGCTGCAAGTTGAAGTCTGCTCCTACCTGGGAAGCTTCGTTTTCTTTTGATTCGGTGACGGCGACTAGCACATTTGATTCTTTAATTATTTTTTTAGTTCTCGCCAAGTGTTTTTCCGAAATCTTACTGGCTGTGATTCGTTCGACAAATTGAGTGTCTGTTTCTGATTTATTAATTGTTACAGTTTGTTCAGCCGAATAAGCAATTGAGGCGACAAATAGTAGTAAAAAAAGGTTTCTCAAACTATTCAACATAGTCTAAATCCTTGTGAAATGTTTCATCAATAAAATAGAGCCCTACGAAAGATAATGCCAGGGTGAGCATGCCAGTAACCAAACCAGCAGTCAAAATGCCTGCTGTGGGTTTTAGAGCGCTGAATAAAAGCGAAATCAGTACCAGTGATCCTCGCACAAAATTTGGAGTCGACGTTGCGACCGTCGCCCGCAAGTTTGTGCCAAATTGCTCGGCCGAAACAGTGACAAACAAAACCCAATAACCGACACAAAGTCCTAGTATGAAGGTTAGTAAATAGAATTCATTGGCATTCATGCCTTCAAGATTAAAAAAAGCGATGACTGCAATTGTTGTCGCAATCAAAAAACCTAGGATAACTTTTTTACGACTTTTAAGCCATTGGCTTAATAATCCGGCAAGTAAATCGCCGACAATGAGTCCCGCGTAACTAAAAAAAACTGATCGACCAGCATCCACAGGCTCTGTTCCGTTCAGAGCTTTTGAAAACTCGGGCGACAACGTAATTAGTATTCCAACGACAAACCAAAGGGGCGCGCCAATCGCAATTCCGTTGGCAAATCTGCGCAACTTAGATCGACTGGTGAAAAGGGATAAAAAATCCCCTCGCCGAACAGAATCTTTTGCATTCATCACTTTTTGAAAGAGGCCCGATTCTAATACACCGACTCGCAGAAGCAACAACATCAGACCCAGTCCGCCTCCAAAAAAGTAAGCGGTTCGCCAATCAAATTGTGAAGCCATTAGCCAGGCTAACAGTGCGCCAGATACGCCGATTGTAGAAACTATAGTTGTGCCGTAACCACGTTTGTCTTTTGGGATCATTTCAGCAACCAAAGTTATCCCGGCGCCTAATTCCCCAGCAAGGCCGATTCCAGCAATAAATCTAAGAAGAGCATACTGTTCAAAAGTTTGAATCCAGCCATTTAAGATATTGGCAATAGAATAAAGGAAAATTGACCCAAATAGTACGGACAAACGGCCTTTGCGATCCCCTAGTATTCCAAACAGTACGCCGCCAATTAGCATGCCTCCCATTTGTAAATTTAACAGTAGTAAACCTTTAGAGGTAATGTCCGCATCAGGTAGCCCAATCGACTTTAAACTGGGAACTCGAACGATGCTAAACAAAATCAAATCGTAAATATCCACAAAGTAGCCAAGAGCCGCAATGATTACCGCTAAATAAATTTTATTCATTGGCTTATGATTTTATAGAAACTACATCAATTCAAGTAAAATAGAAATTTTACCCTGAAATTTTTTTTAACGACTTGTTTTTCTTTGCTTCGGCCTGGAATTAAAGACAAAGATCTCTCTATGAAAAAACTTATTTTACCGGTTTTGTTGTCTGTATTTTTTTTAACGACCCGAACCCAGGCGATTGTGGTCGACGGGGCTGAAAAAAAGGTGGTTGCAAAACCAAAACCGAAGCCAAAATTAACTACGGATAAATCGGTAGATTCAGCGGCAGCAAAGATCAAAGACTTTTGGAGCCAAAATACGGCGTCCCCAGTTTTTGTTGTACAAAATATTGCCACAGAAAAAACACGAGTGTATCGACGCTGCATTACGGCTCCCAGTTGCCCTCACGAATTGATTTTTGAAACAGACACCCTAGTTGGACAATCCACAACCCAGCAAAAAGATTCCAATGTATTCGCGACTCGGCTTGGACATTTTAAAATCACTAAATGGATAAAATTCTACGAAGACAAAGATAAAAAATTTCCAGCTTGGTACAAATCAGATTATCCTTTGGTTCCCAAAGGAACCTCGCCAAAAGAGTGGCTCGGCAGCAAGTATTTACCGGAACCGCAAGTAAACTCTTTCCGAGGCGCTTACGGCTGGTTTACCGCTCAGTTGGGCCCAAATTCAAACGAACAATCTATTCATGGCACCTACGGCTGGGGTGAAGACAAGGATACTATGTTGTCTTATTTTCGAAATCCCTTTGTTTCTTTTATCGATGATCCTATGGCAAAAGGAGAGACTCGAATGGAAAATCAAGCCGTCGCTTACTTAAGGCATTTGGTCGACGTAGGCACTGATGTGTATCGTGTCTATGCTTTGGAAGGCTACGCAGATTCGGGGCTTGTTCGATACGCGACCCAGAAAGATCAAAAAATGGCTTGGGACTGGGTTCTCACGCTTAAAGATGCGCAAAAAGAGAGTGGTACCATTGATAGGGGCATCCAAACTAAAAAAAATTATATCTATTCAGAAACTTTGGAAGAAGGTCGGTTTTATGTTGATCGCTATCCGACTGGTTTAGGTTACTCCACAGCATTTTTGGGTCTTGGAGCCGGCGCTGGAACGACTGGCAATACGTATCAAATAAATCGAAAACAATTTTCAGGTGTTTTTCTTGTGGATGAAGGCCGTTTTGTTGACTATGAACATCCAAAATCAGACTTGTTGCCTCTCGGTGGTTATCCCCAATGGGAGCTACCGGCCCATCTAGTAGCTAAAGTTCCATTTACCTTAGCACAGCCATCTCGCTCGGGAAATAACGGCCAGCGCTAATTTAAAATTTTTAGCGGGCTTGTTTTAGTAAATCGTCTTCAGATTTCTTTTGCTGCTGGGCAATGTCGCGAATTTCATTAGCCGAACGGATCTGTCCTTTGCCAATCCCTGGGCAAAAAGAAACGACATCTTTTTTCCAAGCTTTAGCATTTAAAACTTCCGGCCAAAAGGGCCAAGTGCGACATTGAACGGGGCGGGCATGGTAAACCGAACACTGTTTGTTCTTTAAAAACATACAATCTGGTTTGCCTTTTTCTTCGCGCAAATGCCAAACACCGCTTTTATTTTCACAATAATTTTTAGTAAAGTTGCGAGTCGTAATTTTCAAATATTTAGCAAAACGCTGACGGTCTTCTAGTGTCAGAAAAACAAAACCATATTCACCATGTGAGGTGCAGCATTTTCCTGAGCCCTGACATTGAAACTGAAGTCCATTTTCAATCAATTTATCATCTATTTTCATTCAGACCTTCCAGTTAAAAAGGGTTCAAAAAGTGGCCGAACTGTCGCCGGAACGGCCGTTTTAGAAAACGTCGACTTTTGTACAAAAACATGAACGATGGTCGCTTTAAAATAAGTCACCTTTGTTAGGGGATGAAACGCATGGTATTGGGACGAAAAGCTTGTCTGTGAAAGATGCCCCAAATTCAGGTCGATACTAAATGGCTGGCCGGCTTTCATAGGGCTTGCATAGTCTACGGTGCAATTTTTTATGGGTATTACCCATTCAGAATTGGCAAACCAAAAATTCCAATCCGGATTTAATTGAGTTAGCCAATTTTCATAGACTCGGTGGCACAAATTTGAAACGTTTCCGAAATAGAAAATCCCAGCCGGGTCACAGTCATTGAAGTGGAAATGGGAATTATGTGTGTAGACTTTGGATGGATTCATATTTGGTAAAATACACTACAACGAATTGATTGATAAGGTCCAATAAATACCGCACAATCTGAGGTCGATTTAAACCCATTTATTGTATTGAATATTAATCTATGTTAGCCCTAAAAGCTCTGGAACAAGGAGTATCTCGTTGATCTTTGCCTCGCCCGATCTCAAAATCTATAGCCCTCAGGATTTTCCGGCCTATTTACCCAAATTAAATAATTTATACGACGATTTGTTTTCAGGTGGTAAAGGATTTAGGTCGCAGTTGGTAAAATGGACGTCGCAAAGTTTGGCTGTGCCGATCGAAACTCAAAAGTTACTTTCGCAAACGATCGAGTTTATTCACAATGCCTCCCTACTGCATGATGACCTGGTTGACCGTTCGCATTTACGCCGTGGAAAACCGGCTGCTTGGACCAAATACACCCCAGAATATGCTGTTTTGGCTGGGGATTATCTTTTGGCCCGCGTTATGGTTAATTTGTCCAAATATGGAAATATCGATTTAGTTCAGTACACTGCCGAAATGATATCGGATTTGCTCGAGGGCGAGTGGCTGCAAGATTCAGTAGTCGGTGATTTTTATATTCAGTTAGAGCAATTGGATCGCATACATGAATTAAAAACAGCGTCCTTATTCAAATGGTGTTTAAAAGCGCCTCTGGTGGCCTCTCGGTATCCAAACACAGTAGTGATTAGCCTACTGGAAGAACTGGGCTCGATTTTGGGGCAACTTTTTCAGCGTAGCGATGATTTATTAGATTATGATGTCAGAAATGCTGAAAACAAAGCAATTCTAGGCGACCTTAAATCAAAATACCTGAATTCTTTTGGAACCTTTGTCTGCCGTGGCAAATCCAAATCAGAAATTGAAAAAATTGTTCAAAGCCAAAGTTTGGTTGAATTTAAACTCAACATGGGCGGCGAACCTGTTTTTGATAATTTACTAAGACAATTTGATGATAAAAATTCTGAAAAAATTCAACTGTATTATCATCTACTGGAAAATCTAAAGGAACAAATCCAGCCAAGCGAACACCAGCTTATAGATTTCTTGCGTCCTTTACCTGATTTACTTTATTGGAGACGGAAATAAATTGGACAAGTTTATCACGGTCAAGAAGGACTCTCCTGATTTTCAAAAATTTTTAGAAAATCGTGATATAAAAGATTTCCGAGCCGTGCCTGTCGAGTCTCAAAATATTAATACCGACAAAGAAATCGTTACTTTCGAAATGAGACCCATTCAAGAATTTGATTCGCTGTCTTTTTCGCAAAAATTTATGCCTTTGTTAAAGCTGAATAAGTTTTTGTACTTTTTTTTCCCAATTTTTTATGTAGTCGCTGATGTATGGGCCAAAGATTTTTCAATCGATTCAACAACCCTGCTTCTTTCCTGGCTTTCTATCACCGCGCTTTATTTAGCAGTCAGTTTAAGGTCTGATTATATTGACCATATGATTGGCCTAGATCGTATTTTAAAACGCACGGCTACAAAGCCCGTAAGTCTTGGCTGGATTACCGCGTATCGAGTAAAACGACTTGCCTATGCTTTTTTTGGTCTTTCGGTACTTCTTGGAATACCCGTCGTTGTCGCCTTTCCGGTTACTTTGGTCGCTGTATTGATTTCAACAATAGTTATTGTTTGGGCAGTCCTTAGGCCCAAGCAATCTTTTCGAGATCACCTATTGGGTGACCTTGGCTGGTCGATGTTAGTAGGGCCGGTGTTGAGTTTAGGATTTGAATTGTCTATCCGTGGTGACGCCCAGGTCCAAACCTTAGCTTTTGGGAGCGTGTGGGCGGCGGTGATTTTTTATCGGCTGCAATTGCAAAATTTTGAAGTGATCGTTGAAGCATCGGCCGCCAAAATTAAAAATGGCATTACCTGGGTAGGCTTTGACCAAGGCAAAAAACTAATACTTGGCCTGTGGGCATTTAGTATTATTTTATTTTCTCTTTTTCAACTTACGTATTCTCACTGGCTGTATTGGATTTCAATCTTAGTCATTTGCGGGTACTTTACATTTAAATCTAGACCGACTTTTAAAAACTTAACGACTCCGGTTGGCTCTGAAATGAATTCCTTTATTCGGGAATTTCATCAGCTCTACATTTTGCTTACTTCACTCTGGTGCGTGAGCTTGGGTTTTTCAATTTTAGTACAATTCGCTGCCAAATTTGTGGTAATTTAGATTATGTGCAGATACTAAAATGTCTAACGTAAGAGTCCATATTCTATATCAAAACTCTGAATTGCAAAAAGTGGCCGTTGAATTTTTAAAGGAATTTTATACGGTTTCATCCGAATTAATTTCCTTTGATCCCGACGAATTGAAAACGAAAGAACTGTTTTTTCAATTAGAACAGGCCCTATTGCGAAATCCATTCGACTTTTTACTTGTTGAATTCGTGGACCATGTGGAAATGTTCGATGGAATGAAACGGCGAATAGCCATTGATTTTGATGCGGATAAAATAAATTATAATCGGAAAATTTTTGCCAAAGACCCTTTTTTAAGAGCTATTGGGAAAACTAGGGATCGCGTATTAGATATTTCCGCAGGTCTGGGTATTGATTCTGTATTTTTGGCGCAAAACGGGCATCAGGTAGTGGCTTTGGAACGAAACCCTCTGCTTTTTATGCTACTCGATCGGGCCAGCAGGCGGTCCCAACAGCTAGGATCCATTAAACTTAAATTTGAGTTTTCCGACGCCGTTAATTATTTGGAAAAAAATATCAAACCTAACCAATTTGACTGTATTTATTTTGATCCCATGTTTCCAGATAAAACTAAAACGGCTTTGCCAAAACAGGAAATGGTTCTTTTTAGGCAACTGGTTGGAAACGACCGAGATGCTGAGTCCGTTTTGCAAGCGGCCCTTGCGACTAAAACTCGAGTAGTTGTAAAGCGACCAATTAGGGCGGCTCCGATAATGGCAAAACCAAGCAATTCATTTGATTCCAAACTTATCCGATTTGATATCTACGAAGGAAAATAATATGTACATAGCAATTGTCGATTTATTTCTAGTCCTGTGGGCACTGTGGCAGTTTAGCTTATCGCGATCTCGCGTGGCCTATAGAAATGCTATTTTAGTAAAATCGATTCCTAGTTTTGCTGATTATTTTATTCCGTCTATTTGGGTTGGCTTTTTATCTAAAGACTGGCGAAGTGAATTTTTATGCCAAAGCCGCCTTTGGCGATCCCAGGTTTGGGATTTTAGACGGTTTTTATTTAGCAGCGTGCAGGCCTTGTTTAGTTTTTTTTGGATCCTTTTCGGATTTGCTATTTTTTATGAAATTAGCAGTTATTTGCTGGTGGCGGTTGCTCTTACCGTGCTTGGTTTGCAGTTTCTTTTGTCAAAAGCTTTAGGGCAACGCTCTAAAGTGGTTGGGTTCCTGTCGGGACTATCTTCCGCCCTCTATTTCGCCCTTGTTCTATTTTTTCTCGATCAGGCATTTAGAAACTCCACAATTCTAATGCAGTTTTTAATGGACTCGGAAATAGTGTTTTTCACGACTATTGATTCCCCTACGAATATTTTGGTTCTTTTAGCACTTTCGACTTTAATTAGTTTTTTTGTGCCGATTCAAGGCTGGTCGATGGTGGCGTCGTTCGTTCTTTTTCTGAATTCGCAGCTTTCTTATTTAGGTTGTGCATTTATAGTAGTCGGCGAATTTTTGGGCATCTCGATCTATTTGTTTCGTCGTATTTGGCAATGGGATAAGTATTATAGAAAACGCGTCTTAAAGTTATTTATTTGGATATTTGTTTATATCTTAGTATTTCTAGTCGGACTTTTTGTTCTGAGACAATTTATGAGTTTTGGAAATATATTTAACCAGCTCTTCATTTTGAAATGGATCTATTTAGCTACCGTCACGCTTTTTTTAGCGGGACTTTATTTGACTATTATGATTTGGGGACATTTTGCATTTACTCGACAAGAAAAAGATGTGTCCCCTTCGGATTCAAATTTAGTGCACGATTTTGAAACTGATGAACTAGATGCTATTTTGCTATTTGTTGCAGACCAGTTACGACAAAGAAAAGACAAGCTGGCAGCGTTTAAAAGCGAAATGGAGGGTGACCCACAGAGTAAAGGTAAAATCCCACCCTTTGTCCTTAGTCAATTTCAGGCCGAGACCGCTTTAATTGAGAATATTCTTAGGGTTATTTCGAATCGGTCTTGATTTTGATTTTTATATTGTGACCGTATGAAGGATCTTTTATCATTTCTTTATGAGTTCTGAAGTTGCCGATCTGCTCGAGCGTATTAAAGAATTAGAAGGCCAGCTATCTGAAAAAGAAAGCGAGTTATTTAGCTTTCGTAAAACAGTGACTCAGCTCAATACTGAAATTGAAAATTTAATTTCAAAAGTTTCTGTGCAACTGCAGCTGGCCAATCAAATTCAAAAATTTTTGCAACCGACGGCCATTCCTTTGATTCAGGGGATTGATTTTAGCACTAAATTTTTACCGGGATTTAGGCAGGGTGGAAATTATTTTGATATTTTCGAGCATCAAGACAAATTCAAAATTTCAGTATTAGTTTCTGGAGCATCCGGCTTTAGTGTTTCGTCGCACGTTTTGTCAATTCTGATAAAAATGTCGACAATCCGAGAAATTCGAAAAGGAACGGCAAACGACAAAATTTTGGAAATGATTTTTTCTGAACTCTTGCCCATGTTAGGGGATAAAGACAGCGCCAGCCTATTTTTGGGGACGATTGATAAGCGAAGTTATGAGTTTACTTATTCGCGGTCTGGTCAGTTTTATGCTTACCATCAAATTAATGGTCGTGAAACCCTTGTCGACTTAGCGGAAACGCAACCCATTTTGACCAGTAAATTTAATTCTGCGTTCCATTCTCGTGGAATTACTCTAGGGCAATTCGATCGGCTGGTGGTTCTAACTCAAGGGGTTGTGGATAATAGGAATCGAGACAATGTTCCCTGGACTGAAAGTGCACTAAAAGAGTCCATTCGCATGGCTCCTAAAAAAGGAGCCCATGAATTGAGAAATGAAATTCTGTTTCAAAATGAAAAATATCTTCAAGGATCTGAAATGGAATGCGACGTTACGGTCTTAGTCACAGAGGTCAAGGATCCCGTGATTAAACT
>JAYVPD010000007.1:0-2825 GCA_043757515.1 Pseudobdellovibrionaceae bacterium
GCAATTGCTTTGTATAAAAAAATAGGATTTACAATTGAGGGTATTCAAAAAAATGAATTGAAATACGAAGATGGAAATTATGTTGATGTCTTAATAATGGGTCGGTTTGTTTGAGATGAAAATAGAAGAAAAAAAAGTAACCATTAAAAATAACTTATCCGTGCTTTTGCGCTCGGTTGCGGCAGATGACGCACAAATGATGTTAAATCATTTAATAATTTCTCATAGGGAATCCTTTCGAAACATGAATCAATCCGCAGTTTTTTGGGAAAATTTTTCCGTTGAGCAAGAAAGTAAAGTTTTAGCGGATTTTTCATTGTCTCCAGGAAAATTTATGATGGCGGCTGTTTTAGATGGCAAAATTATTGGTGGAATGGGCTTGGTCGGCAATACGGCAGAATTTACTAAGCATAGCGCCAGTCTGGGAATGAGTATTCAACTTGCATTTTGTAATGCCGGCTTAGGCACATCAATAATGATTCACGCATTAGATATGGCAAAGGTAAATGGATTTCATCGCATTGAATTGACCGTAAGAACGTATAATAAAGCTGGTATTGCACTTTATGAAAAAATGGGATTTGAAAAAATAGGGATCTTAAAGAATGCTGCTTTTATTGATGGTCGCTATGAGAGCGAGTATTCGTATCAAAAGTTACTTGTCTAGGCTTGATCCGGATTCCTGTTGTCCCATAGGCTTCGTCCTTTTTCAAAGCTTGTTTTGGGACCGAATGAATTGGCATTAGACAATCTAGATTTTCAGTTACGAGATGAAACTATTCCCGTTCGCATAGAAGAATTGGCAGTCGCTATGTATTAGGGGATCAATTTCCCGTAAGTGTTAAGAGGTTTAAACGTTAATTCAGCCTCGTTTTGGCAACAATTCGAGGTTTTCCATTCTTTTATTGAGAATGCCAACAATCGTAGCTACGATGATTTTATGAATAGTACCAATGACAAGCCTGTGGAAATCCCTGTGGAAATCGATGCAAAACTTTTATCTGAAGATGCTTTGAACGGAGTCATAGAAAATTTTATTTTGCGTGAAGGAACTGATTACGGAGTTCAAGAAGTTGCTTACCTTAAAAAAAAAGAACAAGTCGAACGTCAGATTAGTCGTGGTGATGTAAAAATTATTTATGACCAAAGCACGGAAACGGTGAGTTTAATAACCGCAAATGAATTCAGAAAACTACAAAAAAAAACGGGCCCCGAAGAGCCCGCAGTTTAGAAACTGTTTTGATAACAGTATTATCTTAAAAGATCAGCACAACGTGTGTTGCGAGATATTTTATCAAGAGCATAATCACGAGCTCCATTTGAACTCATATTTAATCCTGATGTTGAGTAAGCAAAGCTATATTCTTTAGAGTACTGTTGGCGAATCATTTCTACGTCGTTTGCATTTCCGCAATATCCGCGATCTACCCATGCCATAGCTACTCGTGCTGCTGTTGATGAATCTCTATTTAATCCATTAGTTGAATAAACAAAGTTTTTTACTGCAGTCGAAACGTCTCGAATTTGCTGAACTTGCTGTTCTGTAACCGTTTCAACCCGTTTACTTGCGTAAGAAGTCGCATCGCTAGAACTCATATTCAAACCTGATGTTGAGTAAGCAAGTGAATACAACGCTCTAAATCGTGCAGAATATTCATTGATTGAGCCACAACGATGAGATCGAGTATAATCCAAAGCCCACTGAACAGATTGATCAGTCGTCAAATTCAATCCTGAAGTGGAATAAGCAAATGCTTTCGCCGCGTAAAATTCTTGATGATCTTGATCCGAACAATAGCCTCTCAAGGATGCATAGCCACCATATGAAGTAGGCGGAGGGGGAGGCGTTGGAACTACGTAGCCACCATGATTTTGGTTTCCAGGATTTGATCCCTGGTGTCCTCGGTTATCCCGACTATCATATCCGCCATCACGACCGCGGTTGTCACGATAGTCACGGTTATCTCGATTGTCTCGGCGACTATCGTATTCACCTTGATTGCTGTTTCCAGAAGTCACCGTTTCAGTTCTGACTTCTTCGCCATTTCTAAAAACAACGTCACTCGAATTGACTTCATTCCAAGACCCGTTGCCCTTTGTGCACGCAATGCCCGTTTTTGTTTCTGTTTTTTGACGAGTTACTATTGTCGACTGATATTCACGACATACTTGGTTTCGATCACTTCTTACGTAACCTTCGCGAGTTGTTCGAAAGTTACCGTGAGATCCCGTTCTGGATCCATAAGTATTCCCATCCCAGTCTGTTTGGCGTCCAATAGGTTGTTGAAAACAATTACGTTGTGCTTCTTCAAGCGCTCGTCTGTCATTTTCATCAATGTCTTTACCAATATCTTTTCCAACTACGGCACCAATGATGATACCTAATCCAGTTGCTAATTTTTTGCCGTTGCCGCCGCCAATTTGATTTCCGATTAGGCCGCCGACGATGGCTCCCACTATGGCATCAGTATCTGCATTATTTGCGTGGGCATTAAAACTCAAACCTGTTGCTAAAATTGTTACAACAAGACTACGTGTTAAAAAATTTCGATTCATTATGGCTCCTTTTATTTAGTTTTCGAATTCCGAGATGTGTATAGCAATCTTAGGGCCTGGATATTTTGACACTAGTAAAAATTTCTAATAGAGCCCTTGATAGCTTAAAATCCTAGCGACTGATGCGATTAGATTTTTTTCATAGTTCGATTTAGTAAATATTTAAAACTTAAAGATAGAAATGACTCGATGGGCTGAATTTAATTCAGGGGAACCCAATTCAAATCAGGCAGTCGCTTTCCCGTTTTGTAGAATTCTTTTATTATGTT
>JAYVPD010000008.1:0-10428 GCA_043757515.1 Pseudobdellovibrionaceae bacterium
ACATTTTGTCTTGGAGCTATAATGGGATTAGTACTTGCCTCATTTTAAAACGTTTGAGATTTTTAAGGCCATGAAAAAAGTCAAAAAAGCGATTATTCCCGCTGCCGGTCTAGGAACGAGATTTTTACCTGCCACAAAAAGTGTTCCAAAAGAGATGTTAACCATCGTAGATGCCCCTATTATTTTTTACGTGGTCGACGAAGCCGTAAAAGCAGGCATTGAAGACATTGTCCTGGTCGCAGGTCGAGGCAAGCATGCCATTGAAGATTTTTTTGATACGTCCTACGAAGTCGAAGACAAACTAATGAAAGATGGCAAAGTCGATGTTTTAAACCGACTAGAGCAAATTAGAAATATGGCGAATATCATTTCTATAAGGCAAAAACAGGCCTTAGGATTGGGGCATGCTGTTTATTCTGCAAAACGAATTGTCGGGGACGAGCCATTCGCGGTTCTTCTTGGGGATGAAATCACCGTAAACCAAGACAATCAAAGTTCGGCTACTGAAGACTTGGTAAAAGCGTATGAACAAACAGGACATTCTAGTTTGTCAGTCATGAAGGTCACTGATGACAAAGTTTCAAAATACGGAATTGCCGAGCTGAACAGCGAAAAAGAAATCTTAAAATTTGGATCTCAATCAGTAGATTTTCACCGAGTAAAAAAACTTTTTGAAAAACCAAAACCGACCGAAACAGATTCCCGCTGGGCAATCACCGGTCGCTACGTGTTCGATCCAAAAATATTTACGATTTTAGAAAATCAGAAGCCAACAAAAAATAATGAAATACAACTTACTGATGCGATTCAAGAATTATTAAAGAGCCAAGTCGTCAATGCCTACCCGTTGCAAGGTCGACGCTATGATGCTGGCGATAAACTTGGATATTTAGTTACTAATATTGAATTTGCCCTTAGAAACAGTGAACTGACCGATGAATTGACTGCCTATTTAAAAAACCTTGTTTTGGAGATTCAGAAAGGATCATTCAAATGAAAGCCTTGCTTACTTTACTGTTTTTTTCTTTAGCTTCTTTTGCCTATATTCCCCCATTGCATATGATTTTGGACCGAACCTCAGAAAATGCGGGTTCCGGAGTTTACGCTATTGATACCGAGCTAGTCTTCACCGATGGAACCAACGAAGCCACTGTGAAAGAAAGCTGGCTTGTAGAAAACGAAAGAACATTGAAATTAACTGTTTCCGGGCTAAGAGATCTTAAAGGTCTAAGATTAGTTTATGTCTATGAAAACGGTCTAAAGTGGGCGATGAAGGGCCAAAAACGTGAATCGCAGCCAATTTCAAATGACTTTCTAGAGCGATGGCATCACATAAGAAATTCAGAAGCCTTGTCTACCTTTTTGGTAGCAAACCATTTAATTCCAGAATTCAAAAAAGAAAAACAATCCCGTACCGTATTTGAAGAATCCATTCTGAAGTTATCGCGCTCACAAGGCGTAATTAATTACGCGATAGGCGAAGTCAGCAAAGACGAAGCCAAACCAAAAGTTTGGATCGAGCAGGATTTTTTCGTAATTAGAAAAATCAGGTTACCAAGTCAGGTGGAAATGGAATTCGACAATTACAAATCGTATTCCAAAGGACTGAATTACCCTAAACACAAATTAATCCGTTGGGGACAAAGTCGCGTCAACGTAAATACGCTGTCAGTGGTTCCAAAAACAGGCAATGTATCAGCTCAGTTATTACCGCAAAGCTTGGATGCTAATAACCAATCAGAGGCCCTCTTCAACCACCCAATGAAATCCGTTCTAGAAGATTTTTACACTCGGTTTCGATGAAAAAAACCTACGCACAGGTTGCTGTAGCGGCGCCGATCAAGGGCTTTCTAACCTATATAGTTCCCCTGGAAATGGATTCAATCACCCCCGGCTCAGTTGTGACAGTTCCCCTAGGAAGGCGCACGTGCCGAGGGATCGTTTTTGAAATTTCCGAGACTGCGCCCAACACTGATTTCGAGCTAAAATCCATCGCCAGCATAGACCCTGAATACCAATCTGATCAGCTTGCAACGAGATTAAAATGGATACAATGGTTGGCCGATTACTATTTTCATCCGATTGGTCTAGTGGCAGATCTTATTTTGCCCCCCCTAGCAAAACGGGATAAAAAATCATCTCGCAAACGATCGCCCATTCCCGAGTTTCCTGCGGAAATGCCCTTTAGTTTGAATCTTGAACAAGATGCGGTTTTTAAAAATATATCTTCTTTTGAGGGATTTCAAACTCACTTGCTATATGGCGTCACTGGTTCTGGAAAAACTGAAGTGTATCTGCATCTTTTTGAAAAAGCACTTGCGCGAGGCCAAACTGGATTATTTTTGTTACCCGAAATTTCTTTGACGCCGCAATTAGTAAATCGATTTGCAAAGCGGTTTGGATCAAAAATAGCCCTATTACATTCCCAATTAACCGACCGTGAGCGGACTCAATTTTGGTGGGAAATGGTTCTGGGTGAAAAGCAAATATTAATTGGCGCGCGGTCGGCTTTGTTTTGCCCGATTCCGAATTTAGGTTTGATCGTCGTGGACGAAGAGCACGAATCCAGTTTCAAACAAGAAGAGAAATTGAAATACCATGGCCGCGATGTGGCGATCATGTTGGCCAAAGAAATGAACTGCGCCGTCGTGTTGGGATCAGCGACGCCCAGTTTTGAATCGTGGGCAAACGCCGCTAAAGACAAATTTCACCTACATAGAATGACAAAACGAGTAGGCGATGTCGCCCTGCCAGAAATGCGAATTATTGATTTAAAGACGTCTGCAAAAAAATCCAAAGAATTAAAGCTACCTTTTTGGGTCAGTCAAGAATTGCACACAGAGCTTCAATCTAATTTAGAAAATGGCTATCAGTCGGCCTTGTTTTTAAACCGTCGGGGGATGAGCCAATCCATTATTTGCCCGGCCTGTGGCTATACAAAAGAATGCCCCAATTGTGATATTAAACTTACCTTGCATGCGCAGAACCACCTGGTTTGTCACTACTGTGATTATCATGAAAGTTTCAAATTAAAATGTTCAGACTGCTTTGAGGGCACGTTAGAACCATTAGGAATAGGTACTGAAAGCGTAGAAACAGAAATTAGAAAATTATTTCCGACTGCCAGAGTTTTGCGCGTTGACCGTGACGAAATTCAAAATCGTCTGGACCTTGAAAACGCCATCGAAAAAGTGGAAAAAAGGGAAGTCGATATACTGATCGGCACACAAATGATTGCCAAAGGCCTTGATTTTCCGAATCTAAAATTAGTGGGCTTGGTTCTGGCGGATGTTGGATTTAACATGCCCGATTTCCGTGCGGGCGAACGCGCGGTTCAATTAATTTTGCAGATGAGCGGCCGGGCCGGTCGGCATAAAAAGGACAATGAACCGAGCGGGGTAGTCATCCTACAAACCTATAATCCCGATAGCGAAATCGTTCAAATGGCCAGCCAGTCGGACTATGAAATTTATTGTGATTATGATTTAAAAAATCGCCAAATTTTTGGCTACCCACCTTACGGAAAAATGATTTCGTTTAGAATTCAATCTGCAGATTTAGATAAATCTCAGAAAACCGCTCGCATGTTATCTGAACGATGTTTTAATTTAAAAGAAAAATCCGAGACGTTCACAGATATTCAAATTTTGGGGCCAACCGAGTCGCCAATTGCCAAGATCCGCAACGAATACCGATTCCAAGTGATATTAAAATCCAGCCAGGCATCAACTCTACATCGATTTTCCAAAGTCGTACTGCAAAACGAAAATTGGGTCCCTACCGGTGTAAAGCTGTACGCCGATGTGGACCCAATGAATTTGCTTTAACTGCAAATATAAAAATCAGAACTAGTTACAAACGTTTCTAACTTCAGTAAATTGCTTCAAAGATTGCATTCGAGACGCTTCTGATTTCGCCGTGTCTTTAGTAAATTTGCCAGCAGCACCTTTAACTTTAGTTACGATTCCAGACACATCAAGTGTGAATAAACCATATGAGTTAAACGATTTTCCAGCTTGTCCAAAACATGTGTTGATTTGGTAGTCAACAACGCCAGAATCTTGGTAAACTACTTTAGTTCTATCCCAAGCTTTAAACTGACCAGATTGGCTAAGTGCCGCATTGATGATTGTAGTTTCTTTTGCTGGGATAACGCTAAATTCTTTAACGTTGTCCATTAGAACAGTCTTGCTTACTTTTAAACATTTGCCTGCGAAATCGCCGTCTTTGTTGTTAACTGCTACTAATTGCTTGCCTTGTTTTGATGTCTTTGTGAAATACAAAACAGCTGAGTCTGTAGGGTGTTGAGACACTTTCATTTCAAAAACATCTTGATCAATCGTGCAAGCGGCTTGATTGTCATCAGTAATGCGTAACAACTGACCAGAGGTAGTTAGCATATATTTTTTAGCACCTTTGTCGGTAGCGCGAGCTATCTTACAAACTTTATAAGCTTTTCCATCTTGTGGACAATTTTTAGTATCGTCAGCACCAGCGAATGCCATAGTAGAAACAAGTACGGTTGAAATTAACAGGGTAATAGATTGTTTGATCATTTTGATCTCCTTTATTGGGTTCGGTCGGTAGACAAGCGAATTCTAGGCCACTTAAATTCAATTAAGATCGATTTGAAGTGGTGCAGAAAGTAAAACGCCAAACGACAATGAAGTATTTACAAAAAAAAATGGGCCCAACCGGTGAAGGTTTGGGCCCAGAATTTAACTTATTTTTAATTGTTTAAAACTATGTACAGCCACCAGGAACGCATTCCGCCAAGCTCGCTTTATTCAACTTATCAAGAACTTGCTTCAAAGTGTATTTAGTCGCAGATTCAACGTTTTTGTTTCCGTTGAAATAAATTTCAACCAAATCAGCTTTGTCATCGATTTTCAAATCAGTAACATTTTGAAGTGGATCGCCATTTTTATTCGTTAAATACTGAACAGTTTGGTTTCGAGTGATAACAATGATGTTTCCAGCTGAAGTAACTGCAAATAGACGACCTTCAGAAGCTTTATCTTTTTTGAATACGCCTCTGATATTAACTTCTCTGACCGAACATGCTGGCACATTGCCTCCAGGTGAAGTAATGATAGAAAGCATTGTGTTGTCATCTTTAAAAACAACTTTTGTTCCATATCTTGTATTAGGATACACTTCACGTTCTCCACCCTGAACGATTTTGCAATCTGTTCCATCAACTTTGAAGTTTGCAAATTTCGCCAACCGGCTTCCACATTCTTTTCTAACTTCATTCATGCATGTTTCGAACTTAGCTGCGTGTGATCCAATAGCAGCTGCAATCACAACTAAAAATACTAACTTTTTCATTTTCATCTCCATTGTTTGGTTATTTTGTTGGAAACAACACTACACAACTGGCCTAATGCCAATCGACTTACCATTGTTTACCGCACGGGAACTGTAGAGATGCGAAGTTCATTCCATGGCGAAATTAAGCTCATATAAATTTTACACGATTTAAGCTGAGTACAATTAGGATAGGTGCCAAAAAATGGCGGCCAAAAAATGTCAAACAATTGAAAATAGTTTGATCAATCAGAACGATTATATCGAATTTAACCAAAAACTGAGGGCTCCAAACTTGAAGCCCTCCTGAGAAATGCTTTAAATTATCGAGTACCTTCGCAAAATGAAGCGTCAACAAATGGAAGCTGTTGTTGAAACACACCATTTATCATGATTTTACAGTTACCAGAATTTGAGTATTCATATTTAACATCAACTTTCTTCTGTCCACCAAGTACTGCGCAATATTCATCTTTAGCTAAATTTTCAGTAAAAACGCCATCTTTCATTAGCTTACAGTTTCCATTTCCAGAAAGCTGGTAAGAATAAGGAGACTTTGGCCATACTTTAGCAGCAGGTCGGCAACCAGGGATGTAAACAAGAATTGTTTGTGTAGTCACTGCGCCGTTATCTAACAATACATCTAGTTTGCAATCTTCACCTAAAGACTCTCTCATTTTAGTGCTTAACGTGTAGCTTGTGCCTTTGATCGCATATTCTTTGATTAAAGAACGTGAAGAATGATCTACAAATCTAAGAAATGTACATCGGTTAGTATCAAACTGTGAACCGTTGTAGTTAGACTGAGAACTAGCAAATTTCAAAGCTAGATCGCCGTTTTCAGCAAGTCTAAGTTCAACTTTACCGCCGCAGCCGATAAGGTCAGGTTGAGATAAAAGCTGGCTTTCAGCAAAAGCGTTTACAGCTAACAAAGAAAGAAGGGACAACAATACCATTTTCATAAATTCTCCTAAAAAGGGGTTAATTGGGTTTTGGTTTCGTCAGGTAGAATATAGAAATTTTTCAAAATGGAAATTGTACTGGATTTGTACAGTATTTTTTACACACAAACAAAAAGACCCCCGAGGCGGGGGCCTGAATTTTCACTTAACCTATTAGAAAAGCGAATCTTAGTCGTTAGCTTGGCAATAGTAAGCACTTGTGTGGCCGGAAAACTGGCTGTTGATCATAATTTTGCAAAGACCTTTGTTAGACCATTCATATTTTACATATGAACCTTTTGATCGACCTTCGATTGGTGAACACCATCCGAAATCAACATTTCTAACATACTGGCCAGCTTCCATAAGTTTGCAATTTCCGTTGTTAGAAATTTGATACGCATAGTTGCTATAACTTCCAGCAAAAGCTGATGTTGCGAACAAAGAAACCAAAGACAATAATAACATTTTCATAAATTCTCCTAAAAAGGGTTGTTGGGTTTTGAGCTGGACAGGACAATATAATATTTTTGAAAAAAGAAAACCGCACTAGTATTGGTCAGCAGTTCCTACACTAAAGAATGAAATAAATTTAAGATTGATTACTAAGTGTACATAAATACCTTGATTCTGGTTTTTAATAACTTCAAAATTAAAGAATGCAAAAATGTCCTCGGTGCAACCTACAGGTAACAGAACTACATGGCGTTGATCCTGAATTTGAAGCCCAGCTTCAAGTGATCGGCGAAATGGTTGCTGGACCTATCTGCGTTGCCTGCACTTCAGATTTACGCAAAGTGCTTTCTCAGAGTCGTGGTGGAACATTGTTAATGCAAGAGCGAGCAAAAGAATCCTATCGGTTAGAGCTTTGGAAAAATCGCGTGTCTTTTATTAAAAAGGCCCGAAGCCTCATGGGCTCAAAAAACTACACGACAGCAGCAGTGACTTACGAAAAATATATAAAGATTCTAGAAATTGTTTTCAATTTAAAACCTGGGCAAACACTGACGCCAGGGGTATTTAAAGATTCGGCTAGAACTAGTGAAATTACAGTTGTGGCGTCTGTATATTGGGATTTGTTTCGAATTTACGATACCAATGAAAAATACCAAGAACGACAGCAATTGGCTGGTCGGCAGCTCGCATCGTTTATTCAGTATTCACCAATATATCCAGACATTGTTAAAAAAGCAGAAGCCTTTGTAAAATCCGCTAAAAACCCTAGTATCGTCAAAAGCTTTATCAAAGAAGCGACTCAACAAAGACCCAAATGTTTTATTGCTACTAGTACCTATGGAGACCCTTTCAGCAAGGAAGTTATCTATTTGCGGCTTTTCCGTGATTATTTTTTAAACAACCACCAATTGGGTCGCTGGTTAGTCAATCTTTATTATAGGCTGTCTCCAAGATTGGCCGCGGTGATTGAAACGAATCGATTTCTTAAAATTAGCTCGTCTTTTGTGCTTAATCGTCTGATCAAATGCATCAGACTTATTTATTAAGTGACAGGATTTCCGCTTATTCACTAGGGTATTTAGAGACACCCGGAACCTGGTTCCATGGAAGGACGCTAAATGGCTCATTATGATTTTGTAATTGTAGGCAGTGGATTACCAGGATTACTCATGGCCAGTGCGTTGAGCCGATTCACCTCCAATATTGCTTTGTTAGAAGCCAATGATACCTATGGCGGCTGCCATAAAAAAATTGATTCACCTCTTGGTCCAATTGAAAATGGACTGCGATTTTTTCCAAATACTGAACTATCGCGATCTGCTTTGCATTTTGCAGGAAATTTAATGAACTTAAAAGTTCAAGATGAACTGCGGGATTCGCAGTCGGTTTTTTTTGAAGGCGGACAATTTAAACCTTTCGTCGGTTTTGGAGATCAAAACATAGAATTCTATGATGAGCTTTCGTATTTTCTAGCGCACTCGGAAATACCACTTAAATTTCCAGTGCATGAGTGGCCAAAGCGCTTGATGGAAACGTTCAAAGGCGATTTTATGCCAAGATCAATTGCCACTAAATTTCAAAGTGAAGACGGCCGGGTAAAAAGTGTACTGATCAATGGGACTAAAACGATTTCAGGCGATCAATTTATATTTTGTGGGTCGTTTAAAGACCTAAGCGTGCTTCTGCCAAGTGAATCGATTTCGGCGCGAGCAAAAAACAAACTCAACAAAACGACTTATTGGACATCGATTTGTCTAGATATTATTCATGCAAATACAATTGATACTGCAAACGTGTATCATGTTTTGAATGGGACGACTCAAGATGAACTCGGTCCTAGTTTTGGAAAAATTTACCCGCAGGTTGAAATAGACGGCGTAAAAAAGCAGCTTTCCCAATGGATAACATATGTAGATGACGAACTCTCTGACGATTCTGAAATCACTGCCCTTGCGCTTAAGAAAATGAAACGACAAATAAAGCGTGCGTATCCTCAGGCTTTAGAGAATCCAATTTCAGAGCGAATTTTTGTCTATTCGAATTACGCTGGTGATGGCGTCTTAAAAGTAAATGAAAACCAAACTTTGGCTGGTTTAGATAATCTTTGGATTGCCTCCCCAACAATCAATGCTGGGAAAAACCTAGTCGGAGCTATTAAACAGGCGGAAATGGTCATTTCGAGTTTGGGCTTTTCAATTGAAAACCAAGCTGCTGTGAATTCTATAGGCGAGCTGAATTTAGTTTGACTAAAACACTCTCGTTGTTCATAAATTTCCCAACGTAAAAACTTAGAGTTTTTTTATTTTGGAGGGTTCGTGAAACTAGTTCTTTTTGTGGTGTCAGCTTTTGTTTTTTCTTTCTCTGCACAGTCTCAATCGCTTAATAAATTACCTAAGTTAAATGTTGATAAGACAAACATCACTGTTTCAGGAGTTTCTTCTGGTGGCTTTATGGCGGTACAACTGCACATCGCTTTATCGTCTGTTTTTAAGGGGGCCGCATCGGTTGCCGGCGGAGTGTACTGGTGTTCTCAAGCAAATGCTCTAACAGCACAATCTGTCTGCATGAAAAACCCCGGTTCAATTAAAACAGATGATTATATTCAACATGCTATAAGTGAAGCCAAAGCAAACACGATTGAAAACCTAGATAATTTGAAAAACTCGAAAGTTTATATTTACGCTTCGGCAAAAGACAGCGTAATCAATTCGCAAAGCAGCGACAAGCTTTATGAATTCTATTCTAAATTCATCCCAAAAATCCAAATTGCGTATCAAAATAAAATCCCCTCAGGACACTCGTGGGTTACAAATAATTTCGGCAACAGCTGTGAAGCTCAAGCGACACCGTGGATAAACAATTGCGGCTATGATATGGCCGGCGATATTCTTAAACAATTCTACGGTCCACTAGCAATCAATGTGGTAAATCGCGGCTTAAGAAGCCAAGTATACCCTTTCGACCAAAAAGAATTTCAAGACAAAAACTCAGCCCTTTTTGACTACGGTTATGTTTATGTACCTCAAGGCTGCCTAAACCGCCGAAGCCTATGCAAACTTCACGTAGCATTACACGGTTGCCAAATGAACCCTGAATACGTCCAAGATCAATTTGCCGTAAATTCAGGCTTAAACTCCTGGGCCGAAGCAAACAATATTATAGTGCTCTACCCACAAGCCGCAAAAGTCCCCAACCAAAACCCCTACGCCTGCTGGGACTGGTTCGGCTACACAGGCACCAACTTCGCAAACCGAAACGGCCCCCAAATCATAGCCATTCAAAAAATGGTCTACAGACTTCTAGGCAATTTCTAAAAAAAGCCGAAAAAACAAGCACTCAAACTACCGATAGCGCCCAAAGGCGCTATTTTAGTCTAAATAGCCAAATCAAAAATAGAAAAATCCCTGTAAAAACAAAATTACTACCAACCCGCGCACCATCACCATCACAACTAAAACGTCTCTTTCTTTTCTTATTTTCTAGAAGTTTGATTTTGGAACACACCCGAGGGCCCCGCGCTACAACCAAACTCCTAGCCAAACCAAAAAGGAAAGAGAACTTTTAGTTGCCTGATGCAAAAACTTTGTGTTAGCTATCAAGCCAAATACTCACTTCGAGTTACTATCTGGTCCCCGATTAACTGGGGTTCTACTTTAGGCCCAACCTAAAGCTCTGACACGAAGGCGGAATAACCAGTAAAGGAGAGACACATGGCTCAAGT
>JAYVPD010000009.1:0-10392 GCA_043757515.1 Pseudobdellovibrionaceae bacterium
TATTGAATTAAACAAAGAGCTGAATTAAATAGCAGTTCTGTCGCCATCCGGTGGGTCAACTCGCCGAATTGGGTGGGTCAGTTCATCCGAATCGAACAAATATCCATCTCTACTTTTGAAATGGTTCACCTGAAACCCGTACATCGGCTCAAAATTTGTGTTCGGCGATATATCAAAATAACCATTAAATTTAATTTGATCACTTTCAGAATTAAATATGGCTCTGAAAAGACTTTGGTACTCGTCTAATCGTTTTGGATGATTCCCGTAACTTCCATTGGCCTTAGTCAAATTGAAATCTATTTCAAGATATTCCCGAAGCTCGTTTGATAGACTTGACTCAGAAACAATTGGAAATCGAATTCCCTCAATTTCAAAATAGTCATTGTCAATGTTCGGGTGTGATTGGGCGCGAATAGTTGCAAATAGTTGCCGCTGCTTGTCTCTATTTTGCTGATGATCTTGTTCCAATTGGGTTGCTAGCTTTTTAAGTGACTCGTTAAGAATGCTCGAGCCGACTCGCACTTCGGTATTCAACTGAATCATCCATTTGAAAATATTATTTCTAAATTCAGATGCTAAATAGGAAAGTTTTGTTAAATCAATATCGGATTTTATGCTTTTAATAAAATTAGTAAAAAGTAACTTCGGATCGCCAGATTCGGAAAAATTTTTAACCATTTGGTAATCCGAAGCAATATCGGCTATCAAAAAAGATTTATCGCTTCCCCATGGAGTGTATTCAAAGGGTTCAGAGACTATGTTCACTTCGATTTCACCAAGGGTATTTACACGATAGTTTGGCCATCGTTCTTTTGGTATTCGGCGTGCCCCCAAATATTGGTTTAAGCCAAACCTTTTATAGTCGGAAGCTCTTAGACGCTTTCCATCTTGGTCTTTGATTCTTGACCATTTAAAAGAATTATTTGATTGGGACAGATATTCTTTATAAAGTTTTTGAACTTTCGTTTTATCGTCGGTCGTTAGCTTTTGATAGACCTCTGGAGCAACTGCAGAGGTAGCTTTTCGGGGCTGAAAAAAGCGGCAAAATGCTGATCGACAAATAGTCTGGACTGAATCGATTGGGCGAAATTCATCAAGTTCAGTTTTCATATTTAAAAAAAGCGATGTTAGGTCTTTGAACTTATGTCTAGTTTCAACAATATAGTCGCGGTCCCATTTGTAGTCGTATTTGCGCTCTCGCTCTACCCTGTTCATTGGAAATAAAATATGAGTCTTTGATCGAATAAATTTAATAACCAAATCGCCACGGCTGGCGACTGTTGATATCAAAATGATTTCTTTTTCTCCGATAACCGTTTCAATGTCTTTCACGTGCTTGGTTATTCTAGCAACCAATTCAGATACAAATTTTTGATAGTCAGAACCTTTGTCGTCGACTTGAAACCCGTTTAACCGTTCAACTAGGTTCGCGAACGACCGTGTGGCTATAAAAAAGTTGTCAATTCTGTTCATCCCAAAAGTGGCCTCTGAAGCCGAATAAAACGTCGAACACGATTGGGCCCAAACAGGTTGACATATGTTAATCAAATAGACAAAAAACATAATAACAGCCTGATTTAATTGAGCTTTCCGGTTCATAAGAAATAGAAATGCAAATCTGAGGCTTACTTGTGAGTTCGCAATTTAGTTATTGCAAATGGATCAGCGTCTTCAATAACATCAAAATAGCAATCCGCGCGAATTCGCCAGCTGTAGAAATAATTGAATTTACGTCAAACCGAACGATTACAGAGGCTCTATAGTTGCCCTCGGGATCATGGCGTTTGCTGGCATCAAAACTTACACTGAGCTGACGGTAAGGACCATTTGCAGGGCCTTCCCAAAAATAGAGAAGGCGAATGGCTTTATTGGCCGAATCATTTTCACCGGGGTTAGTAATACCGGCAAAATACTCAATTTGCTCCGTTGGCTTCATGTCTGAAACTGAGTTGGATAAATCGAGCCAATTCACGCAGCCACTACGGCTAACTTTTTGACAGTTTTTCTAATTGGCAGCCCCTGATCCTTATTCAACAGGTACCTTCTTTGCATTCATTCCTCGAACTAGGAATGAGGTTATATGTGAGCCTTTGGTTTATTCGATTTATAATAGTGTCGTTGATTTCGATAAGCGTTTTTGCGGAAGTTCAGTGTGGCGATTTTTATGGCCACATTTTTTACCCAGGGCAAAAAATCGGGCCCAGAATTTTTGAAGTTAATTTTGCTCGTCTAAACCTGCATTTTGAAAATATTAGATCCCTGCCCGATGACCAAAAGATTTCCTATTTGATGGAATCAGACGCACGCACTATTTTTTTTAGACTTCAAAGCCTTGCTAGAACGTATAGTCTGCACTTTGATAGTCCGCGCTTAGAAAGGCACAGAGTTTTTTTCAACGAATTTGAAGACCTTTTGGGACAAGTTGATATGTATAACACCCTGGTCGCAACAGCCACCAGCTTAAATGAAACAAAACTGGTAGACTACTTTAAGGAAAAAGAATTAACAGCTACGACTGATTTGTTGAGAAAAATGAGGTTAGAAGGATTGACCTCCGAGCCAACCTCTAAGCTATATGGTCGCCTTGATGACTTGGCACAATTCAAAAAGTGGAAAAAGCCAAAGGGTGATTTAAGTATACTAACGAAAGCCTTGGTCTTTGAAATAGAATTACTCAGTAAGAGTATTAAAGATAGGCATTATACGAATGACAATATTGAACTCGGCCTTCATGAGCTTCGCCGGCATCTTCGATCCATCGCGATCCAGGTTCAGGAATTAAACCATTTAATGGCGTTTTCCTACGATTTAAAAGTCCCTAATAAGCTCGCAAGGTACTACGGGATGCTATCTGTGGCGGATCCAAAACTAGGCAATGCCATCTATCTTAAATCGGCTGGACCCGATATTGATGAACCGGTTTTAATTCCTTTTACCGCCTATTCGATGCTTATTAGTCTTGTATCGTCGATTGGCAAAGTGAAAGATAAAGCGGAAAAGGAAATTGATGTATCCAAGGCGGCGACTGAGCTTGGCTATACCCCCGCCCAGATCGCGGCCCTTGAAAAGAAGCTTTATACAATGGCTGGACGGACCGAGGCTGTAGATCACAAAGCGCTAGCCATCGCAGCACAAGAGAATATAGAGGCCTCAGGATTACTTGACTATTTTGCGTCCCAAATTAGAAAACTTAATTCAAAATATCTTAAAAAGTAGATTTTGTTGACCCTATAAAAATCGCGTGATTAGTTCAGCACGTTTAATTATCACATCGATTTTTTTAGGGGGTTTATATGAAATTGGGAATGATATTGGTTTTATTGGCTTTTACTCTGCCTTCATTTGCACGTCACGTTGGCCAGGAAAGTGATTCCGGAACAAAAGGACCTCCTTATGCTGATCTGGTGGCTTATTTTTCAACGTTACCAAAGAAATACCCTGATTTTGTTCAGGTCAGCCAATACGGCAAAACAACTCAAGGACGGCCTCTAGTTGTGATAAAAGTTTCGTTTCCGCAGGCACTTTTAGTCCCCACTCGCAATGCCAAGAGCGCTATTTTGATAACAGGGTCTACCCATGGTAATGAGTATCTGGGAATCGAAGATCATTTACCAGAATGGTTTGCCCGAGATGGCGTGAAGGACCCGATTGTCGGTCAGTATTTTCAAACGGGTGGATCAGTTTATTTTGTGCCTATTTACAATCCTGATGGCTATGAAGCCAGACGACGTGAAAATGCCCATGGCGTAGATCTAAACCGAGATTTTTCTATTAAGCAGGCTGGGTTTGTTGGCTTCAAAGAATTGGAATCACAAGCTATCCGAGATTTTGTTGCCAGTCAGGTTCAAGCCGGTCAGAAATTATTAATGACGATGGATTACCATTGTTGCATCGGCGCCGCCTTATACCCTTGGTCTTTTAGTGGCGCACCAAATTTGCCACCGACAGATTTAGCTTTATTTAATAATCTCGGAACAGTTATAAAAGGTGTTTTTGGAGCTGATTTTCAAGTGGGTACGACACCCGTGATTTTAGGCTATTCAGCAGTTGGAACTAGCAAAGATTATTACTATGAAAACTATCACTCTTTAAGTTTTACCTATGAAGGTGAAGAGAGCGTTGAAAAAAACAAACTCGCCCAGCACGTGCAGATGTGGCGAGGTCTTATTCAATACGGACAGTTAACTCGAGGGCTGGTAAGGTAATATCAAATGTAGCGGTGAACCAGCCCTATGGCCAATTGAACTCGACTTTGATTTCCTCTAAAGGGTAAAGCATTGACAGAAAATCCCAGGTTTCTAAACTGATCAGACATCTAGAAACCAAGGATTATAAATGACCAACCAAAAATTGCGGACCCGAATTAATTTTATTTTACTTTTAGCCCTGGCATTGCCTTTACAGTGGGCGTGCTCGTCTAAACCAACAACAACAGAATATGCTGCTGACAAAGTGGTTGCTCGTTCAGATAACAAATCTGAAAGACCGTCTTGGGCGAGTGAGACCAAATTTTTATATGAAGATGGCGGCTCTTGGGTCATTGTTGGGGTTTCCGAAGTACCCGGCGACAGCCGTGTGCAGGCGGCTTTTAAAATGTCTGATTCCAGCGCTCGTGGAAATCTGGCCCAAAAAATTGAAACAGCGGTTTTAAAAGTCGTTGAAAATTCTGAATCTGGATTGTCAATGGAAGATCAAAATTTGAAATCCCTAATTCGAGAAGTCAGCCAGTCGACTTTTAAAAATGTTGATATAGATGATCGCTATTGGGAAAAAGTAGTTCAAACAAAAAGCACCGGCGAACAAGTCATGATTATGAAAGTTTTCAGCCGATTGAAAGTTTTGAAATCAGACCTAGTCAAAATGTCGGCGGCTCAGGCTGAAAAATCTAAGACCGCACCAAAAGACATGAAAAATAAAGTGGAAAGCATTATTGAGAAAAATCTTATGGCTCAATTTACCGAAGACAATCCATAAGTCGGTATTCCTTTGTTATCCCAACGCACTTTATTTATCATTTTATTCTTGGGGCTTTCAGCATCGGCTGACAAGCCTTCGTGGTTTGACAAAGATTCTAAATCGTCTGAAGGTTGGAGTTTTTATTGCACCTCCGATGGAAAATCTGAAACCGAATCCGAGCAATCGGCCAGATCCCAGTGTTCCCAAAAAATATGCATGTTATTTGGCGTCGAAGTTACTGCGGAAACAAAAAGCACGGAAACTTTAAAAGATTCCAATGTTACAAATACCGTCATCGAAAAATGTCCAAATGTAAAAGTCGTAGGCCGAGTTGAGAAAAAGAAAAGCACAGAATGTTCAGATGGTGTCTGCCAAACACATGTTTTTCAGTTTTACCCTAAACACGAATATGACAAAGAATTTAAACGTCTAAATCAACCCGCTATTGTTAAAGAATTTGAAAAAACAATAGTCATTCGCGAAGGCAATCAAACATTTAAAGATCCTACTAAATGCAAAGCTGTTTTAAAAGAATACGCTAGTGTCCGTGGGGAACTTGAATCTGCGGCAAAAAATCGGATTGAATTTTTAACAACTGCGCAAACCGAATGTGCCGGTCTAGATTATCGCAATATTCCGCTTCGCACCGAACTCATGGGTTATCTCACTTCTGTCTATGCATTTCGATCGGCCATGATGTCCACGATAATGGGGCAAAGTTTAATGAAAGGCGGCGAACTGGCCACATTAATTAATGACTATTTGGATTTAGAAAAACGAAACCAACAGGGCAAGAAAAAAAAATCGGCCGCCGAAGCATTGATTAAAAAAAATTACGACTGGCTTTATTACCGAGATAATTATCAGAGTGAGTCCAATGAATACGGCTGGAAATTGCAGACCGGCGAAATTGTAAAGGAAAGCCCGGTGGTAGTGGAAACCAAAACGTGCGCTAAACATGCCAAGGTTCTTTTAGAATGGCCTGAAAATGTATTTGATGACATCAATGTCTGCGTACCCAAGCCCAGCAACGGTGAAGATTGTCAGCAGGTCAGCGTTCTACTTTTAAAATATTCCTATATCGGCTGCGTTTGCACAGCCGGAAGCAAAGACCAGGCGGGATGCACGAAATCGCTTATTCAATTTCTCAACGATGAATGTCCTCAGTTTGTAACGAAAGCCTGTTTTCAAAAACTCTCCAAATTTGCGGCCGAGACAATGCACCTAAGTAATATAAAATGAAAAAGGCCGCCGAAGCAGCCTTTTTTTGTATTTCCATTTTAAATCTGAGATTAAAAACTCAGTACTTGAGCTTGCGGCGCCCCCGCCATTTTAACTTGAACTTGTTTTGTTCGGCCATCAGCCAGTCGAACATCAATTGTATAAAGTCCTGGATCTAAAACTTTAAAAAAGTTTCCAGCCGCGTTTGTTTTCATAGGCTTTTCACCTTTAGTTTTTACAATTCCAGAAATTGTAATTATAGCTTCTAGTGGCTGAAATCGAGCCGCGGAAACGACTTTTAAACTAAATAAATTTTGAGTCATTCTTTGAATAAAATAAGCCCAAGCTTTTCTGTGTTTAATTAATGTTGGCTCGCGAACATCATAGCTTGGTTGAAATGACTGATTCACTTCAAACGTAAATGACAAAGCTCCAAATTCAGAATGCATATATCCCATTGAATCGCCATCTACTGAATACAATAATTGCCAAGGTGTTCCCGGCGTGTACGTACCACGATTGGAATCAGACGGTAACATTTGGGCTAATTCAGTCGCCACTTTTTGATGAAGAGCGTTTTCACCAGTAAAGGCGCCCTGACAACCATAAGGAAACAGAACCAATTCACTATAGGAATGATAGCTCAAAGACGCGGTTGGAAACGCTTGCGCGCCCAATTTCATCAATGCTTGAGATTCAGGTTCACTGCCGGCGCTGGCGCCGCGGTATGTTTCTGACGATGTGCTGCCAGATGAACCATTGCATGTGTTCCATGCGTAATTGTAGTTTCTATTTAAATCGACGCCGAATACATTGCTGCCATTACCGCGTGCATTTTTTCTCCACATACTATCTGATGTCCAAACGATATTGTTGCCGTCTACATTTAGCATAGGAACAATCCAGATGTTCCAATTTTCAATCAATTGGTTCCAAGGAGAATTAGATCGTTTCAAGGTTAAAATAACATCGGCCACATCCATTACGATTTCCGAAGTCATAATTTCACGAGCATGGTGCATACCATCTAATATTAGAGTTGGTTTTGTATACAAACCCGGGTCATTTCGTTTAGAACTTTTTGATATTAACAAAGCCCAAATCGGTCGGCCTTGATTGGACGTTCCAATTTGTTCCAATCGAGTGTCATTTGGAAACTGAGCATTTATTTTTTTTAATTTGTCCTCGACTTTTTGTGGATTCAAATAGCGTGGATCGATTTTATCAACCGCATCGACGCCGGGTGTATGCGATCGAACAATCTGAATCGGTATTCTGTACTGATTCATCCGATCAACACCGGCTTGATCCGTGATGACTTCAATAATCCCCTGCTGCCATTTTACACCAGCAATATCGTAGTCATTTTGCTTTAACCAGCCCAAATAATTTCGAATCGTTTGGAAATTCGCCTGACTCTGAACGTAGACTTGATACTTCGCTTTGCCTATAGAAGGTAAAGTTCGAAAATTTGTTTGGGCTCCCGCTACCAGTGTTGTCGTTAGGCATACTGTAAGTAACGCTAACAAACCCTTCTTAAACATGTAAACATCCTTTGTTTATGATAGCTATCAGTAGCCGTCATGCAGTTCGATTAGAAAGTGATAATATTCAATCTTAGCTATTGACCAAGGTCTAGTGAAATAAATGTGGAATTATTGAATTACTATTTAATTTTACTCATTGATGAATCGTTTTGAGAGCTTGCATAAGCAAAGCTTATCTCAGGGATTAAGGTTCGGCACACTAAAAGGGTCTATTGACCATTCTGAATTGCAGTTTCAGGATATTAACAACCGTATGAACCAAAAAATTAAAATGAACATCGATTTTCAATCTTAAAATCGGCAAGAAATTATAGAATTGGCCAAACTAGAAATAGAAAAAAAACTTGGTTCTATAAATTATTCGAATTATCCAGATGTTAGCGTACAGAAATCTAAAAAAGAACTTCGCGTCTATTTTCGATCCCCCATCTGTCCACCGATTTTGGGTCGACAAGCCAACAAAGACAGTGAACAAGAAATTTATGATCCTCAAAATGAAATGACTCAAACTATTCAAGTGCTCTACCAAGATGGTTTTATATCTGCATTTCCATATGATAGAAAATTCCTTTATAGCTTTTCTCAAGAGATTCAAACGATTGCGAGCTCTTTAGCGTGACTGATGACATCACCTTAACAGACAAAGGAGATCATTTTTCAGCCAGCGTATCGCATAGAGGGGCCGGCGCTGAAGGCTATTTGATAGATAAAAATACTAAAATTTTCTCATCAATCCAACAACAATGCCTTTTACAACCACTTGATTTGGCTGATAGAAGAAAGATTTCAATGTGCTATTGGATGGACGCAATTCAACTTCATTGTGTCCATGTTTAGATTTATAATAAATTCGTTTAACTGTAGATTCGTTATCCACAGAAGCCACAACTATATCCCCATTCTTGGCGTGATTTTGTTCTTGCACAAGAATGTAGTCGCTGTCGTTAATTCCTTCATCAATCATAGAATCCCCTTCGACTCTAACAATAAATGTGGATTCTGGCTGCTTCACTAGCATTGGAATAATGTTCAACGTTTCATTGTCTAAGGTGCGCTCGATTGGGTTACCCGCTGCTACACGGCCTAAATAAGGAAACTCTGAAATCGCCAAATGGGGAGACGACAGAACTTCCCTTTGACTTTTAAAATTAGAAACCGTGGGCAACGATTTCAGCAAGCCGTTATGGAGGAGCTTGGCATTAGAGTCAAAAGGAAGTTCTGTCTTCTTCGAAAAGTTTAAAATCTTATCTTTAAAAAAATCAGATGTTTGCAAAATTTCTATACAACGTTTCTGTCCAGGAAACAGACGAACATAGTTTTTACTTTGCAGCTGCTTCAAATAATTCTGAATAGAGTTAAAGGAAGCCAAACCAAAATGATCTTTGATTTCTTGATAACTAGGACTGTGTCCATTTTCTAAAAAATAGCCAGTTACAAAGTCTAAAACTCCCTTCTCTTTCGGAGAAAGGGGCTTTAGACTTTGCGGGAGGGGTGGTGTGATAATTTTTTGGCTCATATTTACACTTAATTTACACTGTAATACTTGTGTAAGTCAATAGACTAAATTGCAGTTATAGTATTTATTTTTAATTAAATACTAGCCCGTTGTCATTTGAATAGCTTAATAAATTTAGGTACTTAAGCAAAACAAACGAATACGCTTAAATTGTGACGCGTGCCATTTAGACGATGGTCTGGCGCCAATTTATTTTAAATAACTTAAACTCTATTTCCTGTTTTTTTTCCTTATCCAAATTAGGCAAAACAAGCATATAATGAAACATCAAATGAAAAAATTTTTCCCGTCCGTGGTCACAAATATTATTTTTATCGGTTTTTCTGCGTTGAGTTTATTTTGCTTTGCAGAGGGAGACTCTGTTAAATCAGAATCAACAATAGACGGAGTCGCCTTAAAAGATACAAAGGCAAATGAATCAACGGACACTGGAAAAAAACCTGCTCCTGTTCTGGCCACTACTGTCGATTTAGGCGAACTTTGCCTAAATGAGCTAAAGAGTTTTCCCGGGCATTATAATGTTAAGACACTTTCCAACGCCTGCAAAAAAGCAATTGTCTTATCTAACTGCCGAAGTGTTAATGGTTCCCCCATTTTTCATTATGAACGAATGGGCAAAGGCGAACATCCAAAAAAAATATTAGCATTTTCACTTATTCATGGTGACGAAACTCACGCCGGTTCGGTAGGGCGCTACTGGATGGAACGCCTTGAAGAGATCGAGCCACGCAACCACTGGCGGGTCGTGCCGATTCTTAATCCAGATGGCGTAAAAGAAAAGACTCGATACAATGCCAATAAAATAGATTTGAATCGAAATTTTCCCACCAAAGATTGGGATGAATTGGCGCAAAAATATTGGAAACTCAATGCCCAGAGCTCACCTCGTCGATTTCCCGGTGACCAGTCAGGCAGTGAGCCTGAAACCAAATGTGCGCTTCAGCATATTGAAGATTTTAAACCAGATTTTATAATTTCTATTCACACTCCGCTTAATGTTTTAGATTTTGATGGACCCAAAGTGCCTCCGCCTAAATTTACTTATTTACCATGGAAGTCTTTGGGGCATTTTCCAGGAAGTTTGGGTCGCTACATGTGGTTCGAGCGAAATGTTCCCGTTCTCACTATGGAGTTAAAAACATCGTTGCC
>JAYVPD010000010.1:0-10375 GCA_043757515.1 Pseudobdellovibrionaceae bacterium
GGGCTGCAATAGAGAAAATGCGATGCTTGGAATTTTGAAAAAGCTCAATGAAATCGTGGTCAGCGTCAATATTGCAGGTTCCAGAACTCGGCCTACCAAATTCCGGTCAAGGAATTTGGTCTTCCAGAAAATCTCAAGTCAAATTAACCAGATACAGAGCTGAAAATGCTCACAACAAACACACGAGTATTTCAAGACATTTCAGCACATTTCAAAATATGGTAGGAGTTGGTAGGGTTTTGGTAGGACTGTATATTTGCCTTAACCTTCATGACCAAGTCTCATAAAAATTGAAATTTAAAACGATCAAATCAAAAAGTTAAAAAATCTGCATCCGTAACCTCAGCCTAAAGGCTGAAAAGGGTGCTCTATGGAGATTGTAAAATTTGTATCGTTTGTTGTTCGGCTTGGCTTGCTGTTGGCGCTACTGGGTCAATTGAAGTTTTGTACACTGATGTTGATGGGGAAGGCCGCCGAGAAATCACAGCGTGGAATCATGTCTTATTCAAAGTACACAAAGCAGCTTACCGGACGGTAGCTGCCGGAAACACATATCAAAAAAAATAAAAATTAATTTTAAGCCTGAAGTAACCCTTCGGGCTTTTTTGCATTCAAAAAAACAAAAATCTCAGAAGGACGTAAATTATGTCTAAAAAAACATTTCTATACATCAGGGTATCAACATTGGACCAAGTCAACGGAGCTGAATCACAAGCCCGCGCACTTTTAGAATGGTGTACCCGAAATAACATCACCGAATATGAAACCTTCACCGATCACGGTGTATCAGGAGCTAAGGAAAGCAGACCAGCACTAGATAAAATGATAGACCGAGTGAAGCGGCTTGAGGCTGATCAGGTCATTGTTTTTGCCTTCAGCCGATTCGCCAGATCCACGATGCATTTACTTAAAGGATTACAAATTTTTAAGGACTGCCAAACCCGCTTTGTAAGCATCACGGAAAATATTGATACTGAATCCAGCATGGGGGTGGCAATGTTCACAATTTTGGGCTCCCTGGCACAGTTGGAACGTTCAATGATTCAAGAACGCGTAAAGGCCGGAATGAAAAACGCGAAGGCCAAAGGCAAAATCATAGGCCGTATTCGTAAAAGAAATTCGGCTTTAATCGAATCACTTTTAGAAGCTGGCTTATCTTACCGAGAAATTGCAAGAATCGCCAAGTGCTCACATGGATCGGTACACGCACAGAAAAAAGAATTTTTAGCTCGTAAAAACAAAGAACAGCAACAAAAATTAGACGATCTTCGAAAGGAAGTCACAGAAAACAGGTCTGACAATCCGATTGATGCAATGAAATCGATGAACGTTTCAGAGGAGATTATTCAGCAAGTTCAGGTTAAAATTGAGTCTGATGCCAGAGATAAAGTTCATAAAATCACAGGCGGTGCGGGTTACGAAACTTACGACTAAGATATCGGGTAAAAAAATACGGGAGTAATCACTCTCGTATTTTTTTATTTGAAGTGACCAAAAGGATGTCTTTCTGACAGCTTTCGTTTTGATCCCCATTTAAAGTATAAATTTAAGTGCAATATAAAAATATATTTTAAAAATAATTGTGGGTACAAAGAAAAAATCCGCTTTTTTCAAAGCGGATTTTCGGTAGCTAAAGCGCTTCAGAAAGAAGGGGTTTTGCACGTTCAGTTACAAGGCCCACCGCAAGTTGTAACCGTCGTCTCTGTGCAAGAGCCCACAAAGTTTTCGATTGAACCGTTACGGTTCAATTTAATACTGACGGACTTCATCTCAATAACATGATCTCTGGGCCCGATATTTCCGGCTAATAAAACAATATTTCTAGTTGATTTAACGGTTGCCTTAACGACGATGGAATTCTTTGTATTTATGTATGTTTGCTCGCCATCCAATAGATTAATGTTTGGATCTACAATATCCAAAAGCACACTTGGATAGTTATCCAGAGTGGCACCTTCGCGTGTCATTGAAAGCTTGTAAATTTCATTAGATGATTTATCTAAATTATATGCCGAACATTCGAAGTTATAACTGCCCGCAAAAACCGGCAAAGATATTAACACTAAGCTAAAAATTGTTGTTATTCTTTTCATGGAGGCTCCTATATTTGTTTATGGTTATATTTTTTCCTACACACTCAATTCTTTCAAAAACTTGTGCCAAAACTCAATCTCCATGAAGCCCAAGTGTCATAAAATCGAATATAGCTTTTGAGGCAGCCAGGATGGGGACGAAAATCAAATGCGGGCCATTTTCACCAGCTTTTAACAAAAAACTAAGAAAATAAAAACTTCGTCCCCACGGCCATGCACGTAAAGGGTCGCTTTGCTGGCCAGTTCAGTAAAACGATCTTTACTGACTTTTGAAAAATGCGATCCCTACGAAATCCCCGCTGAAAAATAATTAATTTTTTGATTTTAAATTCTTCATGTGGGTAAGCGACGGGCACAAAAACAAAACCGCTTTTTTACAGCGGCTTTGTTTGTAACAAAAATCTTTCAGAACCAAGAGTTATTTGAACGGATATACAAGCTTTGTTAAATCACTCTCTCTAATGCCCGTTATTGCCACAACTTGAAAATTAAAAAACGGAGCACGTTTAATAATTTCATTGGTCAATTCAATATCTTCCAATGAAAGTGGACTGCTTTTTAATGTAGTTTTCCCATCTGGGGTTTCCAGTAAAATCGATTCATATGGATGCGTATGAACAAGCCTAATAGACTTAAATCGCGGATTTTTTCTAACAGCATCGATGCTTAAAGATAAAATATCATCGGTCGTTATATTTATTTCACCCACTTTACCAGCTTGTTCAAAGAATTTAATTTCATTTCCTAATTCATCAAGCAAGCGAAGCTCCATCATTTCAATTGGAACTTTTTGATTCCTCACCGATAATTCTACTAATCTTTTATCTGAGACAGATAAATTTTTTGAGTGTAAAACAAGTTCTTTCATGCCTGTACCGAACATAGGAGCAACATATTCATTTTTTTCAAAAACTCGTATACTCTCAGGAGCATTATAATTTCTATCAATTGCAAAACTGTCCGTAACAGTACCTTTGACAGCATCAAGAAATTTATCGTGAAAGGTCGTAGATTCTTTAAAATAGAACTTTAACCCAGGCCAGTGGGGTGCTCTTCTCTCACTCCATTGAATTACCGAATACCTCCTTGCTGCTTTGAAAGTTAATTTCTCCAAAGAACCCGGCGGGGATACCTCAATGGATTCTCTCGAACTAAAAAGTTGCTGGCAACTTGAGCTCGCAAACGAGTTCAATGAAAATAAATATAGAAATATTGGAATCAATAACTTCATATATTAGATTCAATGCAAACTATGCCAACACGAGCGAACTGTCTCAAATTGAGAAAACTTCTCTCAAGTAGTATATAAGCAAAATAAAAATATACAGATGACTAAAAAATTGCGCTTCAAAACCCAATCCTTTTAACAGCCAGATGTCATAAAATGGATTAGACCTTTTGAAGCTCTTAAGTGGGGCCAAGCTTAGCGAGGATAATAGTTCTAATAATCCGGTTCGAGCTGCCTATTTTATTTAATTCCAGGCCCCGTTGGTGCTGCCTAAAAGGCTAACCTTGATTGATAAAGTAGGTACGCGTGAGCCGAGTTGTGCTTTGGGTATTTTCAATCCAAACTAAGAGGTGGTCTCCCAATCAAATTGAAAAAATTTCATCTTTTGGTCGAGATCTCGACCAAAACGACACTAGCGCACAAGCCATGCCTACTTTTCTCTAAATCCGAATTCTGTATAAAGTTGGGTGGCTTAGCCTAGAACTGACCAACTTTTCGTCAACTGGCACTTCGTTTGTATTAAGGGTTTGTATCCGATGGGGGCATCGCTTGAGCAGATTTTTAAATGTCTATAAAATTTTAGTTGTCGATGATGAAGAACAAATTATTTCATCGATCAAAACTATTTTAGTAGATCAACCACAAATTGAAGTCGTTGGCGTTTGTACGGCAAGAAGTGCTCTAGAACTTTTTGCAAAACAAAGCCATCAGTTTGCAGTCGTGCTCATGGACTACAACCTTGATGGTATTTCTGGTGCCGAGCTTACGCAAAAAATACTAAAAATAAATCCTCACCAAATTGTAGCCATGTACTCAGGTGTTGAATCTCGTGAGGCTGCAATGAGTTCGTGGCAAGCTGGGGCTGTTGATTTTATTGAAAAAAGATCTACACCTGAGTTTACCAAACAGAAAATTAGTCTGTGTTTGCAAAAATATATTGAAACAGCAGAGGTTTTTTTAGAATCCACACCATCAGAAAATAAAGCATTGATTGAGTCTATTGGTCTAGCTGGGGCTTCGGCTGAGATGGCTAAAATTGCCAAACTTATTAAAAAAGCTGCAACCTCTGATGCGACTGTTTTAATTACGGGTGAATCTGGCGTTGGCAAAGAGGAAGTTGCAAAAGCAATTCACCGGCTTTCAAGGCGAAGTAGCCTCAATTTTGTTTCTGAAAACATGACGGCCATACCTAATGAACTTTTTGAATCAACTTTATTTGGCCATGTGAAGGGTTCATTTACCGGAGCCACAGATAATCGCATGGGGCATTTTAAATCAGCTCACGGTGGAAGCATTTTTTTAGATGAAATCGGCGATATGCGCTTAGATCAGCAGGTGAAACTTTTACGAGTGATCCAATCAGGCGAGTTTCACCCCGTGGGATCAAATAAGTTAGAAAAAGTAAATGTTCGCATTATTGCAGCTACCAATAAAAATTTGGAGGCTTCTGTTAACAATAAAGAATTTAGAGAAGACTTATTTTACCGATTAAATATTCTGCGTATTCATGTTCCACCGCTGCGTGACCGAATTGAAGATATCAGGCCACTTGTTGAACATTATAGAAAAATTAAAAAATCAAATAAAGTTATATTGATGGAAGTCATTAAGAAATTTGAAAAGCACTCTTGGCCAGGCAACATTCGTGAATTGTATTCAGAGCTAATGAGGCTATTTGAATTTTTTAACGACGAGTCTCGAATCACACTCAAGCACATCGACAGCAAGTTTTTTCAAGAAACTAAAATCAGCGTAAAGCAAAAAGCGACCTTAACTTTAGAGGAACTTCACAATATACATAACCAAGAAGAAATAGCCTTAATCAAACATCACTTAGGCAAATTCGGTTCAATGAGAGATGCCGCTACCGAAGGTCTTAAATGTCCTTATACAACTATGCACAGTCGAATGAAAATTTTAAAAATGAATAACAAAGGGGAAGAAAATGAAAAAAACAGCTAAAACGCTAGCGACCATATTATTGGCATCAAGTGCAGCAAAAGCCTTAGAGGCTCCGCTGATTGTTTCAGGAAATGATTTGAAAGCTTTCGGAGAGCAGAAAAATATTCTAAATCTGAAACAACGGCTTTTACAACACGGGCTTCTTGTTCAGACGAATAAAAAAGATGTGTTTATTTTTAATGATGCGGCACTGTCTAAATTATCAGATGATAAATCTATTTCAGTTATGTCAGACTTAATAAAGTGGCTGACGGATGACTCGATTCAAATAGAAGAAAAAAATTGGAAAGAGATGACGGCATCAACACAAGACTACAAAGTTTAAAAATATGCTAAAACATATCGTGGCATTAATTTTTAGTTTAATAGCGATTGATATTAAAATTTACGGGGCGACAATGAGTGAACACAATTTAAACGAGTATATCATAACTGAGACGGATTTATTTACGTCGCTTGATCCGTTAGATGCAGATCAAACGCAAAACCTACCTGTGGCGCGAATGATTTACGCAACACCGTTAGAAATTGATGCTTCTGATAAAATTACAAGCCTTGTTTTAGAAAAATTTAGCTACAACAAAAAAGCAAAAACTATTCACTGGACCGTTAAAAACGGTCTGAAATATTCAGATGATCAAATAATCACAGTTGATGATATTGCTTTTTCTGTTGTGAGAATGCTTTTTACTCGCCCCCAGTTTCCAGTTATTGAGGCCATTGAGGGTAAAGACGAATGGCTTAAAACAAAAGAGCCCCTGTCTAGCTTACCAAAAGGCATCAGTATCAACGGCAAAGAAATTACAATTAAGCTTACTCATGATTATCCACACCCATTGTTTAGGTTTTGCTTAGAGCTTTTTTCGATTATTCCTAAAAAATGTGTCGATTTAAAAACAAATAAAGTTTCATGTGATAAGCTGCCTGAAAGTGGCCGCTACAGCTTAAAATCAAATGTTGAAAAAGCATTAAACTTTAAAAAGCGATTAGATGTATCAGGCCCTGAGGCAATTACGTTTAAATATGTTTCAGCCGTTACTTTAAAAGAAAAGCTATCAAGTCTTTCAGATAAGGCCATAATTGCCGGAAATGAATCAATGTTCGCGGCGGACGAGTTAGCGACATTTAGAAAAAATGAATCTTTTTACTATTTACCAGCTTCCAGGTTTGCTGTTTTACAAATTAGCCCAACGAATGCGCCTTTTGATGATAAGTTATGCCGCGAGGTTTTCGCAAATCAGTTTCGTAAAGAGTATGAACTCATAACTAAAGATTACTCGCCAAGTGAATCAAGCATTTTTACAAAAATTGTTACAGGGTATCTAACTCGAGACGAACTTGAGGCTGCTACTTTCAATAAAATAAAAATGGCTGAAGTAAGCCGCTGCATAGCACGTCTCAGGAAAAGCCCGATCAAGTGGGGTTATGTAGAAAACGAAAAAAATTCAGCCTTTGTAAAAGCATTTGAGCAAACACTAAAAACGCTAGAGCTATCAGGCAAACCAGACATTGTTAAAACAAGAAAAGAACAGTCTGAGAAATTTGTTAGTGGTGAAATTTCAATTTTTAACGGTGGGTCAGGGTTCTGGGCGAATGACCCTGTCGGAGATTTGCAAATGCTTTTTACTCCAAATCTCCATAAGCCGCTTAATTTTATTACTAAAGATGAATCTTTACAGAAGTTAATTAAAAATCTCGTCGTCGATCAAACTGATAAAACAAAGTATTTTGAAGTGAATAAATATCTTCACGATCAAGCCATGTTTAATGTCTATACACATGTTAGACGATTTTATTTTTCGAAAGCTAAGAACAAGTTAAAACAAATTCCTCAAGGGTCAGCAGCGCCAACGCCTTGGCAGGTGTTTGAATGAATTTAAGAAACCTTGTTACAAATATTAAAGCAATCAGCTCTAATTTGAATGATGTTCAAAATATAGAACACGCAAAGATTTCTAGCTTTCATTGGTTTAATATTATTCAGACTAAAGAAGATCGACTTATATCGGATAAGGCATTTACGGGCATTGATATAGATCCAGCGACAGCACTAGCAAAAGCAAACTCTGAAATGATTGAGAGAAAAGTTTTTTCAGTTGGTCATAATTTGGGTTTGCGATCATGCTTAACTGAAAGATCTGACGGTTTTGCGGCCTATCCTAAAAGCATGGGCTTACTCAACATCGAAAAAGCACGTGAAAATGCTTTAGCGGAAGCCATTGAGCGCTACGCCTGGGCAAATTGGTGGGACGATCATGATATATCATACAGTCATAAAATGTATTCGCTGTCTGAATTTACAGAAATTTACTCTACTCCAGCAAAAATGCTTACTGAAATAAATACTGTTTCACCAGTTAAAAAAATTCATGTCATAAGCCCAGACTTTACAAACCATACTGATCACCAATTAATTATTTTAGTGGCTGAAATAAAAAATGGTCTGGTTACTGGCGGAGCCTGTGGAAAAATAGCTGATATCAATTTGATAATGGTCAGAGCCATGTCAGAACTTTTTAGGCATGCGTTGGTCTCAATTCAAAATAAACAACAGCCAAAAATATTAAGTCTTTACGAGCAACGCCTTTTGTATTTTTTAACTTCAGAAGGGCTAAATACCTTTTACGAAAGAGTTCGCCACAATGGTAGTAAACAGGTTGTTTTTCCTAAGCTTGCGTTCGATGAAATAATCCCTATTGAATCCACCCATACTGTTTATCGTTGTTTATTTGAGAATCAACCGCAATTCATCGGCGGCGCTATAGACCGGATGTGCCTATGAAAATGAATTACCTCGTTTTATTAGCGATGGCAGTTGTTGTAACTATTTTTGGTCTATTTTATATTTTATTTGATCGCTATGTTGCCTCTGTCGCTAATGAAACTGTTAGTGGTTGGATTAAAGGCGAAGAAAATTCGATTATTGAAGGAAATTTACTATCAAGTATCACGAAAACCCAAAAAATTTTGCTGGCTAGTGATTTTATCAAGGGCTTAGCCGTTTATGATTTAACTGATCCTGAGCATAGGCAATTGATTGAGTTTGGCGAAAGAATTAATTTAAAAAATATAATGCTTAATCAGGATAAAATTATTGGTGCAGGCTTTTTAAAAAAACAGATTTATCTGGGGGTTCCGAACAGTGAAAATTTAAAGATCGTATTTTCGGTTTACTCAGAAAAAATAAATCAATTGTTTTGGTTCACAAGTTTAATATTTTCTTTGATCACGGGTTTATTCTCAGTCATCGTTTTAATGCTTAAAAAACAAGAGCAAAAACTGATTGAGTTATATGCCGGTAAAGCTAAACAAGCGGCCCATGATTTAGCACAGCCTGTGGTTGTGTTAAACGCTTTGAGTTTAAATTTACAAACTATAAGTCATCAGACGCTTAAGTCCGTTGTTCAGCGAATAAATTCAATTGTGAATGAGTTAACTGATAAGAAAGAAATCAAAACTTTGACGCCCGCATTAATTGAGAACAAATCACTTTCGCAAAAACTAGACGATCTTGTTCAAGAAAAAAAGATTCTGAGTAATAGTAAGGTCGACATTCGCTTTAAATTCACTTCTGAGGTCGACTTAATAAAAATAGATTCTGATCAGCTGTTAAGGGTCATTTCAAATTTGATTCAAAATTCAATTGAGGCCGACAGTTCAGTCATTGAATTGAATGTGACTAAGGTATTAAACCAGATTCAATTCAGTATCAAAGATAACGGCCAAGGTATTCCCGATGAGTTAAAATCACGCTTGGGCCAAAAGGGCGTTACTCATGGCAAAGAGTTTGGTTCAGGACTAGGGCTCTACGGAGTATTTAAATTCGCGGAAGAAAATAACGGTCTGATTGAAATAAACTCTGAAATAAATAAAGGCGCTGAATTTTTAATTTCATTTTCGCTTCCGGAGCAACAAAAAATTCTTTTAACTTCGGACACTCAAGTTTTAGTTTTAGACGATGAAGAAGTTTGTCTAAACGCATGGAAAATAGTGCTCAATAAACTTAATTTTGAGAAGCCACCACAATTTTTTAGCTCAGCTGAAGAATTGAATAATAGTCTTGAAAAATTTGATCCAAACGAAGTGTTTCTTTTTTCAGATTATAATTTAAAAAATAAAATGTCGGGCCTAGATTTTATCGAGCAAAATAATCTACAAGGTCAGTCTGCTTTGGTGACGGGTCAGTATTTTGATAAAACTATCCAGTTACGTGCTAAGAAACTTAATGTGAACATCTACTCGAAGGCCAATCTTGAAGAAATTCGCCTTGAAGTTATTTAGATTAGGCCGGTTAAGTTGCCCTTTTTGTCGCTGAGGCTAGAATCGCTAGTTACAGTTAAAATCTGATTAAAACCCTAGATCGAATATGACGCGTATTAGGCAAAAGGATTGAATTTTGAAGCGCGAAAGGTCACTTCGTCTAAAACTCTACAGGTGAAATGTCGATGTCTATAATATAGAATCACCGGCAAGTTAATCAATATTACTAGTAGGAGATTTCGAATGTATAATAATATGAAACCGCTGTTTGTCTGGATTTTTTTACTTCTCTCGACCGAGCTTGTGTTCGGGGCAAAGCCAACGCCCTTGACGAACCAATGCTTGAAAGCTATCCACTCGATGAGTTCCTCTGTATCAGTACCAACTGTGTTTGAGTTTTCTCGCGGAAGTAATATCGGAAAAGATCTCAGAATTTTTAAATTTGGGTTTCCTGAAAAATTGGTGGGTGGCCTTCCCACGCAGTTTTTTTATACATACCGTGAGCCATTAGGTGGGGTCGACGTTCGTATTTATTTTTATAACGGAAGTAAAGTCGCTCGGCCTTTTCGAACAGCAATTCAATTTGATGCCTGTGTAGATATTGATGGCGACAAGGAACCGAACTTTATCGAGGGTCGCTCGGCTGAACTTTTATTGCCCGGTGATTTTAACGGAGGTTCGGTCGAAAAATTTGTGTTGAAAACGACATTTGCGTACGTTGGCGATTCCTCAAGCTGGCCGATTCGCTCTGAATTGACCCACCCGATTCGGAAATGCTGACCCACCCCTTTCGCAAGCACTGACCCATGCGATTCGTGATATTGACCCACCT
>JAYVPD010000011.1:0-10374 GCA_043757515.1 Pseudobdellovibrionaceae bacterium
TAGCTTCCAGCCCGTAATAACCAGTATATGCCGATGATAGGTTCTGTCCATGGTTCGGCGTTTCTACCAGGCTCCGTGAAGGCCTGACTACGGGGGAATGATGTCCAAGTCTTTTTGTTTTGGTGCACGTTATGCGTTTGGTATTTTGGTATCAATCGCAGTTTTTGGGTTGCCTAGCCAAGCGTTAGATAGCCAGGCTCTCGGTAATCAGGGATTTGTGGGGCCGCTTCAGCGAAATCCTTACAATCAATCACAGTTGATATCTCGGGGTCCTTCGGGCCAACTAAATTTTCGAAATCCTCAGTCGGGTCAGATGATGTCTCGCTACATCCCTTATTATACAGACTATGTGTACCAAGCGATGAAGCAACGATCCAGCGATGGAAATATGCGGGCGGTATTGCGAAGTGTGCTTTTAAGTTCGCATGTAGTCCATACGGGACAAATGGACACGTTAGTTCAGACCTGCATTCCCAACAGCAAAGATTGCTACACGCAAACGCCACTTGGGTATGAACGAGCTCGTCTGTTTTTGATGGGTTATTTTTACCTAGTAAAAGTCGGCGAACAGTATGCGATAAAAGAAGCGTATTGCAACAAACTGTATGGACCAGCTGACTTTAAGGGAAAAAATATTCCTGGGCCAAATATTGTTCCGGATAATAATGTAATCAATGTTGAGCACACCTGGCCACAAAGTAAATTTACTGGAAAATACCCAACAGAAACTCAGAAATCAGACCTACATCATTTGTATCCCGCAGATACCCAGCTAAATGGAGCACGCAGTAGTTTTCCATTTGGAGAAGTGGACAAAGATTCTGAGGCGTTAAAGTGTGGTCAATCTCGACTAGGTATGAATACAGTTGCACACGGTCTAATATTTGAACCGCCCGATGTACACAAAGGCCATGTAGCGCGAGCGCTATTTTATTTTGCTTTACGCTACGATATGACCATAGAGCCGGTCCAGGAAGCTATCCTAAGAACCTGGCATCAGCAGTTCCCTGTGGATACGGAAGAGTTGTATCGCAATGATGAAATCTATAAGGTCCAGGGAAATCGCAATCCTTTTATCGATCACCCAGAATTAGTGTCTACGATTCGCGATTTCTAGACTAGATCGCGTTTCAATTTATACCGATCAATTGCCTAGCGAACGTTACCAAAATGGGACATGGAAATCGCCATGTTCAAATAAGTGACCTCGTAAATAAAAATATGAGTGAAGTTCAAACGGCAAAGACACTATTAATACTACGAGCAACTCCGGCGGCAACAGCTGCGGCCGAGCAATTCTTGCGCAACAGAGACTGGATTGTGCATTCTACAGACAGTCTTAAAGATTTTTTGACCTTCATTATCCAGCATAAGCCCAATTTTGTAATGATCAGTGTCGATCATCCCAATAAAAAAGTGGCAGTCATGCCTAAAATTTTAACTCAATCCTTTCCCGTTTGCGTATTTACGTTTGCAGAAAGTTCGTCGACGCCCTCATTTAGAAAATTGCAAGATATCGCCTGCGACTACAAAATCAATCCTCCCGCAACAGGTCCAGCCATCGAGCGAGCTGCAAACAAGTTTGGTAAAGACACAGAGAAGAAACTCAAAAAACAAAATGAAAAAGCAGCATCTGAAAATGCAGGCCAGCCGGTTAGCCCAGGGGCTGATCAGGATTCGATTCATGCCACTTGGGCTCAAGGTGCCTCGACCGTTTTTTCACAACTATTTGAAGGTGACGATACAGAAAAGCCAGATGCTTCGATATTAGAAACCGCTGGGTTAGATAAAGTTTTATCCGATGATCCAACCAAGGTAGCGGCTGATAAAGCAAAGTTGAACGCAAAAGATAAGGCAGCGTCTAGCAGCTGGATTCCTTCGGAAACAAAAGAACCAATTGCTGTTAAAGCTGCGGACGGTGCAGTGGCTGCTAAAAGTAGCGAACAGAAGTCAGAGCAAAAAGCCAAAACAACAGGTGAACCAGCAGGATTTATCAATGGCGATCCCATCACAGGGGACGGATCTGATTTAACCCGCGAAAAAAATAACAGTCCTGAAATTATAGGCAGAATTGAAGGCGAGAAGAACGAAGCAAGTCCGACATTAATAAAAAGTCAGCCAGCGCGTCTTCAACCTACCTACAGTGAAAGCGATGTTGAAGAATCTGATCAGCCAAAGACACTCGTTAAAAACGCGGACAGTTTTGAAATAGTTAAAGAGAAATCAAGCGGTGAAAAAGAAACTGCACAAGCAAGTGAAATAGAACAGGCAAAGCCTAAAAACTTGCGAGCGCCTAAACGCTATGATCATGAACAAAAAATAGTTACGGTCATGGGAAAAAATGGGACCGAAGCTAAAAATTCGTTAATTGTTGAAGGTGCCAAACAGGCCTTAGTGGATTCAGTTGAGATACGCGACGGTCAGGTAGAACGTCCTTTGGAAGATTCGTCTCAGGTTGCTTGTATTGTTATTGAATCCACTCGTTTCAATGGTTATATGATTTCTGCCTTGGGAAAAAATCGTAAAATGGACGGCAAATTTGTCACGGCTGTGAAAGAAAAGCTGTATAAATTTTTGAACGATAACGGGGAAACGGTTTCTGATAAAGAAAATATGAATTTGAAAATCAAAAAAGTCGAATTTGAAGAATGGGCCTTAGAATACGCCGATTTTATGAAAACATCGGTTCATCATGGTGATGAAATCGCAATGGCTTTTTTTCCTGTGACTAAGGTGCGCCCAGAAGTGGGTGACTCGGCTTCTACCACCATGGCTTCGTTAAAACTTGTGGAACTAGAAGGCGATAAAGTCGTCGAATTTAATATGTATGTGTACTTGCCTAACAATAAGAAATACATTTTATACACTCCAAAGGGCGGCAAATTTTACACCGTCCAGAAGGATCGTTTGACTGTAAAAGGCGTCAAAGATGTCCACATGCTTAAATCCGAAGTGGGCGATCTATCCAAATACAAAGCACAAAATTATTTGGACAATCTAATAGATAGTTACAAAAAGAAAAAACCCAAAGGCGGCTCGTCTGTTGCTTAGGTATAGTGCTTAATTTTTAGACTTTTTAACTAAAGTACTGAGTAAAAATTAATTGTTAGAAGCAACAATAGTAGGAAAACAACGACCATTCTTTGATTCATTTGAACACATTGATTAGCAGAGTTAATTGAGAAATCCATGTCGAGCTTTGTAGCAGTCAGATTTGGAAACTCAAGGCTTTTTTAAACTAGAGTCTTTACCTTGACGCATTTTTGTAAATTCTTACCAGTATTGACAAATTCTCAATCCTAAGGCTTTTTAACGGTTCTAATAAAAATGGAAAACCAGAGCTAGAAAGCTCACTTCAAAAGGTGGACGTTCATGATGGAATTAACCAATTCGAACTTATTGTTATTGCCGGTTATAGCTGGCCTAATCGGATTAATTATTGCCCTGTTCTTTTATTTCGCAGTGAAAGCAAAACCCGATGGCAACGAGACAATGAATCGAATAGCTCAGTATATCCGTGAAGGCGCGATGGCGTTTTTAGTTCGTGAATACAAAGTCTTGGGCGTTTATTCGGTAGCAGTCGGTGCGGCCTTGTTTTTTGCTTTGGGCTGGGAATCGTGTGTGTTCTTTTTATTGGGCGCATTCTTAAGCTTAACAGCTGGATTTTTTGGTATGAAAGCGGCGACTTACGCCAACGTGCGAACGGCTCAGGCCGCTACGACGGGCATTAAGCCAAATGCTCTTTTAGTCGCTTTAGATGGCGGCGCGGTTATGGGTTTGTCTGTAGCTGGTTTGGGTCTAATCGGCCTTGGGATTTTATACTACATTTTTAAAGATCAAAAATCAGTTGGCACGATATTGCACTCGTTTGCGGTTGGTGCCTCGTCGATTGCATTGTTCGCTCGAATTGGTGGCGGTATTTACACAAAAGCTGCCGATGTTGGTGCAGATATAGCTGGAAAAGTGATTCAAGGAATTCCAGAAGATGATCCACGTAACCCGGGCGTAATTGCTGACAATGTGGGCGATAACGTCGGCGATGTCGCCGGTATGGGTGCTGATATTTATGAATCGATGGTGGCTGCGATTGTTGCAGCTATGGCGATTGCATTTACAATTCCGACTTCGTTGTTAACTGATTTAGTTCCTGGTGGTGATGAAGCGACGATTAGGAATGCAGCGATTGTGTTGCCTTTGATTTTGTCTGCCATTGGTTTGTTGATTTCAATCGTAGTCATTTTTGCGACTCGTACCTGCCGAGCCATGTTTGCTCCGGCGGCGATTTTGCGATTTGCATTGTTGTTTCCGCCTATTTTATTAACAATTGCGAGCGCGATTTTGATGCCTATTTGGGGCGTATCACAAGGTGTGACAATTGCTTTGGCTGCTGGTTCAATCGGCGGTGCTTTGATTGGTTTGATAACGGATTATTACACTTCAATGGGTCCTGTAAAACGAATCGCTGAAGCGTCTATGACGGGTCCTGCGACAAATGTTATTCGTGGGTTGGCAATTGGTATGGAATCCGTAGCCGCACCAACAATCGTAGTTGTAATCGCAGCTTGGGTTGCAAACCATTATTTGGGTTTGTATGGAATCGCGATGGCCGCTGTTGGAATGTTGGCAGGCACCGCAGTTGTTATGACTGTCGATGCGTATGGACCGATTGCTGATAATGCTGGCGGAATTTCTGAGATGAGCGGTTTAGGCAAAGAAGTGCGAGCGATCACTGATGAATTGGATGCTGTTGGAAACACAACGGCCGCTATTGGTAAAGGTTTTGCGATCGGTTCTGCAATATTGACTGTGGTTGCCTTGTTTAGCGCCTTCAACATGGAAGTGAATCACGTACGCAGTGAGGCTGGTCTTGGAAATATGGCTTTGGATTTAACTTCTGCCAATGTACTAATTGGAATTCTAATTGGCGCGATTCTGCCGTTTCTAGTTGGCTCAACAACTATGACTGCAGTGGGTAAAGCAGCCGGTGATATCGTTGAAGAAATACGTCGTCAGTTCAAAGAAATTCCAGGATTGCTTGAAGGCACAGCAGAACCTGAGCCTGCCAAGATCGTGGACATTGCAACCTTAGCAGCGCTTAAACAAATGGTTCTTCCAGGTATGATCGCAGTACTAGCTCCGGTTGTTGTTGGTTATGCAATGGGACCGCAGGTTCTAGCAGGAACACTAGCTGGCGCATTAGCCGTTGGTGCGACGATGTCATTATTTATGGCCAACGCCGGTGGCGCTTGGGATAACGCAAAGAAATTTATCGAAAAAGGCGGAATGCCCGGTCATCCAAAAGGATCCGATCTTCATAAAGCTGCGGTTGTTGGCGACACAGTCGGTGACCCGTTCAAAGATACGTCAGGTCCAGGAGTAGCGATTTTAATCAAAGTAATGGGCGTTGTATCATTATTGATAGCTCAGCTTGTGGCTACTATTGGTGGTTGATTTTTAGCTGTAGAAATTATTATATTGTAAAAATATCGGGCGATGAAACGGTATTTTTAAATCTGAAAAAGACGGCAAAAAAAGCCGTCTTTTTTTTTAGTCGCCCCTTAGGACCCAAAGGCCAACTAAAATAAATAAGGTTCCCGATATATATTTAAGATGGACTGGGCTGATTAACACACCCAATGCTTTACCAAACAATACGCCTAAGGTTCCTGCTAAGGATAGCCCAATCACCACGCCTAGGAGGACGCTGATTGTTGAATCCGACTCGGCTCCAGCGGCCAAGGCGGCAAACTGAGTTTTATCACCCATCTCGGCTAAAAAAATCGTTACAAGTGTGCTAAAAAAAATTTTCCAATCCATAGGGTTTCCTTTTTTTGGATGTTGCAATAAAGTGCATTTATTTAACTCATTTTATTTTGAAATTTTACCAATTCACTTTTGGGAAAAGCAATTTAAGTTTTTCAACAGTTTCAAAAAAATCTGCCAACTGCGAAGGAATCGGCTCGTCAGGGATAAGTTTAAGGTGCGCGTTTAAGGATGGGCCGTCATCCTTATCTATGATTTTTTTCAAACCTCGACTGTAGGCACAAGTTAAGCAGCTTCTTTGGCAGCAGGTGTCTGTTTTTGAAAGCCGCAGAGTTTCAAAGGAAATTTTTAGTTCATAAGTTAAACTAGAAATCAGTTCTTGGATTTGAGAATTTAGCCAGGCTAACCTAGGTGTATCGCTCGAAGCACTTTCACGAAGCATAAGATCTCTTTCCGCTTTTAACAGATAGATTTTCACGATTTGAATCGCGTCAGCCTCTGAAATGGCAGTGATGTCCGAATTTTTTATTGTCTGAATCAGCGCGCTGCGAACGACGTTTTCTTTCATCGATAAATCCAGCCCGGTTTGACTGCGTAAATTTGTTGACCAATTTTCAAGGGTCCGAAAAATTGTTTCTTTAGATAACGGATTGGATAGGATTAACTCGGCAGCCGATTCGTGGTATTTCTGTTTAGCCCTCTGAGCAAGCAATATCCAATTGTTTTCGTAAAGCTGTTGGGCATGAAAATCTTGTAAATCGGCTACATGTGCCGACTTTCTAACATAGGACAAAGCCTCCACCTTGAGTGCCGGATAATTGCCTGAATCGACTCGCAATTCCATTTGTGCGATGAGGGATTTTAAAGTCGTGAGTTTATTTGAATTTAAACCTGCGCTTTCAAAGTCAAATCTAGAATAAAAACTGTGGCACGATTCAGCGGCTTGAATAGTGAGTGACGATAGAAATAAAAAGTAAAACACTATCAAGGCTTTTGAAAAGCTAAGAGTTTTTTTGAATAAGCTTTTCAACCCGGCTCCTATGAGTTTAAATTTGAAAAATCTAGCTGGGAATTCTGACTCTAGACTTCCGTACTATAGTGAATTACTAAGCAAAAAATGTTCCATAGATTTAGCTACTTAGGCCCTATTGAATTCGTGTTGATGCCGGGGTTTGTGGAGCCCTGGGGCCTAATTATTTGTTGTGACAAAAATTGTCGTTGTTTTCCTATCTTAGGGAGCCCTAAATTGGACGCCGTTTCGTTTGATCCCATTTTGCCAAAAATACCACTCACGATTGTAATTGGTGCAAAGGACCCGAAGATTTTTCGGATCATTGCTGCCTCCGGCCCATACCGGCTGGATATGATCTAGTGATAAATGCCAATGTGATTCGCATTTCCGGCCATTGGGCTTTGCTTAAGAAAGTCTTGCTTGTTGTCATTTTGTTCGCGGGAGATCTCAAGTGCAATTCGTAAGAACAAGAGGCTATCGATCCGCCCAAGGGCTAGGGCATTGGTCAAAGCTAGAATCAAAGTCACCAAGATTTTCCCTATTTGAATTTGTAATTGTCGGGTCATTAGCCAAATAGTCCAATTATTATTTGAAACCGAACCTTGTCGATGCGCCGGAGGAATAGAAATCCTATAATAAAGAAAGGGTATTGATCCAAACTAAAGGCGCTGCAAACTACTATGGCCGATGTTTTTAGAAATCAGAAATTCAGTAAGTCACTTAAACTTAGTCTTATTGACGGCCTATTGTATTCAATAATGGTCGGTGCTGGTGAGTCTTATTTGCCTGCCTATGCTTTGAGTTTGGGATACAGCGAAGTGGCGGCCGGTATTTTAACCAGCCTGCCTTTGATCACCGGCGCATTTTTGCAGTTGTTTACTCCAACTTTGGTTCAAAAATCTAAAAAACCAAAGCGTTGGATGGTTTTGTCGGCTGCCGTGCAAGCCATGGTATTTTTGCCGCTTATTTATTTTGAAACGCATGCACGACCTAACTTTTGGATTTTAATTTTGATTTTTTCTTTGTATTGGACCAGTGGTTTTTCGATCAATCCATATTGGACCAATTGGATGAATCATCTTGTCCCGGACGATATTAAAAACGAATACTTTTCTTTGCGCTCAAAGATAGCGCAAGTAGGGGTTTTAATTGGCCTTGTCGGAGGCGGCTTATCGTTGCATTTTAAAATTGATGTGGGCCCGTTTTCGGGATTTTTTAGTGGTCTGTTTCTAATTGCGTTTGTTTGTAGAATTCTATCGAGCGTAATTTTGAGTCAAAAAGAATACGCCAATGAATTTGACAATACCATGTCGCGAGAAAAAGTATCGTTTCGCGAGTACTATCGTTTTTTGGTTTCCGGTAGTGAGGCCAGTAAATTTATTTTTAGTCTATTTCCTTTTTACACCTGTGTTTTTATTTCGTCGCCTTTTGTTGGTCCATTTTTGTTGTCTCAATTAAAAATGGATTATGCCCAGTACATGGGTGCTTTAATTTCATTATTTTTCGGCAAGATTGTAGGGGCTTATTATATCGAACGGCAAGGCAATCAAATGTCGCCAAGGCAAATCTTTTTTTGGGGAGTCTTCTTGATATCGCCAGGTCCCATGTTTTGGGGGCTTTCTAAAAATTATGGATTTATTTTACTAGTGCAGTTTTTTAGCGGTTGTGCCTGGGCATTTTATGAAGTAGGCACCCAGCTTATGCTTTTCAGAAATCAGAAATTCAAAAATAAAATATCGTTCGTTTCGTTGTATAATTTCGTAATGTCTCTGGCAGTCATTGTTGGAACTTTTATCGGCGCCAGTTTCATTAGAAATTTTTCGCCAACCTACGAGAATTTTATTACACTGTTTCTTTTGGGTGGATTTTTTCGAGTGGTCTTTAGCGCGGCCTTGCTAAACAAGGTTATCAAGGCGGAATCTCTGTAAAAATTTGTTTGGCGCGGCAGTTCAGCGATCCGAAAATTCTATTTCAGAACACAAGCGATTTCAAAAATAGCTTCGCGATCCCAATTGGCCCATTTTACAAAATCATTTTTATTTTTCATTATGGCAGTCGCATAGGATCTTGATGGATTGCTGGGGTCAAAAACCTCAATTTCAAATTGGTTGTTGCCCATGGATTTGATTTTAGACGAAAGGTAATCCATCTTTGGCAGTACAAATTCACTTCGAGAATTAATAATCACCCGTTGAGTGAATACGATCGCTGTATTGTGTATTCCCGTGCAGTCCATGGATTCAGCAAACGTGTTTAAACTGAATGTTAGAAACATTAAAATTAGCGATTTCATTGCCCGGCTCCTTAGTTGAGTTCTTTGCTACGTGATAAGCCTATGAACGCCCCAGAAGTTTGGCAAATCCTAAATTTCTGAATGATCAATGGACGAGTGCGGCTTAACCCAGATTGAGTGGGTATCTCAGCACGAATTGGGCATGCAGCGGTTTATCTTGATAGCGGTCGTCTTTGGAACCTAGCTCAATAGGCGAATAGCCCGAGCTGATGGCAACTACAGTTACCAGTTTGCCTAGATCATCAGATTGAATCTCGGCTCGCCAGGTGCGATAAGCTAGCAGTGTTCTATCTTCTAAAAAGTACAAGCGTTTTTTCTTGGGGTCCTTTGGGTCGTATTCGAGTTGGTTCAAAATAAATCCTCGAAGTTGGGTAAGTCCTAGCGATTCCAAAAATTGAATTTGTTCATCGGCCTTTGCTGACCATAGTACCTGGTATTTTTCCGCATTGAGTTCCTCTAACCAGCCGATTTTAGTTTCTGGTATCGCGTCAACATAAGGTAAGTACGGCTTAATATCGAAAACAGGGGTTTCGTTAAGCAAGTCAGACGGGCCCACTGTCAGCGTTAAATTTTGGATTCCTTTAAGTTCAAGAATGCTCATTCCAATGGGATTTGGCCGATACGGGGATCGCGTTGCAAACACTCCGCGTTTTTTAAGGCTTCCACGGGGCGGGGCGACGGCCGGGTTCCAGTGGTCATTTTTATGAAATTGAAATAGAATCCAAATATGGGAAAATCCTTCAAGGTCGCGCAGAGCATCTTGGAAACTGTGACCTTCTTTTAATACAATAGTTCCCGAGGTTTCAGGCAAATCCTTATTTGGCTGCCGGGGAGCTTCATTGGGATGGTTCAAAGAGTTTTTAAAGTAACCTATCGGCTGAAAATTAAACGAGTCCATTTAATCCTTCGCTTTGATTAGAGTTTTATCTGATCCCGATGTTTTGAGGTAAGCCTGATACTGTTTGGAAAATTCATAAATAAATAGGCTCGCACAGTTTGCCACATTTAACGAATTCTTGATTCCAGTGAGCGGCACCTTGCGCGTTTCATGGCAGGCTTCAATAATTTGTGGATCCAAACCAAAGCGCTCGTTTCCAAAAATAAAAGCAGTCTTTCTTGAAAAGGAAAAAGGTTCAGATAAAGAAATTGCATGACTGGTTGTTTCAGCCGCGATTACGCGATAATTTTTATCTTTAAGTTCGGCAATTAGTTCTAAACATTTTGTGCGCGATTCCCACTGAACATAATCGTGACTTCCCAGGGTGGTCTTTAAAGTCTTGGGATTTGAAGGATCGGGCGAATACCC
>JAYVPD010000012.1:0-89283 GCA_043757515.1 Pseudobdellovibrionaceae bacterium
ATGACTCAAATGCAAACTACCATGGTACAAATTCAAAGTACTATGTCACAGATGCAAACAACATTAGCAGTGAATACAAAGTCTTTAGAGGACCAGATGAATCGTTTGTAGCGCCGCCCTAATTTAGGTCTTTAAACTCCTAATTTGGGTATTTCTTGTGACGGCCAGGTTATTAGTATAGTTTTTTATCAAACTTCAGAAAGTCATTTAAAAGGCTTTCAACCAAGCTACTAAACGCTACATTATGTTTTTCACATTCAACCAGGGCCTGTGCATATATCTCGCTATCTAGAATGATAGAGGTCCGTTTCTTGACCTCTTTCTTGGATTTTAATTCTTGTAATAATATTTTTCTATCAGCGTTTTTCATATTTATCCTAAAAGAATAACTTCTTTTTTATTTTATGTTCTTTTGATTACAATTTAACAATGCTTACTGAAACAAAATTGAGTCAGAGAATTCACCAAATTCGTCAAACGAAATTAAGTCAGAGAACTGAGCGTAATTATCCTCAGAAAGAATCTCTTTTAAGTCGGCTTTTGTTAACTCATAGCCAAAATATTGTTTTGTGTTTGTAAAATAGTGGGAGATTGTCTCAACAACTTCAACTTTTTTGTTTTGACCCCAGGAGTGAAGTGACACAATTCCATCGTTGGAAACTGCTGCACCTGTAAACACCTTGTCAATCTTACCTATGGAAAGCAGCTTCAATGCGTTGAAGTGGCATTCCCCATTAGTCATTCCCAATAAATTAACTTTAACTGGCAGAATCTTAAATCCTCTATTCACGACGTTTTCTAAGTCTTTAAAATGATAGCCTAGAACTGGGTCTTCCACTTTAGTTGACAAGAATTGTTTTCCTTTTACCAAAGTCACTAATTTGTCACACAAAGCATGATAGGTTTTGTTGTTCAAAACCTTATCTGTATTTTCTTTAACTCTTAGGAGTCTTGAACTTTTCATAAAATTTTATTCCCATTAAGCATTTTAGGCTCGGTGTTTAATGCTTTTCGGGACCACCCTTACTCAGCTGCTTATGAATTCAATATAACATAAAATTAAAATGTGTCAATATTAAAATAATATAAATCGTAATACTAATAGTATTATCATTTTTAAGTAGTTGATTGATGCAAACCTCATTGTCTCAAAATGATAAAGTAAAAAAATCCAGTTACATTCAGTATAAGTATACAAAATATTTTAAGGAAAACTTAGATATGTTAAGCCTTAAACCAATCAGTGATAAGCTGTTTCAGATTGAGTATGAAATTTCATTTCTAAATTCTTTTAAGCTTAAACTCTTTACCCACTGTATCTTTTGCCTTGGCTTCTCTGACGAGGGCTTGATATAAATGGTCATAGCGTTCAAATACCCTCGCTGACGAATGTCCAAGCCATGCCCGACCGAGAATGTGGTCTCCTGTTTCCCCTATCAGCCAGGTGGCCCTAGAGTGCCTTAAACAATGCCAGGAACGGTATTTTAGCTGACATGACTGAAATGCATTCTGCAAGCGTCTGGATGCTGTGGTATCGTCGATATCATGGAAAAGCAGGAAGTCTTTTTTATTTAAGTGATTCTTTGAATTCCAGCTTTGATATTGGAATTCAGCTAGTCCAACTAAGTCGTTCCAGAGAATTTTATCAATGATGGGAATTGTACGGGAATACTTTTCGGCTATTTCTTTTTTGCCTTTGAACGGGTGACGTACTTTTTTATCATCAATCTGAGAGTCAGAAACAACGTAACCGAAATATTTCATATTGTACTGGTTTAGCTTTTTAGCAATTAATTGGGTTTCTGGTAGCTGACCTTGAAAAATGTCTGCAAGGCTAATCGCTATGCCTTCGCTAAATCGCATTCCAGAAATGAACAGGTAGCGAAACAGAATCGCCTCTTGCTTAAATTTATTTGCTTTTAAGCATTGGTAAACCATTTCCATTTCGTTTGGATAGATAACATCGTCAATGTTTCTTTTTTTTGTTAGATGCTCGGGGAATGATTCACACTTAAAATTTTGATGGATTATTTTTTGATTAAACAGGTGATTTAGGAAGGTGTTTAAGGATTTGATTGCATGATTTCTTGATGAAACTGCGATGGGTTTATTTGAACGAATTAGTTTAGCCGTTGTGAGCCATTCCATGAATGAATCAAAATGGTCAGGCCATAGTTCAATGTTGTTTAGTTTTTTAATTGATAGAAAGTAAGGAAAGACATAATGCTTGATGTAGAAAATATTATTTTGCCAAGAATTTGGAGCTTTCTTTTTTTGGATTTTCTCATATTGGTCAAGTAGACCCGAAAAGCTGTAGTATTGTTTTTCCCATTCTAGACGTTTGAGAATTCTGAGTTTTTCGGCATCGTAGTGAGATTCAAAAAGCTTCAGGCAGTCTTGAGCTTCAGTTTCCGTGAGAATATCTTTACCGAATCGTTTTCTGATTTCTTTTTTGGTTAAGCGCCGGTATTTTGAATTTTTAGAATCGTACCAAACGAACGAATAATATGATGAACCATCTTTAAGAATTCGATTCTCATAACGCATAAACAACTCCGATGTATCGGCTCGTTGTTTAGTCGTTCCAAATTTCCATGAAAACCGGCAGTACCGGATAAGATGTTTTTCAGGGGCTCCAAAATCAGTAACCTTTTGAATTCATTTAAGAATACTAGGGTGTGAGTTTGGCGGGGTGGACGGGACTCGAACCCGCGGCCTTCCGCGTGACAGGCGGACGTTATAACCAACTTAACTACCACCCCGTAAAAGTGGAAGCACCAGTTATAGCAGCAAAGACTTAGAGATCAACAAAAAAATGGGTCGATTTTGGTAGAATTGTGCTTAAAATTCGCACAACTTCCTGTTACCAGAAAACAGGTTCTGCCTCTAAGCGAACACCGAATTGATTGTAGCAGTCGATGCTGATTTGCCCTACAAGCTTCATAATGTCTTCGATACGGCCGTGACCCAAGTTAACCATTACCAGTGCTTGCTTTTCGTACATGCCGACGGTGCCTTCTTTCTTTCCTTTGTAGCCCAATTTGTCGATCAGCTGCCCAGCAGCTAATTTATATTGGCCATCTGGTTGAGGGTAGCTCACTAAATCGGGGAAGCCTTTTTTTAAACTCGTCTGTCTGTCGGCACTGACTATTGGATTTTTAAAAAAACTTCCGACATTGGGGATCTTCGAAACATCAGGTAATTTATTTTGCCTGATCTCGATCACTTTTTGCGCGACTTCTGACGGAATCGGGGTTTTGCCTTTGAAGGCCACCTCTAATTCGGCATAGCTAATAACCGGGGTATGGTGTTTAGGAAATTGAAATTCTACGCTTGAAATGAAAAAAGTTTTAAAGGCGGGTGTTTTAAAAATGCTATGGCGGTAGGAAAAACCGCATTCGTCTGCAGAAAGTGTGCGCTGAGTGCCAGTTTCAAAATCATAGCCGACTACGCTTTTGATAAAACGATCGACTTCAACTCCATAGGCACCAATATTTTGGATAGGCGCGCCGCCGACAGTTCCAGGAATCAGCGCCAAATTTTCCAAGCCAAAATGTCCAAGTTTAAGACTTGATAAAACAAATTGGTGCCAGTTTTCACCGGACGAGCAGGCGACAAATCGCTGCTGATCATTTTCGCAAGTAATTTGGGATCCCAGTAAACTATTTTTGATCACCAGTGCATTTATTTTTGTTGGGAGAATTACATTTGAGCCGCCGCCCAAAAATTTAATAGAAACGTTTTCTTTTTTTGCAAAAGCAATCAAATCTGGAATATCAGAAATATCTGTTAGCTCTGCAAAATACCGTGCTACTGAAGCTAATTTGAAAGTATTTAAACTGATTAAATCAAAATTGTTTTTAAGGATCACTTTAAAAACCTAGCATAGGTTTTTAAAAGGGGCACTAGGTTTTCTTAACGAGTTCAATTCCGGCTTCGGTAACCTTAACAAGGCGTTTACTGTAGAGGCCAGCAAGGGCTACTTTAAATTTTTTGCGGCTAACTTTAAATTGGCTGGAAATCACTTCGGACGAACTTTTGTCATTCACTTTTAGAGAGCCGTTATTGGCGGTCAGGGCCTCAAGAATCTGAATAGCTATAGCGTCAATAGAATCAACACTGGCATTTTTTAAAATCAAATCAATTTTTCCATCTGGGCGAATTTTATTAACATAGGCATCTGTTTTTGTGCCCAATTGAATGCGTTCAAAAACTTCCGAATGATAAAGTAGACCATCAAATTCGTTGTTAACAATCGCTTTGTAGCCCAAGTCTGTTTCTGCGTAGATTAATATTTTTACACGCTTGTCTTTGACGGAGGCTAAATCTACTAATGGTTTTAAAAACTTATTAGTTTTCATCGAAGCCGAGATTCGTCCAGATTCGTCAATATAGAGGTATACTAAATAATGTTCACCCGGATTCAGATCTCGAGTTTGCTCGGTAAAATGAACGAATAGGTCTTTGTCCAAGCCCCAATCCATAAACGCACCGGGGCCTTCCATAGATTTTAATTCAAGAAAGGCAAAGTCGCCGACAGTTGCCAAAGGAGTCTGCGTGGTGGCCACCAGGCGGTCTTCAGAATCTAAATACAAAAAGACGTCCATAGATTCACCGACTTCAAAATCTTCCGGCACAAATCGTTTTGGCAATAGTATTTCGCCCAAATCGTCGCCGTCTAAAAAAAGACCGTGGATTGTGCGTTTAAGTATCTTTAATGTATTGATTTTCCCTATGGTTGGCATAGAGAACTTATCGAAGTTTCTTGGAATTTAAGCAAGTATTAAGTGCAAGATGAAAAAAATGACAAAAGCTCGCAATGCCTATTTAAATTCGGCAGTCCACCAGGCCTGAATGGTCGCGCAAATTTCGCTGCCGGTACCGGTGCAAAACTGACCGCCCGTATGGCCTTCAAGCCCGCTCATTTTTCTAATAAGCTTGTTGTTAATGGCGGTGCCCCCACTAATCGGCAGGGAGTTCATTAGAGGCCCATAAAACATGGCTTGGTATGTCCATGTATGGCATTTTACACAATTGCTCGCGATAAATGGTGCCATATTCGCGTTGAAAAATGGTTCTGCTTTTGAGGAATAAGACACAAAAGATACTGGGCTCGGTTTAATCATGTTTTCAGGTTTGGCTTCGTAGCCGTAAGCCCAGAGTTTTTGAGTGGTTCCATTCGCCAATTCTGCAGGAACTTTAAAGGAATAGTAGTGCCCAGCGTAGGTGCCGACACCGGATTCTTTGGCGACGATTTCACCAGCCAAGGTGCCAGTTCCAACGGGTCCGCCAGCATAAAAAATCACTTTGATTGCTTGGGTTTTATTAACCGTGTCCAATGCATAACCAAAAGCGCGACCATCGGTAGAAACATACTGAAAGTTTGCAGTTAATTTTCCGCTGAAATTAGTCACAAGATCCACCGTAGATTCGGTGGTTGCACTAGCGGCGTCGGCCGAAGTGTCTTTGTTATCTGGTGCACAGTTATTGAAAAAAAGCGTGATCGTACTAAACGCGAGCGCAAGGAATATATATCTAGAATGACGTACCTTCATATCCAACCTCACCCTTAGGATAACCGAAATTCAGTGGTTTAGCGCTTTAATTTGGGGACGCTGTACCACTCTAGAACAGCAACCTTTGAATAATTCTATGTCTTTAAAAAATTAATATAATCTCAAAATTGAACGCCAAATTTATATACAAAATAAATAAGATAAAATGGCGTCGCTTAGTGAAAAATAAGAACCCGTAAGGACCTAAGAAATAAGTATAATTAATTTTCGAATCCGCTAACAGAAAGCATTCCTCTCGAAAAGACTCCGGTCCCCATAAGGCCAAAATTTGAATCGGTCCCCCAGCATTTTTCCGCGGAATTTATTATGGCACAGGTTACCGTTCTATAAGGCAATCCAACTGCAGTCACACTAGAACCCGAGGGGTAAATCGTTACGGGTGTCAATTTTTCAACTACGGTTCCGTCTCCACTGACGCCCGATGTGTTGGCGCCCCAGCATTTTAGCCCAGCATTAACAACGGCACAACCCTGATTGTAGGCTAGGTATCCGGAAGTAACGCCGCTTCCTTCTGCAATTACCAGTGTGGGCGTGGTTCGAGCAACCTTATCACCGACGCCAAGGCCCCCAGAGGTATTGGAACCCCAGCAAAATAAACCCGAATTTTTAATTGCACAGAGATTAGTACTAGAACCAAAAACTTTAGTCACACCCGATCCTGGAGGAATAATATCGACAGGGGAAAGGCGCGTAGTTGTGCTGCCGTCACCGACGAGGCCACCCGAATTGAATCCCCAGCATTTTAGGCCGCCGGCAATCACTGCGCATGTCGTGGCTGAACCTTCGAAAGACCAAGCCCCGACAATAATAACGTCGGTGACTCCAGATCCGCTGGCAAAAATCTGAACAGGCGAATTTCTCTGAGTGGTGCTTCCGTCACCAATTTGTCCTGTGTCATTGTATCCCCAGCAGTTTAAACCACCGTTAATGACAGCGCATGAAGAACCTTGGCGAACTTCAACTTTTGTGACTCCAGAGGCTGCGGCAATGGCCACTACGGGAGTGGTTGAACTTGAGGTCGTTGATCCATTTCCAAGTTGGCCAAACGTATTTGTTCCCCAACACTGCACCCCTCCTGCTATGACTGAGCAGGCATAGGAATCAAAAAATGAATCGTACTGGGTCATTTGTATAGAGGAGGCGCCGCTGCCACTAGCAACAATTTGCATGGGAGCTAAACCGTAGCCTGAGCCCCAGCATTTAATTCCACCGTTTACAACCGCACACGTAGACGCATTTGTTGTGCCGGAAATTTCTGCCAAATCTGTAACCGAGCTTAATGCCGGAATAGCGGTTACCGGTGTTGTCCTATTTGTTGAGGTACCATCTCCCACTCCTCCGTTTAGATTTGAACCCCAACATTTCACCCCTCCATTTTGAATGGCGCAGTTTTGATAAACACTGTCATCATTTAGTAGGTCGGCCTTAGCAAGCGCGCTCACATTCGTGGTTAATCCAGAAACTGGCTGAGGACTTGTCCAGTTCATCGATCCACCAGAGGGGCCGGCCCCTAAAGTTCCCGCGCCCCAACATACAATTTTAGTGTTACCTTCAACGACGCAAACATTATTATTTCCGGATGCTACAAAAGTTACTTGGGCAATTGTATCGAGTACTAAGTTTGGAACAAGTTTTGGCGACGTGCTGACGCAATCGTTTTGTTCACCGTATTGATTTGAGCCCCAGCACCAAAGTTGTCCGGCAACAAGTGCACAAGAATTTCCTATACCTAAAGCGGCCTGGGTAACTCCGCTTCCTGGTGGGTAAATGGAAACAGGTGAATTGCGGGTAGTAGTCGTGTTATCGCCAAGATTTCCTGTCGAGTTAAGTCCCCAACAACTCAACCCACCATTTTTTAATGCGCAGCTGTGTCGAGATCCAGAATATATTTCCGAAACCCCCGTGCCCAGGGATGGGATTTTCACTGGCGCTAATCGAGCAAGTAAAGTTCCATCACCCAGTTGGCCATTGGTGTTTAATCCCCAGCACCAAACTTCTCCAGCTACAATTGCGCACGAATGAGTTGAACCCAGTGCGACTTTTGTTACCCCAAAACCTTGAGCAAAAATTTGAATCGGACTTGAACGAAGCGTATTCGAACCGTCTCCGACATAGCCGGCAGCACCCCAGCAATAAAGGCCTCCCAAACGTATAGCGCAAACAGCTGATGAGCCCACACTGATAGCAGTAACACCACTGCCGCTTGCAATTGCTGTTACGAAAGTGGCCGAATTTGCAGTGGATCCGTTTCCCAGAAGCCCACTTGTGCCGGTACCCGAGCAGAGCACCCCACTATCAACAACAATACAGGTAACGTTCGGACCAACTGCAAAATCGCTAACGATTGGGGTTGGAATAACAGTGAGTGGATTCACTAAAAGCTTAGACGCACCTGGAATCCCAATTTGATCAAAATTATTGCTATCCCAACAATCCATTCCTTGATCATGAGACGCGCACGTTAAACCCGAGCCAGATATTTTTTTAATAACTTTAGGTACACTGACAACGGGTGGTATGGGATTTTGTTGACTAGGATCTGGATTGGATGAGCCAGGCGTTGTGGGGTCTGTATTTTTATCATCAAGATTGCTGTTTAGACTCACAATGTGTGAGTCTAGAACACAGGAAAGCTGGAAGACGCTGACAAAAAATACCACAGCCAATTTAGTCACTTAGTCTGATCGGATTCTTTGTGATAAAACATTAGATCGTGTCACTTTGAAACGATCTAATGTCGCCATTTTGATTGGATCTATGTAACTCCTATTTCAAACACGTATATCCTATTTCATAATTTCCGGGACTCATTTCCGTCGCAAATTTAATATTTAATCCTTCCATCGTATAGGGATTATTCAAAATCTTGCCATCTCGTTTTATCGTAATTGCAAATTGAGACAGTGGTTGACAAGACAGTGTCAGCGTTTTTAGTAGCCTGCGGATTTCATCGGCTATGCCAGTTACTTGGGCGGAATAATCCATGGCGCAAACATTACCTACAACTCCGCCGGTTGTGTTTGATAAAGAATTGTAGCGGACGCCGTAAGTCGCTCCGTAAGAATTCAGACACGCAGAATCGCCTGGACGAGTGATTATTGAATTGAAATTGAAACGTTTTTGTTCGGCCCAGGTCGAACTAATTAGGCTCAACAAATGGGCTGGATCATTTTTGTCTGTGTCAGCCGATTCATCTTCATCAGAGATTAAAACTACCGAAAGTTGAGCGTCCGACCGCAAAAAGGCTCGCAAGTCAGACTCATTTTGTCCATACCGTTCAATCGCCCTGTAAACGGCTCGAATCCCTTGTTCGATGCCTGAACCCGTTTCTGGTCGCTGAAGTGTTCGGCTTAACAATGATTGCGCACTCGATGCTGCCATGCTCGAATCAATAATTTTAATTCCATTGCCGCCGGTGATAGGTATCAAGCGGCCATCACCTAAAGTAATATTTCTTGGATCGGTAGTCGTGACAGCGATTTGATAGTCAAGTCCTTGAAGAGTATTTATAAACTGGGAGGTACGTTGACCCATGCTTTGCTGTTCGTAGGCCATGGAACCCGAATTATCGATAACAAAAAGTACATCGACTTTTTTGTAATTGTCGACAGTCACCTTTTGAACAATGGATTTATACAAACTATGAACCGTCCACTGAATCGATTTTGTTGAACTGTTTTGTAGATCATCCGTGGCAGTTACTGTAAATGTATAGTCTCCGGCGGGCAATTGGGGGAGCTGAACTTTGTTAAGTCCCGAAAAACACGTTTTCTGAACGGAATTTAAAGAGCATGTTACGGTGACGGTTGCCGATCGATCATCCTTAACTAAAAACGATAAATCGGCCACAGTCCCAAGTTCAATAGTAGCAGCCGGATACGTTTGAAAAATAATTTCAGGCCCGATGTTATCTTGTGTGATCGAGCGGCGATAACAAACTGATTTCGAACCTTCCCAATCCTGAAATTGCAAAGAAAAAGTCAAGACAGTATTGAACTCAGTCAATGAAAGGCGTCTTTGAGAAACAAAGTTTTCCCAAACACCATCACTACAATCTAATGATCGACCCAACTTTATTTTGAAGGGCGCCAGCGTATTGAAGGTAAAATCCAAAAAGTCTTTGTTCGTAGCTTTTGCTCCATCATCAATAGTGAATCCTTCCTGATAAGCCGAATCATCAGGATTCAAATCAGGCGGGGGAAGCACTACGGGTTCATCACTTTTAGGAGCTGGAGTTCCCGTGTCTTGGGCCACCGTGAAGTCGACACTTGGTGGTGTTGCGCCAGTGGACGTAACCGAAGTTTCAGTAACAGATTCGTCACTGGTCAACTTGCATGAAGTACTAAATATAATAGATATAATAGAAAAAATAAATACGCGGTTTTTAGAAAGCATGAATCTACTCCTTTAAATTCTTTTACTCTCTGCTTACATACCGCAAGGAACCTACAATCTTTGTAAACTCCGTAGACTCTATCAATATAACATAAGACTTCGGAGTTAGAAACTTTCCTAAATAATTCCGGGTCAACTCGAGATTTGTCAAAAAACCGTCAACTTCCTGTACAAAAACTTTGCAATGGAAAACCAAAACTTCAGATTTAGCTCTGCACTTTCCGTTTTTCAAAAATGGATCAGGTTCGAAAGTTAGCCCAGAGTCGGTTTGTAAAGTCTGTCCCTATATATTTAGAACTCGGCCTTCGTGGCCTCGCCGGCTTAATACGCCCTCCAGGCGCGCCGGAGGTTCTAAATATATAGGGACAGACTTTACAAACCGACTCTGGGTATCTTTGACTGATTTTTTTGGAAAGCAGGAAGGGCAGAGCTAAATCTGAAGTTTTGGTTTTCCATTGCAAAGTTTGGATTTGACATGGGTGTCGTTCGCGTTTTCAATGAAAAACTATGACGGTCGAATATCCGTGTCCTCAGTGTGGCGCGAACATTTTATTTACTACATCGTTTTCCGTTTCTAGTGTTTGTGCTTATTGTCATTCATTGGTTGTTAGGAATGATCAAAATTTAGAATTGTTAGGTAAAGAGTCTATTTTGCAAGATGAGATGAATCCGATTCAACTGGGGACTCGTGGTCGATTTATGGATACGGGAGTTACTGTTCTTGGTGGGGTTCGATTGAATCATCATGAAGGATTTTGGCAGGAATGGTATTTGCAACTCGACAAGCCGATTTTAAATTCTCGTTATGCTTGGCTTGCGCAGGCTCAAGGGGAATATCAGTTTTTGTTTGAACCTGTTGAGATGCCGGCTCTTTGGCCAAAACAGTTAGATGTGGGTGAAACGGTTTCTGTTTCTGAATCAGTGGCTAAAAAGCTTGAAACGTGGTCAAAATCTTTAGCCAAAAATACAAAAGCATTTCAAGTAGTAGATTCTAGGACGGCTCAAATGACTCATTTTCTTGGGCAGTTGCCTTGGAAGCCAGATAAAAATCGTAAGCGAACGGTTGCTGAATTGGCTTCGACTGACGATGCAAAACTTACCGTAGAGCTTGGCGATGCTGTCAGTTTTATTTATTTTGGACGAGTTATGAATTTTGAAGATTTTAAATTTCAAAATTTAAAAGAGATTAAAGGATGGTAAAAGCCGTCACGTGTCCTTCCTGCGGCGGGACGGTCACGATTAAATTTGCGGAAACAAGTCTAAGCTGTGTTTGTCCCAGTTGTTTGACTGTTCTTTCTAGTGACGACGAATCTGTTAAAATTTTAGTAAAAGCACAAAAGAAATGGGCTTTGCCAACTATTAAATTGGGCCAGCGATATAATTTTAGAGGACAAGACTGGGAAGCGATAGGCTATCTTTTACGAAGTGATAAGACAGAAGACTACAAATGGACCGAATACCTTTTATTTAACCCATATGTCGGCTATCGATTTTTAGTTTGCATGGATGGACATTGGACTTACGTAACCAAGACAAAATCTGCGCCTGAGGTGGATTCGCTTTTAAGTGTCGCTCGTTATTTGGGTAAAACGTATAAACTATTTAATAAAGGGCAGGTTAAAACTCTGTTTGTTCTTGGTGAGTTTTACTGGAAGATTAAAGCCAATGAAGTCGTCTACAGCGAAGACTATGTGAGCCCGCCTGAAATGTTGTCCTTAGAAAAAGACGCGGACGAACAGATTTGGTCTTTGGGGGACTATGTCAGCCGGGCAGATGTTGAAAAAGCATTTAAGCTTCAAGGCTTGATGCCCTTAGATATTGGTGTATCGCCACACCAGCCATCGCCCCATCAAGATTCTAAAAAAGTTAAAATGTATTTGAGTTATCTAGTGTCCATTTTATTTGTCATTCAATTTATAATTCTGGTGGGTTCACACCGGACTGAAATACTAAATCAAACATACGATACGCCAATTCCTAAAGGTTATAAAGTAACAACACCTTCGTTTACGGTGGACGACAAATCGGGTTATATTGAATCGCGCTTGATTGCCGGAGTAAATAACAATTGGTTCGAAGTTCTGGCCGAAGTCGTAAATGAAGATAGTGAAAGTGACGAAGATTATGAATACGATCAAGGGGTTGAATACTATACAGGGTATGATTCGGACGGCAGTTGGTCCGAAGGGTCGCGTGATACCGATCGAAGAATTGCAAAATTGCCACCAGGGCGATATCATTTGAATCTGACCACAGATGCTGGCGCTAACAGTGCTGTTCAGTTTTCCCTTGTGCTAAGTCAGGGTAATACGTCTTGGGGAAATTTTTTCTTGGCCATATTTCTAGTTTGTCTTTATCCAATTTATTATATTTTTAGATCAAATCGGTTTGAAAAAGAACGCTGGGCGCAAAGTGATCTGTCGCCCTATTGGAAAGAGCAAGGGTTGCCAAAATCTTGGAGCAGTTTAAATGATGATTAAAGGGTATTTAGTTTATGGTTTTTTAGTAGTGCTTATTTATTCCTACATTAGTTTTGTGGGAATGAGTTATTATGATTTTGTTTCGGGTAAAAGTTTTCAAGCGGCGGGAAAAACGTTTCAACATAAATAATTGAATAGGAGTTAGAAATGGACATGGAAGTGTTTATCAATATTAAAAATATCGTAAATGCCTTGGTGTATTCACTAATGGGTATTTTAATTTTAGGGTTTTCATTTTTTCTTTTCGATAAAATCACCCCCGGAAATATGTGGAAAGAAGTCGTTGAAGAAAAAAATGTAGCACTGGCAATAACTGTTGGAGCCATGACTATCGCCATGGCCTTGATTATTTCTAGCGGCATTCACGGTTAGCCATGACCTATCTATTGTTATTTTCTGTATTCGTGGTGGCAACCTGTGGGTTAATTTATGAATTGATTACCGGGGCCTTAGCTAGCTATTTATTGGGCGATTCAGTTACCCAGTTTTCTACAATCATTGGAACTTATTTGTTTGCGATGGGTGTGGGTTCTTTTTTTTCAAAATTCTTTAATAAAAACTTACTGAACGTATTTATTGAAATTGAAATGATCATCGGGGTTGTCGGTGGCTTTTCGGCTGCCTTTTTGTTTTTTTCATTTGAGTACGCCACGTCCTTTCGATTTATTTTATATGCGGTGATTTTTGTGATCGGATGTTTTGTTGGGCTTGAAATTCCTTTATTAATGAGGATATTAAAAGATCGTTTTGAATTTAAAGACTTAGTTTCTAAAATTTTCACTTTTGATTATATCGGCGCACTGATTGCATCGATTTCGTTTCCTTTGCTTTTGGTGCCTTATTTGGGACTTGTCCGATCGGCCTTACTGTTTGGAATTTTTAATATTTCCGTAGCTTTGGCCACAGTGCTTGTATTTCGTAATGAAATCAAATCGGAAAGGTATTTGCGGTTTAAGGCCATTGTCATTTTGGTCGTGATGGCTGTGTCGTTTGGCTTTTCTGAAAAACTGGTTAATTTTCTGGAAGTTCAAAACTATCGAGAACGAATTATATTTAAAAAAACAACGGCGTATCAGAAGATTGTATTAACCCAGGGTAGCGGCGAGATGAAATTGTTTCTAAATGGAAATTTGCAATTTAGTTCCAAAGACGAATATCGCTATCATGAAAGTCTGGTTCATGTGGGAATGTCGCGGTTAGCAAATCCAAAGACGGTTTTGATTTTAGGTGGCGGGGATGGATTGGCGGCCAGAGAAGTATTGAAATACCCTTCGGTTGAAAAGATTTTACTTGTCGACCTCGATGCACAAATGACCCATTTGTTTAGGACAAATCCGATTCTGCTCGAACTGAACCAGGGATCTTTGAATCACCCTAAAATGGAAGTTTTAAATCAGGACGCGTTTGTTTGGATTAAGAATAATCAAAAGCGGTTTGATTTTGTAATTGTTGATTTTCCAGATCCCTCGCAATTTGCCCTAGGGAAGCTGTATTCTAGAACGTTTTATAGTTACATGGCTTCTGCCATAGGACCAGAGGGCTTGATTGCTGTTCAAAGTACCTCGCCCTATGTTGCTAAAAAGTCTTTTCAAATTATTGTGAATACATTGAATGATGTGGATTTATTTACAAAGCCCTATCATGTTTATGTTCCATCATTTGGTGAGTGGGGCTATGTTTTAGCTGGCAAAAAATCGCTTGAAGTTTCTGGGTTAAAATTGGCATTGCCCAGTGGTTTGCAGTTTTTAACTGACGAAATGGTTCCTTATTTGTATCAATTTAGCAAAGATTTGCTGGCTGACACCAAAGAAGTGAATAGATTAAATAATCAAGTATTGGTTAGAACGTTTGAACAAGAGTGGGAACAATACAATCAACATGAAAACTGATCGGCGTGAGTTTTTAAAATATGGGCTAGCCACATCGTCTTTGTTTTTAGGATCTCTGTATGGAATTGAGAGCTTTAAAAAACTTCGAAAGGAGAGGCGTTATCAGGGGCAATGGATTGAAAATTCCGGCCGGGGCCATCAATTGCGAAGTGCCATTAACCAGGCGGTAGCTCATTATTCAAATCAGCCGACATTGATAGTTGGCGGCGGTATGTCCGGCTTAGTGACTGGGTATTATTTGAAAAAAAATGGCGTCACAGATTTTAAAATTATTGAAATGAATACCGAAGCCGGTGGTAACTCATCCTATGGTGAAAATTCCACTTCGAAGTACCCTTGGGGAGCTCATTATATTCCCCTTCCGAACAAAGAAAACAAAGATTTGGCAGAGTTTTTTAAGTCACTGGGTGTGGCTATGCCTAGCGCCAAAGGCCTTGAATACAATGAAGAGTATTTATGCCAAGATCCCCAAGAACGTTTACTAATAAAAGGGGAATGGCAGGAAAGTCTTTTGCCGACTAAGAATATTTCAGAAAATGACAGAGTAGAATTAGGCCGATTCCAAGATTTGGTTGATGATTTTAAATTTAAAAAAGGACGGGATGGAAAATTTGTTTTTTCAATCCCGGTTATGGGGTCAAGCCAGGATCCAGAGTTTCTAAAACTGGATTCGATTTCATTTCGTACGTTTCTAACTGAAAAGGGATTTCAGTCCGACGTTTTCAATTGGTATGTCAATTATTGTACATTGGATGATTTTGGCATGGGTGCACAGTCTGTTTCGGCCTGGGCCGGCTTGCACTATTTTTGTTCAAGGCGACCGACAGATGATCATGACGATCATAAAATACTGACTTGGCCAGAAGGCAACGGTTGGGTTTTGCGAAAGTTAACAGAGGAGCTTAAGGATCACATTGAAATTAATCAGGCTGCAATAAAGATTGAATCAAAAGGCAACAAAGTTGAAAGCCAAATCTATAATTTTGAAACCAAAGAGATTACTCAATATGATTCAAACAAGCTTGTATTTTCAGCTCCGCACTTTTTAATCCCTCATGTTTTTGTACAACAAAAAATGCGGGATCAGGTAACCCCCGATGATTACTATAGCTGGTTAGTTGCCAATATCACAGTCAAACTGACACGGGAACAACTGCGAAGTGTGCATTGGGACAATGTTCGCTTTCAATCAGAAAGTTTGGGCTACGTGAATGCCCGGCACCAAGAATTGCGCGCACGGGTGGATGATCAAACCGTGCTGACTTTGTATTGGCCTTTGTATGACAAGGATTTATCGGCCACAGACGTCCGAAAAAAAATCGCCACTTGGAAATGGAACGAATGGGCACCCAAAGTAGAATCAGAATTGGAATCCATGCATCCAGGAATTTCGCCATTTATTCAGGCAATGGACATTAAAATTCATGGGCATGCCATGATTGGGCCTAGAATAGGTCGAATGGCCAAAGTGTTTGAAAAGCATAATACAGAACCAGCAGATAAAAATATATTTTTTGCTCATACAGATAATTCCGGTATGTCATTGTTTGAAGAAGCACATTTTTGGGGACTCAAAACTGCAAAAGGCCTGCTAAGCAGTGTCTAGTAATACGGGACGTTTTTGGATTCGATCACCTACCTATGATTCCGTTTGGATCATTGGACCCCATTTTTATTCGATACTATTGGCAATTGCCATTTACCCAATTGTGAAAGATTGGGATTCGATGCCGCTATGGATTTGGTTTGTTCTAGTGGTCGGTATCGATGTTTCCCATGTGTACTCTACGGTGTTTCGTGTTTATCTGGATAAAGTGGAACGGCAGCGGTATCAAATTATTGGATGGCTGATTCCATTGGGTGTTTGGATTGTTGGAGTTGTAGCCTATTCGCTTTCGGCCGTGCTTTTTTGGCGGGGCCTTGCTTATCTTGCCGTTTTTCATTTTATTCGCCAGCAATATGGTTTTACTAGAATTTATTCAGGGGTCAGTAACAGCCGATCGTGGCTGTTTAAAGTTTTCAATCAATATGCAATTTATTTTGTAACAGTTTTGCCAGTTTTAATTTGGCATTTTAGCGGGCCTAAACGATTCAATTGGTTTATTGAAAAGGATTTCTTCTATTTTAAATCCGAGCTGGTTTTGTCTATTTTGAATTACAGCTTACTATTGGCAATGGCCATCTATGTCGCTACCGAGGTTCAAGAAACTTTGGGAACTAGACAAATTAATTGGCCTAAAAACGGTCTCTATTTGGGAACAGTGTTAGTTTGGTATTTGGGCATAGTGTATTTCGACAATGACATAATATTCTCGCTGACCAATGTGGTGGCCCATGGAGTTCCTTACATTGCGTTGATTTGGAGTTACAAACGACGGAAGCAGCGAAGCTACGATTTTAGATTTTTAAAAGCAAATAACATTCTCATTTTTTTAGGATGTTTATTTCTATTTGCGTATGTCGAAGAATTTTTTTGGGCTGCGTTTGTTTGGAATGAACATTTGCCCGCCTTTTTCTTAAATCGAACCCACGTTAATTTTGTGGTAAGCCCATTGTTGATGACCTATGTAGTTCCCCTGTTAGCAGTGCCGCAGGGGACACACTATATTTTGGATGCTTTTATTTGGAAAATCAGGGACATTAATCGAAATCAGTGGACCACCGAAGGGGCGTAATATGGATATTAAACAAAATGTTTCGAAGCTTAGCTTTTTATTTATTTGCTTGGTAGTTACTATGCTCTTTGTTGGTACGTGCGTATTGATTACAACAGTTTCGTTTGGAATTAATCCTTTTAAGTCAGAAACCACGGCGTTTTTGTCATTAAGTTTTTTCTCGATGATTGGGATGTCCGTCGTTGCGCTTATGCTTAACGTAGCTGCGAATTTAAGTCTGATTGCAGAAGGCAGAACTGGCGATACCAGTGTAAAAGCCAAAAGTTTTACGGACTCGAAAAAGATCTTGAAACTGTGGACAATCGGAACTGGGGCAACGACTGCGGGGCTAATAATTTTAATTCTAGTTCTGAATTTGGCCTCTGAAAGTCGTAAGTTTAAGATGATGGAAGATCTATCAAATGAAGTCTTATCCGGAAACAAAGGGCTCGTTGAAAAGTTGGCCGGGGATTTAAAGGCGGGAACCATCGAGAGGTTATCTGAAATTCCAAAAAAGTTAGAGTTTTTGAAAAAGCAACGGCAAGATTTACCTGAACTGGTTTTGATTTTTTCCGAAGATTTTGAAGGGCAACGGGCCTATCGAGTTATAAATTCTTGGAACTTTAGCCCGTTAACCAAAGAGAATTCAAAGTATCCATTCTATTCCTGCACTAAAGATGTCGACTGTGAAAAATTGAAATCCTTTTTTGAAGCGGGCGGAATGCAAAAGTTTTCAGTGAAACAAAATGGGCTTGATGAATACTCGGTTTATTTTCCTTATGAAATAAATGGAACTCGATTTATTTTGATGTTTAACAAAGGTATTCGATTTGGCTCGGTTGGAAAATATGAATAACAAAGACGAGGCCTTGGAAAAGAAATTAGCTTTGGTTCAGCAGGCCTATATTCAAAAAAATCAAAAAGCCATCATAGTTTTAGAAGGCGTCGATGCTGCAGGCAAGGGTGGTTTGATTCGGCGATTGGCGTGGTCTATGGATCCCCGGGCATTGAAAGTTTGGCCAATTGGTGCGCCGAATGAAATGGAAAAGCACGCTCACTATTTATCACGCTTTTGGGCCCGACTGCCTGGTCCCGGCGAAATCGCCGTCTTTGATCGGTCCTGGTATGGACGTGTTTTAGTCGAACGGATTGAAGGTCTGATTGATGATAAAACCAGAGACCGCGCCTATACTGAAATAAATGAATTTGAAAAAATGTTAGTCGATGATTCAGTTAGGGTTATAAAATTACTATTGAGAATTAGTAAAAAAGAGCAGTCCAAACGACTTGTCCAAAGGCTTGAAGACCCCGAGAAAAATTGGAAGCTGACCTTTGATGACATTAGAAACCGTGATCGATGGCAAGACTATGAAAAAGCTTACAATAAAATGGTTTTAAGGACCTCTAAGAAGCATTCCCAATGGAAAGTGATTGAATCTGATGAAAAAGATGAAGCTCGTGAAATGGCAATCAATTATTTGACAAAAGAATTGTCCCGCGGGCTGTCACTGAAGCCGGTCCCAGTTTCTGAGAAGCTAAAAAAACTAATTAAAAAAATATAGATTCGGCGCGCTGAATCAAAGATTGATGGAAATGTCTTGTTATAAAAGATTATTTTTTTGAACCTTTTGTCCTTTCAGTTGTTTAATACTCTAGATGACCAACTTTAAAGACCATGACCTTTATGAGATGCTTGTTACCTCTGAAAAGGAAGCGGCCTTTCGTTGTCTTTATGAGCGGCATTCGGGGGGGGTATTTCGATTCTTGTACCGGTTTACGCTGAATTCCCAACTGGCTGAAGAGCTACTTCAAGATATCTTCATCGAGCTTCTGGAAAGTCGGTTGGATAAAACAGCCGAGATCAATGTCAAAGCCTGGTTATTCACTCTGGCAAAAAATAAAAGTTTGAACCTTTTGAAAAAAATGTCTCATGAAACAAAAAATGATCGAGCAATTTTGGCGGCGGTCTCAAGCGAGGACGCAGAGGCTGTTGTGGTCGGAGACGACCTTTTGCGGCGATTAGCTAGGTTAGAACCCCATTTACCTGCAGATTTGCAACAAACCTGGTCACTTAGAAAAGATGGATTGGACTATAAAGAGATCGCAGAAATGCTTTCTATACCCATCGGCACTGTAAAGTCACGTTTAAGCCGATTGGTTGAATTTTTAAGCCGAGAATTTAAAGGAGTCGAAAAATGAATTTTGAACTGAATGAGAAAGTTAAATCTCTGCTGAGACCGTTTTATTTTGGGTCAATCGCAGAGGACCAGAGGATTCTAGTAGAACAACAGCTGCTTCTGGATTCCGAAGTTCTTCTTGATTATTTAGATTTGAAGCGATCGCTCGAGGCGGCGCCAGTAATTCCCGCTGTTCCGTCGCCCGCTGTTTGGCTCAAGGTTCGCGAACGAGTCGTCACTGGCAGGCGATTGTTTGTTTCATTGTCATTTGGAGCCGCTGCCGTTATTGCCCTAGTGGTATTTTTATTCAAATCAACGCCGACAGAAATAAAGTCAGAAGATCAAAACAAGACTGAAATTTTATTTGATTCTTTCCGTGAACATTCTATGAATTCAAATGTTCTATAAGCAGGAGTTAACAATGATTAAAAAATGTAAATATTTATTTTTGAGTTTTTCTATATGCTTTTCTGGTTGGTCGTCCGTTTGTTGGTCTCATGGGCATGAAGAAACGCGTGATTGGAAAGCGAAGTCGGCAGAGGCCTTTTCAGATGCAGAATCCAATTTTAAATTGACGATGAAGGCTTTGCTTGAAAAACATGTAGATAAATCACTTAATAAGGACGATCTTTTTCGCGCGGCTACAGCCGGTATGTTGGCTTCACTAAACGGTGTGGATGAGTCTTGGAATGAACTATTATCGCCAGAAGATATGCATGAGATGCAAATCGATCTGTCGGGCAAGGTTACGGGCATCGGTATCGAGCTAAAATTTGAAGAAAGTACGGGGTATGGCATGGTGCTAAAATTAATCCCTGGTTCGGCAGCAGAAAAATCAGGATTAAAACCAGACGATCAGATTTTAAGTGTTGATGGCAAAAAATTTAAAGGAAAGAAATTTCACGATATGGTGTTCGCCGTTCGTGGTGCTGTGGGCAATTCAGTTTCCTTAAAAGTTTTGCGTGAAGATAAAATAATGACATTCAATATTAAACGCGAATCTGTGCCTTGGACACCCGTTGAATTGGAAGCTATTGATGATTCTACTGCGCTATTGAGTATCCGATTTTTTAATGACGAGACACCGAAAATGGTCGAACAAAAAATAATTGAAATTAACGGTGGTAAATTTAAAAAGTTAATTGTTGATGTGCGCGATAATGGCGGTGGTGGTTTTGATCAAGCCATTCATGTTACTGAGCTTTTCATACCAAAAGACTTGGGCGTAGCAAGAACACGTAACCGCGATGGGCAGATCGAACAGTTTAAATCAAAAAAAGGTTTACTGAATTCAGACATGCCCGTGATTCTGTTAACAAATAAAAAGACATACAGCGGTGCGGAACTTTTCACAGCGGCGTTAAAAGAAAGTCGAAATGTTAAAATTGTTGGCGAGAGAACTTTTGGCAAATGGACTGCGCAGACAGTAGAGCCATTGCCAAATAGATTTGCGATCAAATACACGGTTAAAGAATTTCAATCACCAAATGGAAATTCCTTTCAAAACAAAGGGGTTAAACCTGATTTGGAAGTCTTATTGCCATCAGGAGTTGACTCTCAAGACCTAAGACATCGACTCGATATGAAAAAAAGAATGAATGAAGACACGCAGCTAAAAGCGGCGCTCGAGTTATTGAAGACGGCCGGATAAATTAGTGTTTTTCCTCTAGTTCCCTTAAAAAAAACACCGGCTTGTCTAAAGCCGGCTGTTCGAAGTTGTGTCGAAGACAAGATGAAATCTTTGTTTCTAGTTTTTTCTGAGGGGGTTTCCAAGTGGATCAGCACGCCATAGTCTAACTCTTGCGAAATTTATTTTTCCAAGTATGATTGGAACGTTGATATTCGCACGAAGTTTTAAATCGCAGAGATCTAAAATGGAAGTATTGGAAACAACTAAAAAACAATTGTTGAAAATAGTAAAAACGGAGAAAAAAATGAAATCTAACGCAAACCCAGTTTATATTTTAGGAAGTTCCAGGATCCCGTTTGCAAAAAGTCAAACCAACTATTCTGATGTGACACGAAAAGAGTTAATGGTCGCCGCTGTCGAGGGTCTTGTAAAAAATGTAAAGTTAGACAATCAATTTATTGGCGACACGGCTTTGGGTGCCGTGATGAACAGTTCGTCTGATTTTAATTTGGCCCGAGAAGTATTGCTATCCACTGCTATTCATCCGGATTCACCAGCTTACAATGTTCAGCGAGCTTGCGGCACAGGGCTGGAAACAGTTTGGCAGTTAGCACTGAAGGCCCATGTAGGGGCAATTAAACTTGGAATTGCGGGTGGAGTCGATACCAATAGTGATTTGCCGATCGAGGTTTCCAAACGGTTTCAGCGGGTTCTTCTTGATTTAAATAAAGCACGTAGCTTTGGTGAAAAATTAGCGGCTATTTCACATTTGGGTTTTGGTGCTTTTAAACCATCCGTCCCAAGTGTAAATGAGCCGCGAACATTAAAATCTATGGGCGAACACTGTGAACTTATGGTTAAGGAATGGCATATTTCCCGAGAAGAACAAGATATTTTAGCATTAGCCAGTCATAAGAATGGGGCTAAAGCTTACGATGCTGGTTTTTATGATGACCTGGTTATACCGTTTCATGGATTGAAACGCGATGGAACTTTGCGAGGCGATACGTCGCTAGAAAAATTGGCAAAATTGAAACCAGTTTTTGACACATCTTCAGCCGGTACATTGACTGCCGGAAATAGTTCACCACTCACAGATGGAGCAGCCTGCGTGTTGGTTGGAAATCAAGCGGGTGCTGACCAAGTGGGTGCTAAACCACTGGCTCGTTTGGTCGATGTTCAAGCAGCAGCCGTTGATTTTGTTAAAGGAGCCGGCTTATTAATGGCGCCTACAAAGGCGATCGCACAGCTATTTACTCGTAATAAATTAACGCCGGCTGATTTTGATTATTTTGAATTGCATGAAGCCTTTGCGGGACAGGTGCTTTGTAACTTAAAAGCGCTTGAAGACTCCGAGTATTCTAAAAATGTTTTGGGCTTAGCAAGTCCTATTGGCCCTTTTGATAGAAATAAGATGAATCAGGTAGGTAGCAGTTTGGCTGTCGGTCATCCATTCGCAGCAACTGGAGCTCGAATTACTGGAACACTGGCTAAATTGCTAGCGAGTGGCGGTAAAAAACGGGGTTTAATTTCAATTTGCACTGCTGGCGGTATGGGAATCGCTGCTATTTTGGAATCAGTTTAGTTGAATTAAAGTGGACTTTTGTATTCTAAACTAAAATTCACTATTTGCGAAGCTCTTGAATACAGCGCCACTTAGGCTCTACAAGGCTGCCCCCGCGCTTGCTGGTTAAGTCAATGCATGTTTCTTGGTTGTCGCTTTCCTTACGATTAAAATGAGAAGCTTCGTAGACGACGACGTTTGCAAATCGTTTTTGTTTTCCATCCCAGCCCGTCGCATTTAAATAATCGAGCTTATCTTTAAAAAATTTTTTCCACTGACTTTTTTCATAACTAAGGTGGGGATCAAATTCAACATAGAGTTTTTTGTTTACAATTTTTGCGGTTTTCAACGCATTCAAATCCTTATCTGTAGCGGTCATCGCTCTGCCGGAGGTTGACTTCATGTCAATTTGATCGGCGTCACTTCGCGGAATTAAATTTGAATAACTAAAGCCGTCTGCTGTAGGAAATATTGCGGAAACCGCACCTAGGTCACGTTGGTCAGTGATTTTATCGGTTTTTGCATTCCATAAAACGACTCGGTAGTTGTCTTGAAACGGTCTATTGTCACTAGAATAAAATATAGCCAACGTGTTTTTTCCGATTGGCAATGCCAGAGTGTCTTTGCAGTTTGATTTGATTTTGGGGGGGATGAAATTAAAATCGCCTTCGCTGGATTTAAGGGTGGATTCTAACGTTGATTCAATTTTACTTTTTAAAAAAACTAGTGGTGCACCGGAAAAATCGTTTGTGGCTGAGTCCATTTTTTTTTCAAAACGTAAAAATAATTCCACTTTTATTTTGCCTAAATGACAAGTGGTTTGCTTGAAAGGAATTGATTTTTTCAGGGTAATAGAATTCGACAGTAAAGGTATCAAAAACAGTAGGAGACTAGTTATTTTACTCAGCATTCACACTCCAAAACAAAAGGAATATTAAGTTTATGGTAGGATTGCATTTTTGCAACCATAAAAACCCAAAACTAAATCCAAATCCTAGCAGGGGCCAAAGACATTTTCTTGACAGCCCAGCCTGGTATAGACCAAGGTTTCAATAGTAATAAACCATTTAAAAAGGACAAAAAATGACTTCAACAATTTATAGAAATACAGCGTTACTAGCGTCTGTTTTATTATTAGTTTCCACTGGAGCTTTAGCGGCAAATAAAACGTATCAGGTAACGGGGCCAGTTTTAGAAATGACCGATTCTACGATCACAGTTCAAAAAGGTAGTGAGAAATGGGTACTTAAAAAAGACGCTACCACGGCTAGTAAGGGCGAAGTTAAAGTAGGGTCAAAAGTAACTATTGAATATTCTATGACAGCCACCTCAATAGAAGCGAAAGAAGCTAAATCACCTAAAAAGAAGAAATAGATTAATCGGCCAGCTCAAGATGGGCTGGCCAAATTTTTTAACTAAGCTCCGCATACGTGATGAGTGTGCCGAATTATAAAAGCCCTGGGAACGAATTTTTCATATCGTTTAAGCAATGCCGATTTGGCTTTTTCTGCTCCAGTAAGCTCTGCGCCTACTATCAAATAGCCTTTATATTCCATATCCCCATAAGTGCTTTCAGATTCCACCGATATTTTTGGAAACGGTTCTTTTCGAGTTGAAAAATAGCTGTCCGATGAGGCTGCTGTTTTATTGCTGGAATAGGCTATACCGACCGCTTTAGATATTTCAGTAGCGATCAAATCTGCATTTTCCCAGGTTACTGTTCGAGCTAGCACAAATACCTTGGAATCAATACATCCAGATGTCGCACCGTAGCCGCCTTTATCGCCTTTTACTTTGGTAAATTTAATATATGAATCAGGGATTGCACTTTTATATTTGGAAAATAAATTTTTTGAATCGATTGAAACCACGCCGCCAACTACAATGAATAAATTTGGTGTCAAATTATTATATTTAGAAGAAATCTCGACAGTCAGATGGTCTTTATCATCATAATTGGAAACACGAGGCTTGTACAAATCATCCGAAAACGAATGGGACTCAAAAGGAACATTCACTTTTTCACTAATTTCTTTAGCTTTTTTTTCCGCGTCTGCAGACGTTTTGGCACTAGCCAAAATCATCAATCCCCATTTTATTGGTTTCGATTTTATTTGAGCACACGTGCTGTCATGGTCTTCTTTATCGCGTCCCACATCTAATTTAAGCGCTCGAGAGAGCGACTCGCTTGTTGCTAAACTATTCGTAGAAAATATCAAAAAGAAAGAAAAGAATAGAAATTTCATTGGCCCTGCCTCTGGGCTCTATTAAACTCTGCTCTTGAGTGCGGCGCAAACTAAATCAAGCCTATCTGATTTTAATCTGTTTGTATTTTCGCCAGTCATTAACTGTCTAATTCTAGTTTCAGTTAGGGTTGTTTTCTAGGCGAAATAAAATGGTTCTTGGCCGTCAACTGATAAATCATGGTTGCCGATAGGATTGACGGCTGGAACTAGACCCCAGTCTTAGATTAATTTTAAAGTTGTTAAAATAAGTCGGTACAAATTAGAATTTATGGATAGCTTAGGCAAAAAAAAGGGGTCGTTTTGATTAAAAAAAAGGTAGAATTAGGAATACTATTTTTTTCACTTTTACAATCAGGCTGTGCTGGAATTAAAGTGGTTAATCCTAATGATCAAAACAAAAACGCGGGGACACTTTCGCTTGATGCCAGTGGTGGGCAATTGAAACTCGTAGGCACATACACGTGCAAAATTGAATCACTGGGAAAACGTTATTCAGCAGTCGGCAAAAGTGAAGGCGAAGCCAGCAAAGAAGTCGTTGCAAAATGCCATGACGGCACCTTGCTTTCTAATTGCAAACCTGAAAATGTAAAATGCCTAAAAAACTAAAGGCTGCTCACGTATTCCTCGAGCTTGTCTAGAGAACCTGTCCAACCTTGGGTCATTCCTGCGCGACCTTGAGCAAAAGTAGCCAGCTCTTCAGCCGTAACTGAACCTTGGGGCTCCCAGCGAATTGTAAGGCGAGTTTTGGTCGGTGTTTCTTCTGAAAGGAAAATTGTGGTGAGCATTGTTTCTGGCCAAGTTGGCGACATCGGATGACGATTGACCTTTTCGTTTTCATCGCAAAATTGCTGGGTGTAGATTAAAAGATTTGGACGTTCTAATTTGAGGTATTCGGCTCGGCCATACATTTTTACATTGCCACCATCTGTCATGCAGTAGAATGTACTGCTGCCTGGTTTGATTTCTGGTCTGAAAAAATTCATTTGAAATCCAGTTGGTGCTAGCCACTTTGAAAAATGCTTTGGATCGGTCCACATATCGTATAAAACATTTATGGGTGCTTCAAACGATCTATTGATGACAAAAATCTCTTGCCCTGTAGATTCTTTTGACAAGTATTCTGCCAATCGATCCCAAGTGCTATCGCCCCCGGCTTTCTTAATAAATTTTCGTGTCTCTTCGGCGGCTTCAGGAGTCGCAAGGGCCATCGACATTTCCATTTTTGTTTTACCTTTTGATTCTGAAAAATTGACGGTGACTTGAAACAGAGCAGGGTGGTCGTCGTTGGCGCCATGATCGTAAACAAGTCGTTTGTTTGTTTCTACTTCTAAATAGTGAGCTTTGTTGGGGTAGTCCACCCCATCTGGTCCATGCATTGTGTACGCCCAGCTGCCGCCAGTTCTAAAATCTTTACTGTGGGTCGTAATTGTAAATCCTCTTGGACCCCACCATTTGGCTGCTTTTTTTGGATCGGTCCAAGCCTCCCAAACCACTTTTACGGGAGCATCATAAATTCTTGTAATATCAATTGTGTTCGATCTATTTTTTACGGGCATTTTTTTTCCTTTTCTTATTTTTTTTAGTCGAATAATAGTTTTTTTATCAAAATTCTTCCGAATTAAAATTGTATCATCTGAATTCTTGATCTGGATAAATTTTTATAAATCTCAATAATTGACTCTTTTTTTTAATTGGCAATTCTGTAGAGACCTCTTTGGTCTTGGAAAGAAAACCGAGGATCTTAGGCCAGTCATAGCTCTGTACCTATGAACTTGGATGGCCTTCACCAGGCAGGTTGGGTCGCGCAACAATGCGATGCAGATCAAAAATAAACTTCTAGATCAGTATGACCCTAACTTGTGCGCATCCGTTCATCAGACTCGATGTAAAAAAGTTTATAATCTGCCACCTACCAATGTTGGCTATTGGCAAGTTACATGCGCTTGTAACAGTATGTAAAATAAAATTGCAATAAAAGCCCGGACAGCAAAGGTCTGGGCTATATAGACACTCTCTGCAAAAAAGCTTACAAATAAGTATGTCCGATGTGCCAAAAAAAAAGCGCTTTTTGCCGGGGCGTTATTTAATTTATCCCGAAATTCAGCTTAAATATGCGTCTATTTTTACCGGTATTGTAGTAATAACTTTAGCTTTTTTTTTCGTGGGGGAATTTTTCTATCTCAGTCGTGGCGAGAGTCTTGGTATTGAACCAAGTCTGATTGAGGGAATTAAAGATAGTCTTATTTCCTTCAACTTGCTTGTGTTTATTATCTCTACTGTTCTGACATTTTTGGTTTCAATATTGATAACTCATCGATTTTTGGGTCCAGTCATAGCGATAAAGCGGGCCCTTGAAAATTATAAATCAGACAATCAAAACTTTAAAATTAAAATAAGAAAAACAGATGAAGCTCATTTATTGGTCAAAATATTAAATGAGTTTTTTGAAGGATTAGATGAAAAATAGACAGTTAGGTTTTTCATTGTTAGAGGTTCTAATTGCTATTGGACTTATGTCTTTGGTGGCCGTGTCTACAGCTACTTTGATTGGTGAGCAAAACAAACAAATCAAATTAATGTCGCAAAAAATAGTTTTAAACGATACTAAAAATGCGTTTCTTGCAACTATGCAGGACACGGTATCGTGCCAGAAAAACTTGGATTCATCAGTCGATGCGTCGCTAGTTTTTAATTCAACTTTGGTTGGAAATAAATCGATGGCCCTAGCGCGTATACGAATTGGCCACTTGGTAACCTCACCGATTTTGTTGGATACTGCTTTAGAAGTAAGTCCTGGGTCTCGACTATTTGTAAATAGCATTACCTTAGATAACCTAACCGATGTCGGTGGCGGAAAATGGTCGGGTGTTTGGAAAGTTGATTTTAGGAATGATTTTTCTTCATTTCAATTTAAGGCAATGGTTTTAAATCCGCAGTTATTTGATGTTGATATTACAACTCCGACCGCAGCGAAAATTACAAATTGTAGTTCGGTAGTGGCCGGTGGATCTGGTCAATGGGCCTCGTTGAATGCGGTCGATATATATTATTCAGGTGGTATGGTCGGAATCGGCACGACGGCGCCGACGTCTCAACTTGAAATCACAGAAAATTTTAAACTTCCTGTGACTACGGGCGTGGCTGGACAGATATTACAAGGGTCCAATCGTATCTTTCATACATTTGGAACCAATAGTCTATTTTTGGGACCTGATTCTGGTAACTTGGCACTGACGGGGGCAAATAACCTTGGTGTTGGATTTCAAGCAGGTCGAGCATTGACGACTGGTTCGCAAAACACATTTGTCGGTGATCGCGCTGGTATGAGCAATACGACCGGGACATGGAATACCTACTTTGGTCAGTCGGCAGGACTATTAAATACGACGGGGAGTTCAAATTCATTTTTTGGAAGGAATGTCGCTGAAAATGGTACAACGGGCGCCGGTAACACAGCGGTAGGGTATCAGGCCGCTCGAACGCTGACTGTCGGAAATAATAATACATATATTGGAAATGCGGCTGGATTCACCGACGGAACCGTATCAACGCCTGTTAATTTAGTAAACTCGGCAGCTATCGGATTTAACGCGCAGGTAACGGTCAGCAATGCTATGGTCTTAGGTGGTACCGGTGCTTCAGCAGTCAACGTCGGAATTGGGACAACGGCGCCTACTGAGCAATTGGAAATAACTGGAAATTTTAATTTGCCAAGCTCCACTGCTACTTCTGGGATAATTAAACAAGCGAATAGTTCTTTTATTCACAATGTAGGAACTCAGAGTTTTTTTGCAGGATCTTTAGCCGGCACCCTTTCCAATACAGGCTCCTTCAATACAGGTGTTGGCTACACAGCAATGAAAAGTGTGACAACTGGGACTATTAACACGGCGATCGGGCATCGCACAGCGGAGAGTCTTACAACGGGTAGTTACAATACCGCCTTGGGAGCCGGTGCTATGGCTAAGCAGACTAGCCCAAATGATAACACGGCTGTGGGTTCAAATTCTTTGGGAAATAATATCGTCGGCGTCGGGAATGCCTACATTGGAGATTCTAGTGGTCGACGTACCGAAGGTAACTACAACTCAGGCATTGGCCAACAAGTCATGTACACCCTGGTCGGCGGAAGTTTCAATTCTGGAATAGGAAACAACGCCGGAACTGCAAATGTAGGCGGCAGTAATAATACATTTCTAGGAACAAATGCGAACACGACGACTGACGGTTTTAATTTTGCGACGGCTGTGGGTGCTGGGGCACTGGTTGGCGCTTCAAATTCACTTGTGCTTGGGGCGCCGGGCACGAATGTCGGAATTGGAGTCAGCGTCCCAGTAAGAACTTTAGATGTGCAGGCAACTAATGCTAGGATAATGGCCACTTCAACAACAAATAGCAATGCAGCCGCTGTGCGGGCATTTAATGGAATTAATGAAATTACATTAGGAGTTGAATCAAGTGTGGGGGGAGCCCTGATGACCGGGACTCTCCCCTATGCAGCATTACTCTCTTCTGACTTTAGCTGGCCATTGCAATTCGCAGTGTTTGGTGGCGTAAAAATGACAATTCTCACTGATGGTAGTGTTGGGATTGGAACAGCGGCACCTACGCAAAAACTAGAGGTAAATGGTACCATCAAAACTGTTGATTTAATTTATTCATCGGATCGTCGCGCCAAACACAATATCATGTCTTTGTCTCCGGAAGAAAGTCTGGAAAAAATCTGTGCGATTAGGCCAGTTGCCTTTGATTGGAATTATTCTGATCGTCACGATCAGGGTGTGATTGCACAAGAACTTCAATCTGTATTTCCTGACTTTGTTGTGCGAGGCTCAGATGGCAATTATTCAGTGAAATACAATTCTCTGCTGGCTCCTTTGATTTCGGCAGTTCAATTTTTGAATACGCGACTATCTCGCATAGAAACCAGTACTAAAATTCTTGAAGAAAAAATAGCACGGCTTGAAATTGAAAATAAAATGCTTTTATTAAAACAGTATGATCTTGAAGCTAGGCAATCTAAACTAGAAGTAAAAATTGAAAAATTATTGACTGAAAATAAACCTAAACAGGCTGCTAGGTGATGATCCGCAAATCCATTAAATTTATAATGTTAGCTCTTTTTACGACCATGATCTATTCACTTCCAGGTTTGTCTGCTGGGTGCATCGCTGCGGATAGTGGAAAAACCCATTTGAATGCGGGTTTTTTAGAATTTTGTGATGGCTCTAATTGGCTTCCTATGGGGAAACCTTTATCCGGTCAAAACTGTCCGACTCCGGGATTGCAGAAAATGTTCGCAACCGCTATGAAATTTTGTTCCCCCTTAATCTGGTATGATCTATCATGCAACGTGACGGCATCCCCCTGTCTTGCAAGTGCCACAGGGACACAAAGATTCTCAGGCGGAATGATGCAATATTGTAACGGTAGTAATTGGATTGATATGACTGGAGGCAGCTGCACAGTTGCCGTTGGTTATTGCCCTTCGTTTTTTGACATGGCCAGTTGCACATCAGGCACACACCCATGCATTTGGACTGGGGTGGTCTGCAATCCGGATTGTTCCTACGGAACACCTGCCCAGTGTGCAACACATCCGGATTGTTCTTGGGTGCCAATGTCTGGTGGTTGTTTGCCAATCTACTAAGGATTGTGGCGTCTAAGTTAATCCTCTATGAGGCAGCCATATCAGACTGATACGGTTCAATTAGATAATGTTCAAGTAGATAATGTTCAAGTAGATAAATAATGTTTTGTAATTTTAAAGCCACTCGATTGTATATCAAGCATGGGGGTCCTATGTTTAAATCGATTTTTTCAGCGTTTGTTTTTTTTCTGTTAATAACTCAGGCGGCTTTTGCAGATGATTACGTCCAAAAAATAGGGGATCAATTCGTACAGAATTTGCCCGGTGATTGGAACGCTTCGGTCGGTACGTGGACCTATTTTGACATTATAAAATGCTTCACAACTCCGGGTGCGTCTTGTTTTGGAAATAATCCATCAAGCCCCTATGGACAGCCAAACTTTCTTGATCCTGATACCCAACAAATGAGTAACGTATTTCAAATGAATTATGATGAGGCAGTCGTTTTAATCTTTCGTACACCTCCTCAAATGCGATACTATTCATTTGTCCAATATCTGTTTTCAGAACCTGGATCTACGTCGCCTGTTTTTGCAAGTCTAAGTGATGCCCTTAACATGAAAAAACTTGGAACCTCAGGATCAAACCAAATTGGTGGAAGCCCCTTTGACACATACTCAGCTGTTGTTTGGACTGCCGACATTAATACCTTTAATTCAGTGCAGTCTCAATTGCTTGCACTTGGTTTACCTGACACGGCAATTAACTTTTATCCTATGCCAAGAACACTACCATTAAATCCAGATAAGACATTGCCTATGGGCTATGGCGGCCAAGCGGACTCATTTTCAATGTTAATGCGAACAGCCTTGCCCTCAGTACCAGCTAATTTCACACAATATATGAATGAAAAGCCATTTTATGTTCTCAAAGTAGGACCATCACTGCATTTGACGCCAAGTCCAGCTCCCGTCATAGGTTACGCAAGCGAAACTTCGGGAATAGTTGAAGCCAGTGGATTGCAGTCGGCACTTAATAAACTAGTGAGTGACATCAAAAATCAGTATTCAACAAACTACGCTTTGAAAAACCAAACGGTAGACTACACGTCAAAAGTTGGCTGGGATTGTATAAAAGGTGTCTCGCAATGTGCGGGGGACAATCACGATGCATTGTATTCTCAAGATGTGGACCGCCCTGTAGTTGTTTCTTCCTTAGATGATTTGGTTATTGTTGCTGGTGTCAATCATCAAAAAACTGGAAAGGCCACGTACCTCAATCACGCAGTCTATGACACTAAAAAAATGGCGGGCATAGTTTCCGTAGCCGACACTTATTTTACAACTGGCAGTGCGCTTTATCACGCAGGTGTTACTAACCCCAGTGATATTAGAAATCGTATGTATCAGAATCTGTATGCCTACGTAATTTCGTATAATTGCGCTGGACGACAATACTGTCTTCAGATTCCAGCTCCGACTCCAGACAATCCAGTTGGGCTTAACCCTGGTGCCCCGTTTTTTGTAATGGGTCGAAGTTATCTAGAACCTCACACTTTGGTTCGACCGTCACCAGATGAAATTGTTCACCATCAAGTTTATGTGGCTTCTAAAAGGTAAAACGATTTCTATTTTTTCTTACAGTTTGAGCAGACAAGGTCCCGGTTAGCAAGATTTCGCCTTCTTAATAAATCGGACCTACTGCTCAAACTTTTTTTTCAAAAAAGTTTTTAGGACCAAGATGAAATCTATCAATAGGCCTACAAATTTCAATTAGAGGAACTTGACGACGAATAGTGTCACGTGAAACCCGACCAACTAAGATTTTAGTTGAAATCAACTAAGGACTTAGTTAGATTGAATTTGTGAGGTTACCCATGACTAAAAAACTGAAAGACGAAAAACTTTTAACTGAAACTGAACTTGAATTAATTAGTATCCTTTGGAAATTAGGTGAAGGCAGCGTTGCCGACGTCCTTGCTATGCTTTCAGAAGATCGGGACCTTGCTTACACATCTGTTTCGACAATTTTAAGAATTCTTGAACAAAAAAAAATTCTGAAAGCTCGTAAAGAAGGCCGTGGTCATGTGTATATTCCTGTTCTTAGCAAAAAAGATTATGAAGAACGCACGGTTAGGCATGTAGTAGAAAATGTATTTGATGGAACGCCAATGGCCTTGGCAAAACAACTCCTTATAACCAATCAGCTTACTAAAGACGATCTCGCCGAATTAAAAAAAATGATCGAAAAAGCGGAGAAACTCTAATGGGTTCTAGTTTGCTAAACATTTTTGTTAATGTTCATATTCTAGTGATTCTAGCTATGACTTTAAGTTTTTTTCTGAGGCTCTGTTGTCAAAGAAAAATTTTGAATGTGTCTGCAAAAAATGAAATGACTCTTAACAATATCCTTATTTTAGGTATCTTTGTTTTACCATTGATTGCCTATTCTGGGTCTGAAAGGTTTAGTTTTCAAACTGTGACAAAAACAGTGGCAGCCTTGTCCTACAAAGAGTTTGATGCCCATCTTACAGTTCCGTTAAAAGAAAACCTTATTCTTGGCAGTGATCCGATGTCACCGGTGATACCGATGGACTATCTAAAAAATGGGATCCTATTTATTTTATTCTTAACGATTCTTATTTCAATTTTTCAAATACTATCCGAACTAAAAATTTTTTATCGAATTGCAAAAAAATCCATTGTCGTTCGTTCAATTGGTAGCACCCGAATTGCCTTTTCAGATCAGATTCAAATACCCTTTTCATTTTTGTTTTTTAGAACTGCCTGGGTTATTCTGCCGACTCGGTTTTTAGGCAATAAAAGTAAAATGAGAATGTCAATTCTGCATGAGTTGCAACATCATAGACAGGCGGATACTCGTTGGATATATCTCTGGCAATTGATGAAAGCGGCAGTGGGAGTCAATCCCGCCTTGAAGATTTGGCAGGGTTTGGTTTCTGAAGTTCAAGAATTAAAAGTTGATGAAAATTTGGTCGACCAAAGAAAGGTCACTGCAGTGAATTACGCTCGCTGTTTGATCGAGGTAGCTGAAACCGTTGTGACGGAGGAAAAACGATTTGTTTGCGCAACAAGTTTAGTTTTCTTTCCCGATCGACAACAATTAAAACGGAGGATTGAATCCATGTTAAATAGAAAAATGGGCAGCAAGGTCGCTGCATTTGTAATAGCCGGTGTGTTTGTATCATCGATGACAACATTTGCACTAGGTACCAGAAAATTGATAGGAACACGATCGGTAACATTGGCAGAGGCTGAAGTGATGGCGGCTGTGGCTAGGAAAGACAGTCAGTTTCCAATCGTTGTGAACGAGCTAGTTTTAGTTCAGTTGAATCGATTTCTAGGAACAAAACAAGGCCGAGATTTTATGAAAGGGTCAATAAAGCGAATGGATCAGTACCGATCCATTATCGAAACAAAAATTAAAATGTTTCCCCATAAAATGCCTTTAGAACTATTGGCAGTTCCCTTGATTGAATCGGGCTATGTGAACATGCCATCATTAAAAAACAAATACAAGGCCGCGGGACTTTGGCAATTTATTCCGGAAACAGCGCTTGTTTATGGATTGCGAGTGGATGTAAAAGCGTCTAGGCCAGATGTAAGTTCTGTCGAGGACGAACGCCTTGATGTTGCGCTTTCAACCGATGCGGCACTTAATTATATTTGGTCCAATCAGCTTAGGTTTCATGATTGGCTCCTAGCGATGGCTGCCTACAACATGGGGGAAAATAACCTAAAGACTGCAATTGATAAAATGGGCACGGACGATGTGTGGCAATTAGTGCGAGCCGGCTATGAAGGTGACAAAGCCTACCTTGCTAAGCTTGAAGCCGCTATTTTGATTTTAAAAAATCCGGATTCCTTGAACTAGCTAAGAAGAGGGGAGCCGTAAGCTCCCTTTTTCTATTGATGATGAACGAAATGTCCAAGCTCGAAGTTTGTCCCAAGCTGGAATTAAAATCTCTTTGATTAGTGTCTCATTTTGATAATGATAAGTTCATTTCAATTGCAATTAATTCTGGAACCACGAACTCAAATATCGTGGTGATTCCCTATAGGAAGCCATGGAAACATCCGATTTAACTAGTGAAAATGGAAGCTTGGAGTATAATTTTTAGACAGCTAGTTTGCAAATTAAAATCGTTTGGATTTTTTCTATTTTTATTTTTTTCAAGCTGCACGTTTAATGCAAATATAAAAAAAGTAGATAGTCTATTAGCCGACGAATCAAGTGCGCCTTCTGTCATTCCACCTCAATCCAATCCGGACGCACCGTCGGTCTTGTCTCTGCTAAATCCTTCGCTTTCGCCATTTAATATTTCAACCCCGACCATTCACGTCGCTGGCGTTGTTTCGGGGCAAATTGTAAAACTTTTTTCAGACTCGAATTGTCTGACCATAAAAGCTAACGTAACTACCACGAATTATGGAGATGGAGGTACAGCAATTATAAATCTTGTTGGGAATCCGTCTGGGCAAACAATTACCTCATCTGGATTATTGGGAACTCCCTACGGAATTGGCATAAACATTAATTCAGGTGCGAATGCTGTACTTTTTACTGGAAACACGTTTGCTCGGGCTTTGACGTTGACGTCAGGTGCTATTAATTTCGGTAATTCCATTGTAAATGTATCGAGCTCATTTGCAAAATTAGGCGGGACACTCTCGATGGGAACTTCGACTTTTAGATTTGAATGTCAAAACAACCAAAGTGGGTGCTGGGGGACTTCGGTTTCTATGAATCCCGGCAATATGGTATTCAACGATGTGTATCTTCTGGGTGGCGCGACCGCATATAATTTTGGTGGCACGACAATGACAGTATCTGGAAATCTAACAGTCGGGGATATTTATGCGAGTGCAGGCTATGACTATATAAATTCAGGTACAATTTCTGTTTCAGGAAATCTAAATATTGTTAACAATGGCACTTCTGGAACAGGAATCATCAAACTAGCCGGGTCAACCAATCAAACAATTACAAGCGCACTTGCCGTACCAATACCTAATTTAACAATTGCCTCTACGGGCGGTACAGTCAGTGTCGCGGGTCTGGTAAAAGTTAATAGTGCTACTGTGATTACTACGGGTACCACTTCATTGTTAAATTCTTCTGCCTCCTTGACCACCGCGACCTTAAATTTAAACGGTACGACATTAACCAAAAGTGGTGGTGTTGTAACAGTCGGAGGCAGTGTGATTTCGACCGGTTCCCTTTACGGCGGGACAGTCAACCCGTAAACAAATCAAGTGGTCTGGCATTGACCTCGTTTTTCATTTAGAGTTTCTCAAGATGAGGCAACTCATCGGCGACCGGAACAGGTCATTCAGTTGTCGGTGAAGCGTTGCCTTTGCCCACAGAACAACTCAGCAACGTAGTCGTTTATATGGCCCCGACAACTAAAATTCAAAAAACCGTTGGGAATCGTTTAAGTGAAAGGGCTGCCGGCAAGCCGTAGCTTCTGAAATTAGTAGTAGTATCGCAAACAATCATAAAAGCTGTTAGCAGAATTTCCTACCTTATTACATTGCAAAATTCTATCAGGCGTCACTGTTGGGCTTTTTGAAAAGTCTAAGCACGAAAGAAATACGGGTGCCTGAGTTGTTGAAAAATCACACGCCTTAACTTTGTTTAATTTCCACTGTAGATAAATGGACAATAGGCCAAAAACCGTCACTTCGAAACAAAGGACAAGCGCTAGTGCGCGATTGTCCAGGCTTGTTGAACGATGCCTTTCCAGGTGATCGATCGAGTAAAATTCTGTGTAGCTATTGAAAAGCTACAAGCACTTGGATCAGTGTCTATGTAGTTCCCGTCGTTAACGATTGCTAATCTAGTATTGTATCCGCTTACAGTATCTGAAACCGACGCTAAAAGTTGACCATTTTGTAAACGAAGTAGAACTTCTTTATTGGCAACTGTATCTCCACACGGCTTGATCAAAGACACGATTTCATAAGGACTAGGGTCTGAATTCATTCCGTTGGCCCCGTTACAAATAGTCGCCGACTGTTGGTTTGGAAGATTGATATTGTAGTGTCCAGTATCGGTTACATCTATAGCCATTAATATTATAGATCCGCCTGTTGAGCATACTGATGTTGGTGCTGCCACGACAGAAAAAACGGCGTTATGTCCATTTGAACCGGCGGCCCCTTTTGCACCGGGCAGCCCGGTGGCCCCGTCACACAACACTTCGGTATGACTGATTTCAGTGGCGTCTAAAAGGTTATTTCTGTTGGAATCAAGGCCAGAGCTTAACTGAATTCCAGCACTGCTTTCGCATGCTTCAAGGCCCACCAAAACCCGCTTCATAGTGATAAGTGAATTGGCACCATCAGTGCCATTTACGCCCCCTCCAGAATCACAAACTACCTGAGTCGATATTAGTAAATCATCCTGGTCATAGCGGAAATTTTTATTAGTATCGTTATAGACTGAATAGACTTTTCCTGTAGCTGGACATTGAAGGTCCGTGGTATTACGCACGTCGATAAGCGGTGAGCCTTCTGTTGGTGCCTGAGCAATCTGATTTTGTGGACTAGTAGCAGAAGGATTGCCAAGTTGAGTCTTTGAACAGTTTTGAAATAGAATCAACGTTGTGCCTAAACCGGCTACTATTGCCGCTGACGAAACAAATGACTTCAAAAAAATTACTGATCTCATATTGATGCGCCCCTGGACTGGTTGAGTGATTAATAGTTGAACGGATTTCTTATCTTTATTCTATCAGGTTACAAAAAAGCTCTCCATCAAAATTAAAAAAATGCATCAAGGTGATACGAGCCTTTATTCATTTAGATTTTGACAAGCCAGTTAGGCACTTATAAAAATAAGCTATCCATTTTTTTTCAAAGGACAAATGTGAAAATCTTCTTTTTTATATTTTATTGTTTAGTTGTCTCAAAAACGGCACACGCTAATATTCATAGCAGTGACATACAAAGTTTTAATCCAGCCGCGGACAACGGAGAATTTGTGACTGTTCAGTCAAATAGAATTTTGCCTGAAGGAACATTAAATTTTGGGGGATTTTTTGACTATGCAACCAACACACTGCCTGCTGCATTAGACGCTGCCTACAATAAATACGGTGCTAGAAATACAATATCGTCATTAGATTTACATGCGGCCTTGGGAATTTTACCCCGGTGGCAGGTGGGCTTGAGTTTGGGCTCGACTCTGGATACTCAAGTTAAGCCAGACTATTTGCGCGATTATTATAAAGTCAACGGACTAACCGATCTTCGCCTAAGTACCAAAGTAAAATTTTACCAAAATGAACAATGGGAATTGGGTTTACATTTTTTAATTGAGCTACCCCAAGTTGAAAATGATTATTTGTATGGCAAAAGTAATTTGCCATCCTACGCCGCAGAGATTTTAGGATCGATAGATTTCAATCAATGGTCCTTCGCTGCCAATTTTGGATACAATCTAAGGCAAAATGGCGATAAAATAATTGGCGGGCCCTATGATCCAGTGGGTGATTTATGGCTAGCATCTACAGCGGGCGCGTATCGGTTTGCCGATACCCCTTGGACAGCGGTGGCCGAATTATTTGCCACGGTCGCAAAGCAGGGAACGCAGAATTATTCACAAAATGAGTTAAGTGCCCTAGAAGGATTGGCCGGCGCCAAATATAAATGGAAAACTAATTTAGATTATCAGGCTGGCCTTACCAGCGGACTATCCAAGGGATTAAGCTCGCCAGATAGTCGAATATATGTCGGACTCAATTGGCAGGTGAGCGGTCTGTGGGACAATCGGATCGAGCAGAACAAGCCAGTTGTCAAAGCGCCGCTTCAGCCCACAGTAGCGCCTCTGAGCCCCCAGGTCGAGTTTCCGCCAATGAGTAATTTTATTGTTAGTAACATGAATTTTGAATCCGGTTCCGCAGTAGTTTCAGATTCCTACAATGGGCATTTGAAAGAGTTTGTTGAATTTGTAAATGCAAAAAAATCTTTTAAACAAGTTAGGATTCTGGGCTACACCGATAATGTTGGAAAAAAGAAGTCCAATTTGAAACTAAGCGAAAATCGCGCACGGGCGGTTGCCGATATTTTGGTATCTTTTGGTCTAGATAAATCAAAAGTTTCAGCCCAGGGCATGGGGGATTCAAATCCCATTTCTAGTAACAAAACAAAAGAAGGGCGACAAACAAATCGACGAATTGAATTCACTGTTGAAGAGTAGAATATTTTTGTGGTTTCTGCCTGTGAACTTGTGACCGTCGGCACAGGGTCTGCAGTTCATAGGAATAGACCTAGTTTTAGGTAGAAAGATTTGTCTAGTCTAAAGAATTGGATTTGACGTCTTTCCCGTTGTTTAACTTTATGACAGAGGTCGGTCATTAAATGTTTGGGTTTTTAATGATATTACCTGCAATGAAATCAAAATGGAAAACACGGCAGAACGGAATTGTTAGGCTATGTGCCATTATCCTTGTTGCCGCTCTTTTTGGCTCAAATAAATCGTCTGCAGCACAATTAAATTCCAAAACAGATGGTTTGGTTTCCTTGGTATCACAATCATACTTTCTTAAGCAGTGTTTATTGCTGGAACAAATTCAAGATCCCGGCCAGAAGGTCGCTGCTTTTGATTCTGTTGTCCAGCGGCTTATAGAGTTTGATACTAAACATCGAAGCCAGATGAGTCTGACAAATCCAGTTGCAAAATCCCTGGCAAAATGGACCCAAGCCGAATTCATAGACTATGTTGCAGAACAACTTGAATCTAAGTATTGGAGTTTAGCTGATGAAGCCAAGTTTCAGGATCTTCTTTCTAGCCGTCCTGATTTTTTTGAAATTCCATTACAGGAAATAGACAACAATCCAGCCGCTAAAGCGTACTATAAAAGTCTTGTTGATAGTTTTAATGCCTATGACTTCGGAATTCCGGGTGCTTCGGTGGGTTTCCTTAGGCCGGTTATTAGAGGCGGAGCCAGTGCTTTATTTGGACTACTTAAACAGCCGGGTGCTGTGAAACTACAAATAATCGCCAATATTGAAAATGCTTTGGGCAGTAGGAAAAAAAGTTTACTTTTGATTCCAAAACAAATTATTAAATTGGGCCATTTAAACTTTGGAAATCCAACAGACCAGCGATTTTTCGAACTTTTAATTGGAAACTATTTTTCCGACATTTCAGATGAATCTGCTCAAAACATTCTAAAAAAGTTGATCGAGCGACCAGACAAAAATTCACCAATGGATATTTTCAGGCTCCTAGTGCATCACTCAGATCCAATTTTTCAAAAGCTTTTACAGTTTGTTGCTCGACGGCCTGGTTTTTCGCCAGACTTGCAGGCGGTCTTTATTGAGCTAGAAAACTCGGGGATGGTTGAACCATAGGAAAAAGTGGGTGACCGGCTGAAGGCCGCGCCAGTAGGGTATCGTTGGAAGAATCCATGGAATGCAAGCAATCAGAAACCACTCGCAGGGACGATGGCTCAGACCTATTTTGCGAGTGCCATCCATAAGCACACCAAAGAAAAAGTCGATCTGGTGGCTCGCGTATTAAAAGACCCGGTAGCTCTAGCGAAACGAATTGAAACCGCCTATGCAAAACTGAAATCGCTCGCAAGGCACATGGATCAAGACCCGGTATTGCGAGCCAATCATTTTCCGCTGATCGACCCTTTAGTTGACGATGCCCGAGACTTTACAACTCGTGAACTAGATCTGGAACTAACAAAAGCAAATCAACAGCAAGGTGAAACCTATTATCCCGAGCGTGTGGAAATATCCAAAAAGTTGTCCATTGAATTTGTATCGCCAAAATCATTGGATTCGAAAGTTTCTTCCGTGCTCTATTCCACCCGAATGCCAGGGGTTAAATTTGATGAATTTTCGCGACTCTTTCCGGAGCTAGCGGGCGTCGTTGCCGAGGCGACTGTAAAAAAGTGGATCGAAGTGGCTTTTTTCAAAGGTTTATTTTTCCATGGCGATTTGCATCTAGGAAATATGAATGTGGAGGTCATTCAAGGACGAACAACGACCGTTCGTGTTGGCCTTTTTGACTATGGAATTTCTGGCCATCTCGATGAGTCCCATTCTTCGATAATGGCTCGTCTTGAATTGGCTGCAAAAAATAAGCGGTCGGCAGTCTTGATGGCAAAGTATATTTGGATGCTATCTGATCCCGATAGTCAAACAATGAATCTGGATACACTGACCCGTAAAATGCGCGAACATAAAAAGGAAAAGAGAAGTCCAATAAGTGCCGCGGGATGGCTGTCCTGGGCCCTTTCCGAAGGACTTAAATTGGAAAAAAACATCAATGTGCTCGTTCGCGGGTTAGGAACCATGGAAATTCTTCTCAGTTCGGGCGGCTCAAATAAAAGTATAGGCGATTTGTATCTCGACGTGGCCATGGAAAATATAGCAGTCTCTTCAGACTATGTGATGAAGGCAAGCGACGATCAAATCGGGGCTGGAGAAGGGCCAATCGATGAAGAGTTAAAACTGAGGAGCGAACTTTTTAAAGGTCGCTCTGGTATTAATTCGTGCCCGGGTTTTTATAAAACCAGCAAAGTTAAAAATTAGTGACGAAACCCAGTGTTCCAGTAGATTGAGATTCCACCCCTACACCGTCTTTTTGAAATGTTTCTCGGTTACTTTTATCCTGGCGGCCTTCAAGTCTTAAAATTAAATTGGCATTGATTCGATTTTCAATCGTCAAAGTAAAACTCGTAAGTTTTTGTCCGTCAGTAAATGATTCTCCAAAAATTAGATTGTCTTTGTCATCAGCGACTTCATATCTTGGCGAGACAGCCCATTTTTTACTAAATTGATATTTGGAATACACTGCAGTTCCGGTTGCGCTATATATTCCATGTACATAGCTATCAAAATTGATTGCAAACGAAAGCTTGTCATTCACTTTGTAAGAAGCAATAAAGTCATACAGGTTGCGATTTTGAACTGTATTTCCTGCGTCTAGATTTGTAGGAAGGGTACTTGTACCACCCATTGTGTTTAAATAAAAAGAAAGTGAATCTGTAGGATTCCAATTGATTTGGGTTCCATAGGATTTTTGACGAGAGTTAACGTACGAATTATTCCAACCATCTGCAACCAATGCCATAACTGAAAGTTTATCATTTATAGAATAGGTAGCCTTTACGCCTTGATGCCAAGCGGGTTGAAAATACCCACAAAGTAAACCGCGTGAATAATTCCAGTCATCTTGAGTTTCGGCTACTTCAAAACCAATATGAGTATAGAATCGGCCCACTTCTATTTTTAAGCTTTCTAAGAGTTTATAACCAACATAAGCCTGATTCATATTTATTTGCGCCGCATCCGTCTTTGTGCCTGACAAAACTTGCATCGCTGGACCATATCCAAAGTCTAAAGTAGTCGATAGTTGTGAAATTGTTTTTTGAATTTGTAAATGCGCGTAACTGATTTGTAAATCGTCGTGGTACAAATCGAAAACACGGTATTTATTTTGCGATTTTGAATCAGCAGCTGTCGGTGTTGCTGTATTAACGGCTGGATTGTTGCTATTGTATAAATAGTAACCATCAACAGAGCCTTTTAATGTCACTCCAGAAAATAGTTCTACTAATTTATTTAGGTCTTCGTCTTTAGGTTTTTGATCAGCGTCTGTTAGGGCAATATAATATGAAATATCTTTGTCGATTTGACTAGTTAAATGAATTCTAAAATGATTGATAATTTGAATAGTCCCAGCCGCATCTAGGTCTTGGCTAAACGGACTATCTATGCCTCGCAATAGAGTGATCTCGACTGGTTCCCGAGTTGCCAAATTGAAAGCCAGGACACCGGACGCCATCAGTATCAGACTACCATAGGCGTAAGTTTTTAGTCTCCAAAATTGAAATGAAGAGTTATCTAAACTACTGTAACTAATCAGTCCCCTGGGTTTCTTAACTTTTTTCATTATCTCATCACAGGCATCGACACAGGCTGTGCATGAAATACATTCCATTTGAAGGCCGTTTCGAATATCAATTCCAGTTGGACACACTTCTACACATCGATTGCAGCCGACACAGTCCCCGGTGTTTCGGCCTAGGTTTTTAAAATCTCGCCTGGGTTCGCCCCGTTTTTGGTCGTAGACAATAGCTAAAGAGGAAGGCTCCATCAGTACGCTTTGTATGCGGCCATAGGGACACATGATGATGCAGAACTGTTCGCGAAACCAAGCAAAATTAAAAAGCAGGACAGCGGTGAATGCCATCACAAGTAAAAAATAATTCCAGTTATCAGTGGGCGAACCGTTTATCATCTTAAGGAGCTCTATAGATCCTGTAAAATAAGCGACGAAACTATGAGCGAATAGAGTTGAAACCAAGAAAAATAATATCCATTTAAATGTTTTTTTCCTAAATTTTAAAAAGGACCAAGATTCTAAATTGAGTTTCCGCCTTTCAATATATTTTCCTTCGGTCCAAATTTCAATTTTACGATAAACAGCATCTATAAAAACAGTTTGAGGGCAGGCCCAACCGCACCATATTCGACCCCAAATCGATGTTACCAAAGCTAGGCCTAAAGTCAAAATCGCTAGTAATAGAAAAATAAGTGGCGCATCATGAGACTTAAAAATCAGTCCAAAAAAAATAAACTCACGGCTTTGAATATTTAGCAGGACCAGTTGATGCCCTTGAAAGTGAATCCAAGGAAGACCTAAAAAAACAAGCAGCAAACCAATTTGAACCCGAGTTCGATGCTTTCTAAAATAACCCTGAACCTCGGCGGGAATAATATTTATTCTAGCGCCGTGTTCGTCAATACTGGTTAGTTTGAATTGGTCTTTGCGTTTGTCATTGTTCTGTTGCATAGGGGTTACTCGATCAGGTTCCCTTGTGCGGCTTTAGCATTAGCAGGATTGGAACCTTTTTTTGAAATAACATAAGCGGTGACTGAATAGATTTCTTCAGTTGAAAGCATCTGATCCCATTCTGGCATGCCTTTGTCCAAAACACCCTCACGAATAACTTTTACGATATCTTGTCTGGATCCTTTGCCGTGAATCCAATAGTTATCAGTTAGATTTGGCCCAACCTGGCCTTGTAAATTAGCGCCATGGCATACTACACAACGAGCAATATAAATCTGCTCGCCATTCGAAATAGAATTTGGCCCTTTCATAGCGGCCGCAAGTAAGTCTTCTGATTCCAAAAGTTTTGGTTCGTGCAATCGATTGGTTTCAATCGCAAGCATAGCCGCCGCTAGTTCCTGTTTCAAAGTTGGTCCGCTTCCCGACGCATAGTGAATGAAATAAATAAAGGCGAAAATAATTGTGAAAAAAAAGGTCCACAGCCACCACCCCGGTAAAGGGTTATCCAGTTCTGTTATACCGTCATAGCTATGACCACTCAGTTCAAGGTCTTTATCAATTTTATCATCAGTCATGGGATTCTCCGGCTTCAAATGGTAAGGTTTCAATTCTTTTATAGAGAATTCTATTTCGGCTGATGGAGGTCCACCAAAGTACGCCAACAAAAAAGAGGAAAAAAATAATAAGTCCAATTGAAGTTAAATAAGTGTCGTTAAAGTAGGATAGTCCGTCTTTCATTATTTTTTTCCTTTTTGTCCTAGACATTGAATATAGGCAATTAAAGCTACGATTTCCTTTTTTTCCATTCCAGCAGGCACGCCGTTAGCTTCTAGGTCTTTGGCAATTTCAAGCGCTTGTTTTTGAGCAACAATATCCGCATTTGCAACGGTGTCGTCATCATATGGGACGCCTAAATACCGCATCACAGATAGTTCTTTTCGCAGAGGCAAAAAATCCATCGAGTGTTCGATCAGCCAAGGATAGTTGGGCATAATACTTTTTTGCGTCATGCTTCGGGGGTCTATCATGTGATTGTAGTGCCACAGATTATTATATTTTTTTCCAACACGAGCTAAATCAGGCCCTGTTCTTTTGGATCCCCATTGAAAGGGTCGATCATACATGGATTCTTCAATCGTTGACGCTTTTCCATAGCGTAAAACATCAGCAGGTATTTGTCGAATCTGCTGAGAATGGCAAAGGTAGCAGCCTTCACGAATATAAAGTCCACGCCCCGCTAATTCCAAAGGGGTGTAAGGTTCAGTCGCATCGTTCGGACTGATATAGCGATTAAGAGACAAGGTTGGGTAGATTTCAATTATCGAACCAACTGCGATGGCTAAAAAAGCAAGAACTGAAAATGTAAAACCAAGGCCTTCTAGCTTTCTATGTGGGTCTTCATTTTTTTCATCAAAGCCAGTTCTTGATACTTCCACGCCGCTGTCTTGCACCGTTTTAGGCGCCAGTTGAATTGTTTTATAGACGTTGTAAATCATCAGCATAAAACCGACGATAAAAAGAAATCCGCCTCCTGCCCGAACCCAGTAAAGGGGAACAATTTTAGAAACAGTTTCTACAAAATCGGGGTACGACAGTTTGCCGTTTGGCTCGACCGCCAGCCACATCAGACCCTGAGTAATGCCCGCTGTGAGCATCGACGTGTAATAGAGCACAACGCCGGTTAGCGCGATCCAAAAATGCTGCTGCATTAGTTTTTCACTGTACATCTTAGTGTTCCAGAGTTTTGGAATCAGGTAGTAAAACATACCAAAAATAAGCATACCATTCCAGCCAAGAGCACCGCCATGAACGTGCCCAATGATCCAATCTGTGTAGTGGCCAAGGGCGCTTACACTTTTTATGGACAACAAGGGGCCTTCGAAAGTCGCCATTCCATAAAATGTTAAGGCGGCAATAAAAAATCGAATAATTGGATCGGACCGCAGCCTTTGCCAAGCCCCTTTGATTGTCAAAAGGCCATTGATCATGCCGCCCCAACTGGGGGCCCAAAGCATAACTGAAAAAACCATTCCCAGAGTTTGCGCCCAATCAGGTAAAGACGTGTAAAGCAAATGATGAGGACCCGCCCAAATATAAATAAATACCAACGCCCAAAAATGAATGATGGAAAGGCGATAGGAATAAACTGGCCTACTAGCAGCTTTTGGAACAAAATAGTACATCAAACCAAGGAAGGGAGTCGTTAAAAAGAAAGCAACGGCATTGTGTCCATACCACCACTGAACTAGCGCATCCTGAATTCCTGAATAAACAGGAAAACTTTTAAACGCAGCGACTGGGATTTCGATGGAATTAACAATATGCAAAACGGCGACTGTTATGATTGTGGCGATATAAAACCAAATCGCCACATACATGTGTTTTTCGCGTCGATTTTTAATCGCACCAAAAAAATTGACAGCAAAAACAACCCAAATCAGTGTGATAGCGATGTCAATAGGCCATTCCAGTTCGGCGTATTCTTTTGATTGAGTGTAACCCAGGGGTAAGGTAATAGCGGCAGAGACTATAATAAGTTGCCAGCCCCAAAAATGGATTTTTGAAAGAGTATCTGAAAGCATTCGGGTTTTAAGCAACCGTTGTGTTGAATAATAAATCCCGGCAAAAATAGCATTTCCTGCAAATGCAAAGATAGCGGCGTTGGTATGCAAGGGTCGCAAGCGACCGAAAGTAATCCATTCTAAATTAAAATTCATAGGCCAGTAGGCCAGTTGCAAAGCGATGACTAATCCAAATAGAAAGGCAGCGCCTCCCCAAATTAGTGTGGCTAGCACAAACTTTTTAACGATCTCGTCGTCATATTTTATAAATTCTTTCATTTTTGAACCCTTTCATGGTCATCATTTTCAAGTATTCGATGGGCGGGAGTTTCGGTGTCTTCAAATTGCCCGTTGTCGGCAGCCCACATAAAGGCCCCAACGAAACCGAAACCAAGAATCAGTGCCAAGGGAATCATGAGAATAAGAATATTCATCGAAGCCCCCAAAGCGTGGAAAAAATAATGAGTACAGAACTAATTGGCATTAAGATCGCGGCTAACCAGGGACTCACATAGCCAGACAACGCTAAAACCGCGCCGGTCAGATTGTAAATTAAGGAAAACCCAAGATTTCGTGTCAAAACGTGCTTGGCTTTTTTAGAAAGCTCAAACAAATCGATTAATGAAGTTAAACCGCCGCGGGTAAAGCAAACATCAGCTGCGTGCAAATTAATGTAGGTACTTCCTTTAACAGCAATGCCTATATCCGCAACAGCCAGCGACGGCGAATCATTTGTACCATCTCCAATCATGCATGTATTTTTGAAAGACTGGACAATTTCAGATTTTTTATTTGAACTTAGGTTTCCAAAAGACTGGACTAAGGGAATCCCCGTGATAAAAGCAATTCTATCGACGCGACTTTTTGAATCGCCAGAAACGATAAAGCAATTAAGTCCACTTTTTTGCAACGTTTGAATACAGTGTGCTGATTCCTCTCTTAAGGAGTTTTCAAAGTTCAAGGTGGCGATAGTTTGACCGTTTCTTTTTAAATCAATTTCCAGTCCATAACTTTCAGTTTGGTTCACAGCAGTTGCCAATTCATAATTTTCTGTTCCTAAAACGCCACTCACCCCGAAACCGGCGGTTTCACAACATCCCGTTAAGACTGCAGGCTCAGATTTCGACCATATTTTACGCAGGGCAAAGGCAATCGGATGATAGGAATGAGTCTCTAGTCCTAAAATAATGGATTTTGTTTTGTCAGTGAGGAATTTGGGTTTCGATGAAACTAGTTGCAAATCCGTTTCTGTCAAGGTGCCTGTTTTATCGAAAAAAATATTTTTGAGACTAAGTAATTTTTCGAACACGTCCGCATTTTTTACAAGGATTCCTTTTTCCTGGGCTTTTTTTACAGCTAATGCAATTGCCAATGGCGATCCCAATGCCAGTGCGCACGGGCAGGCTAGGACCAGGAGGGCAAGTGATCTATTGAAAGCCTCTTGAGGATCGTGATTGAAATAGAAGATAAAAAACAGAATAGCGACGGCAAATACGGTTAGAATTAAAATATGGGCCGTTCGATCGGTCAGAGTGATGAATTTGGATTTGCTCCATAGGCCTTCATTGAGTTGTTTCAGCGTATTTGCTAAATGGGAATTGGACGCCCGATTTTTGGCCCTTAGATAGACTATCGGACTGATAATTTTGGAACCGGCTTGAATTTCCATGCCCATTTCAAATTTTCTTGGCATGGGTTCGCCATTCAAGACAGAGACATCGACCAGCGCAGATTTATTTTCAATGTGCCCATCAACGGGAACTATTTGTCCTTGAACAAGCTTTATCAGATCGCCCGAATTAACTTCAGACAATGGTATTTTAGTTTCAGTCAATCCATCGATCCTTAAAAATGAGTCACTGACCATAATGTCTTCTAGCTCTAGCGAAGTTAAATATTTTTGCTGAATTTTTTTAAGTAAATACCGAGAACTCAATATAAGAAAAATAAAACTAGCCGTAGAATCAAAATAGATCGCATCGTTTCCTCGAATTAAATTAATGGTTGAAAGAAAAAAACCAGTCAGCATGGCTACTGTAATAGGCAGATCAATACTGATCATCCGCATTTTTAAACTTGACCAGGCACCCTTGTAGAACGAAGTACTCGAATAGAAAATTATAGGAAGAAACAAAAGAAAACTCATCCAATTGAAAGCGAGTTTCCATGGTCCTAGTAAACCAGAATAAACTGGAATAACAAATAACATGATATTTCCGGCACAGGCTCCTGCTACGGCAAGTTTTTTTAAAGCGGTTTTATTTTCCCTTTCTTGAATGCCTTTAATTTCCTGGGATGCTTTTAAAAACTGACCCGCATACCCCAGTGCTGACAAAGTGGTCATGCATTTTGTTAGTGAGAATCCATTTTTAACTTTAAGGTAGAGTTTAGACTGGCTAAAATCCACTCGAGCGATTTCAACCTCTGAATCATAGTAAGGCAACTTTTCAATAAGATGCACACAGGCTGAGCAATGTAGACCTTCAACATAAAGCTGATAGTCAAACGAGCCTAAGTTTAATTTATACAACATTTTAAAATTAGGCTGATCCAAATAGCTTAATTCTGGAATGGGAACTTTGTATTGAAAATTTCCGTCTAGAGTTTCGCACCCTAAACAGCAATATTTGGATCCAGCCGCAGGGGAGCCACAAAATTTGCAATTTGAATGGGCCAAAGCCTCGGCCAAGATTTTCATGATGCAAAATCTTATTCCAAAATGACAGCCAGACCTCAGATGAAAAATAGGCTGGAATGGGTTCTAATTTTGGGACAATTTGTCACTATGTTTGGACGAGTTTCGACATTTTGTCCGCATCGTTGAGAAATGCTTGGTTTTAAACTTTGCAAAGTTGAAAGGCGTGTTAAGAATTCGGGAGAATGACTTTTCTCAAATTGAGATTCTGTTCTTTTTTGATACGAGACTTTTTTCTTCAAAAAATCTAGAATGTTGCCGATAAAGGTCAAGTGGGACTAAACACAAAATTAATTTATTTTGTTAAATCTATTCTGTTTTTAGGATTTAGCATTTTGTTTTTAAACGCCTGTGGATTAAATACTCCGGCAGTCAGCGATCTATCTTCAAGTTCGAAAAATACCGGAGCCCCCGACACGTCTAATCTTTTACAAATTAAGGTCACAGATAGCAATGGCAGTCTTTTCAAAGACCCGTCAGTTCCACTAACTGTAGGTACGAAGCTTACTTTGAAAGCCGCATTGTTTAATCTCAGTGGTGATTTTGTAAAAGAAGAAAGTGTTTTCTGGTCTATAAAAACTCTTTCTGGTGGATTAAATTCGGGTCTCAGTTGCATAGCCATACCGTCGACGACCTGCGATTTTACTCCACTTCAAGCCGGTGTGGTCATTTTAGAAGCGTCTTACATTGGCACTGATAAAACAGTCATTGGACTGAACGCTTCGTCGCCTCCCATTATGGTGACGTCACTTAGTGTCCCGTCCACAATGACCATTCAAAGCGGTGACAATCAACTGGTTGTGGCGAATTCAGATAGTACGAGTCCATTAGCTGTTATTGCTAAGGATAGTTTTGGTCAACCGGTCACAGGAGTCACAGTGAGTTTCACAGTGACTGCGGGCGGCGGCTCCGTAAACTCAGCAACGGCCATTACAGACACAAATGGAATTGCCCGGTCTATTTTTCATAGCTCTACTTTAGCGGGCAGCCTAAATAATACAATTGTAGCACAAGTCGTTGCTAATCCAGCGTTGATCCAAACACTGCATGCCTCAACGATCGCTGGTGGGGCAGACCATTTATCTTATCTAGTGCAGCCAGCGGGAAGTTATTCTTTAGTGGCGCTTAATTCTCAGCCCGTTGTTCAGCTTCGCGATCTCTATGATAACGTAGTCTCTAGTAATGCCAATGTTGTATTGACCAGACAAGCAGGTACAGGAGCGTTGGGCGGAACCACAACACTTCCGATGATTAACGGCACCGCTTCGTTTTCTAATGTGACTTATTCAGTTGCAGAAACAGGAATTGTGCTTCGAGCAACCAGCGGTGCGCTGGGTGTAAACTCGGTTCCATTTATTGTGGCGACCTCGGGCGGCGCTGTAGATCGCGATCCCGATGATGTCATTTTTAAATTTTCCGTTTCTTATGTTGGCGGTGCGCCGGGCCGAACTTCTTCAAATAGTGTTACCATCGCAGGAATTGCCGTTCCAATCGATATCACTCTCAGCGGAGCTGGCAATCCAAAACTCATTCTAAATGGTGGTGCTGAAGTGGCCTCATTAACCGGAGTCGGTGTCGGAGCGCAGATCGCTGTGGCGGTGGATGCACCAACGATTTTAGGAAATAAAAATACGGTTACAGTTTATATGGGCACTCGAATTGAAACCTGGGAACTTGGCTATGCGGACTCTACAAAAATAGCACCCGTATTTGTTACAAGTACAAATTATGCTGGAAATTTTGGCGGCGTTAGTAGCGCCGATACAGCCTGCCAAACCGTTGCGACGAATGCTGGCCTCGGTGGAAATTGGATGGCCATGGTTGCGACCGCTACTTCGGCATCAGTTCGCACTCGCATTCCTTGGAATTATGGTCAGGTTCGCAGGCTGGACGGTGTGATTGTCGCAAATGATTTCAACGATCTTTGGGATGGCGTTTGGGCTTTTCCGATAAATGTAACTGAAAATCAAGCTGTTAAAAATTCAGACGTGTGGTGGGGAAATACCATTTTCGGTGAAGGATATGTTGGCGCCCCAAGCGCAGACTGCGGTACCTGGACGTCCAATTCAGGCGGTGCTACAAGTACAGTGATGGCTTCGGCCTCGACGACATTAGCTGTTAATAATTCAAAAGCCTGTTCAAGCACGTTAGCCTTTTTTTGTATGGGCGATACGTCTGGTGCCGCGGACACGGATCCAACTGATGTTGATTTCTTGGCAGACGTTTCGTACGTTGCAAGCGCAAGAAAAGTTTCAAATATAATTACTATTACAGGCATCACAGCCAGCATTCCTGTTTCTATTGCTGGAAGCAGCGGGACTCCGCAGATCAAAATAAATGGTGGCGCAGAAGTGTCCTCGGGAACAGCCTCGCTGGGTGATACGATTCAATTAGTGATGGATGCGCCAAGTAGTTTGGGTACAAAAAATACAGCTACCGTTACGATGGGCAGCGACGTGCGCACGTGGTGGGTTGGGTACGCTGACAACACAAAAACGGCGCGGGTATTTGTTTCTGATTATAAATATCCAGGGGGATCTTTTGGTGGCTCATCAGGAATGGACAGTCGTTGTCAAACGATGGCCGGCAATGCTGGCTATGCGGGAACGTGGAAAGCATTAATCGGTGATAGTAGCAATGGCGGTGGACCGCGTAACCGAATGAACTATAATTGGGGAAATTTACTTCGAATTGACGGCGCGGTTGTCGCAACTTCTTGGTCAGATTTGTGGGATGGGTCGATTGCGAATTCAATTTCTGTAGATGAATTTGCAAACACACAAAATGGATCTGCCTGGACAGGTTCAACAAGTCAGGGTGCCTTGGATGTCAACGGCATAGGAACCTGTTCAAATTGGTCCGTAAGATCAGCGTTTGCACGAGGGGGCTCGACGGCCTCGACTTCTTCAACTTGGATAAATAATGCATCGTTAGATTGTAACGATGGTGGCGGCTATTATTTTTATTGTGTCGAAGATGTACCAGCAGTCGATACTCTTCCTACGGCTTTAAATTTCCCAGTAGAAGTTTCCTACGTAAGCGGAGTCGGTGGTCGCACAGGATCGGTAACACAAACTATTCGTGGAATAAGCCAAGCGGTTTCTGTCTCGATTTCGGCAACCGGCGGAAATGCTACTTTTAAAATAAATGGCGGCGCGGAAGTGACATCGGGCACAGTGCAATGGGGTGATACTGTAAAAATATTTATGGATTCTCCTACAGTTTTTGGAACCAAGTATACGGCCACTTTAACTGTGGGCAGTGGTGTCTACACTTGGTCTTTGGGTTATGCAGATTCATCTATTACAGCTCGAATTTTTGTTGCCGACACAGCGTTAGCTCCGAGTAGCTTGGGTGGACTTTCAGGTGCTGATTCCAAATGCCAAGCGATGGCGACGACTGCAAGCTATTCTGGAACTTGGAAAGCATTACTTGCAACTACTACTTTTGGCGGCCCAAGAAATCGTATGAATTTTAATTGGGGTACTCTTAAGCGAATCGACGGGGCTGTCGTAGCTACATCATGGTCGGATTTGTGGGATGGAACTATTGCTAATAGTATTAATCGTGATGAAAATGGAAATTTAATTAGTACGGGCTGGGTAATTACTGGTTCCGATGCTTTAGGAAATTTAGATTCCACTTCGGGAATCACAACGTGCAATGATTGGTCTACAAACAATTCATCTGTTGTGTATCGTATGGGATCCGTGGGGTCGACATCTGGAACCTGGCTGTTCAATGCGATGTCTTATTGCGATGCCAGTATTTACGCCTACTACTATTGCTATGAGGACACAGTGGTTGCCGATACAGATCCAGGAAATTTATATTTTCCAATGGAAGTTTCCAACACGGCCGGTGTTCCAGGACGCAAAACGTCGTCGACTGTTTCTATAAAAGGAATTAACCAAGCGGTTTCAGTTACAGTCAGCGGTGCTAGCGGTAATCCGGCGATAAAAATAAATGGCGGGGCCGAAGTGGCTTCTGGCACAGTGAATTGGGGCGACACTGTTCAAGTTGTCATGGATGCGCCAAGTGTTTTTGGTACTAAATATACGGCTACTATCAATATTGGCAGCGGGTCCTACACTTGGAATCTGGCCTATGCGGACAGCACCATTACTGCTAAAGTTTTTGTCACCTCGGGATTATACACTGGAAATTTAAATGGAAGCGGCGGACCAAATGGGATTTGCCAAACAACTGCGACTGCAGCAGGGTATTCGGGAACGTGGAAAGCTATTTTTTCAACATCCTCGTCGAAAATTCGTGAAACAGCGCCTTTCAATTGGGGTACTTTGGCCCGAGTCGATGGAGTCGCTGCTGCGACTAATTGGTCTGATCTTTGGGATGGAAGCCTTACTAACCCAATTACCAAAGACGAAAATGGTGCGAGTACAACGGGTTATGCATGGACCGGCAGTGCCAGCAATGGTTCGGCGACAGCGCTCAATTGTAACGATTGGGGATCGTCGAGCTCAGCAATACTGGGTCGTTATGGCCAGATAACAAGCAATTCTAATTGGATTTCGTTTTCGGATTATGATTGCGTCAATTACGCATCCCACTTGTATTGCATTGAAGACACAGTTTCAAATGATCTCACTCCGTATAACTTTTTTGTCCCTTATAAGCTTTATCAAAATACCAGCACACGAATTTCATCCGTAGCTGTGCCCGTAACAGGAATCACGGCAGCGGCAGCGGTTACGATTTCAGGAGCAAGCGGTAATCCAGCCTTTAAAATTAACGGAGGCGCCGAGGTGACATCAGGAAATGTGAACAATGGGGATACAATTACACTAGTTATGGATAGCCCAGGCACATTTAATCAAAGTAATAAAATGACCGTGCAAATTGGGAATGGTGCGGCCACTCCATGGCGTGTATGGACCGGCGATGGCTCAAGCGGAATACAGAAGCGTATTTTCGTAACGTCGACAACCTATTTGGGAAATATTGGCGGAATCGCCGCCGTCGATGCTCTTTGCCAAGCCCGCGGAAATTCTAATGCCGGCTTAGCTGGAAAAACCTGGAAAGCATTGGTTTCTGGTCCAAGCACCTCCGAAGTCGATTGGGCCATAAATCACATTGGCTACAACTGGGCCGAGTTATGGACGATAAATCCTGACGGTTCATTGCGAAATAAAGTTTTAAATGGATCACAAATTTGGAATACGCCAATCAGTTTGGTAAATACTGTCAATTACACAGAAGCAGGCGCTGTTGCTACAGCTACAACAATGGCCTGGACAGGCACTAATCAATATGGATTTGGAAATAGCACAAGTGCGTGTAATACCTGGACATTCGGATCCTATCAACAGACATCGACTCGAGGCAATCGAGCTAGTCCCGGCGACAATTGGGTCAACGATAGTGCCGCTGGTTGTGATAATCCCAGCATTTTATACTGTATAGAACAATAGTCTTACTGAGTGCATTTCTAAACTAGCCGGTACCCAACGCCTGGCTCTGTTAAAATGTGTTTTGGCTGTGAAGGATTTTTTTCGATTTTTTTCCTCAGTTCTTTAATATAGATGCGCAGGTAATGAGTTTCATGTTCGGCAATAGCGCCCCAAATTTGTTTTAAAAGCACAGATTGGGAAACTACTTTGCCTTGGTCCCGCACTAGTCTCGAAATCACTTCGAATTCTGTTTTTGTGAGTTTAATAACGGCGCCAGAAACTAAAACTTGTTTTTGGTTGAGGTCTATTTTTAGATCGCCAGATTCAAAAATCGGTGTGGCTTCGGCATGGCCATGGTGGCGTAAACCAACTCGGACTCGCGCAAGTAATTCAGAAGGCCCAAACGGTTTTGTTAAATAGTCATCGGCACCGGCATCAAGCAAGCGCACTTTTACGGACTCGTCGTCCGTTGCGGTTAGGATAATGACCGGTATCGTTGTCCAGGTTCGTAGTTCCTTTAGAACCTGATAGCCATCCATATCCGGCAGACCAAGATCCAAAATAACTAAGTGAGGATGAAAATTCGTAGCGGCGCTTAAACCATCAACGGCCGTTTTTGCTTCGCTGACTTCGTAGCCTTGATTTTTCAAATTGAGGGTGATTACATTTCTAATCGCGGCTTCATCGTCAATAATAAGTACTCGCAAACTTTGGTTCATGATTCAACCTCGTTTGGAATAGCCGGTTGTTCTTCCAGTGGCAGTTCAATGACAAATCTAGATCCCCGAGGTGATAATGGCTCATAATTGATATTTCCGCGATGCAAAGACACAATTCCTTTTACTATAGAAAGTCCAAGTCCGGTTCCACCAGGGGCAGCCCCAGGTACCCGGTAAAATTTATCGAATATTTTTGGAATGGAGTCTTCAGGGATACCTGGTCCGTCATCTTCAATAACTAATTTTGCCATGGTTCCGCTTGAAAAACCGTGAATAGAAATACGACTTCCTTCTGGAGCATATTGGGTGGCATTTAGAATTAAATTTGAAATTGCATGTTCAAAAAGTCTAAAATCTATTTTCAAAAGTCCAATGTCCGGTGAAATTTCAACTTCAATTTTATGTCGGCGGGTAGATTTAGAAATCTTTTTAAGGACTACACCGACAAGATCACTCAAATCTTGCCATTCTAATTTCAAAGCGAGTACTCCAGAACTGAGACGGCTCATATCTAATAGATTTTCAATCACTTGATTAAGCCGGTTACCAGCTTCGCTTAGATTGGTGGCTATTTCCCTAACATAAGGGTCACTTACAAGTTCGCTATCAAGTGCCGCCGTTGATCCTAGAATCGCTGTGAGCGGTGTTCTTAGCTCGTGAGATATAGAATTTAATAATGTTTGATGGAGCATTTCCGAATCTTTTAATCGTTGCGCTTCCATCCATCGGCGGCTTAAAAAATGTCGTTCAATGGAAACTCCAAGCTGACTGGTGATCGATAAAAGCAAAGTTTGCTGATCTGGTCCGAGTTTTCTAATTTTTCTGTTTGGTCGAAATACAAACATTCCCACGGTTTCAGAAACTCCCCGAAGCGGAATATAAAGACTTCGTGATTCACCCAATGTATCGGTTGACCAACCAGCGGCCTTTTGATTTTGAAAACTCCATAGTGCAACAGCCCGTTCTTTGTCGTCGAGCCGCAGGCAAAGTGTTTTTTCAGAATCAAAAATAAGAAAGCCTTCTTTTGATTTCAAAATCACTCCGCAGTCTGCATCCAGAGTCTGGCCTACGCGGGTTTTTATTTTCTCGATAAATTCTTGTTTGTCTTTGCTGTTTGAAATGTCTCTTAACACTTCATAAAGAACATTGGTGCGTTCTTCGCGATCACGAATAATTAATTCATGGAACCGAATTCGATTTGTTAAAAAACCAGTAATTAGCGCCACAACAAAATAAACAAAACATAGAATCATGTCCTCTGGCTGAGCAATAACAAACGTAAATCGAGGAGGAATAAAACCAAAATTCCAGGTTAAGGCACTTACGGTGGCCGCAAACAAAACGGCGCCCAGACTTCCAAATAGTCCAACAACTAGAACTCCCAACAAAAATATAAATCCAACAGTTCTATACCCCACAATAGGCTCAAGACTGGCTCCAACTACAGTCATGCCAATTAGAAACCAAAGGGTGTTCCAATATTTTTGCCAGCCAAAATCGGTTTGATAATGAGAAAGTTCATTTTTTAAAGTCGGACGGACGCGATTTTCCTGATCTTGACGAACGACATGAACGTCAATTTCCAAACTTTCTTTTACTAGTTTTTCTAACAGTGATCCGCCTTCCAGCAGATCTCGAAACCATCGTCGGGTCGGGCGTCCTACAATAACTTGTGTGACATTTTTCTGCCTCGAGATACGTTTAATGGCCTCGGGCAAATTGGTTTCTGTAGTTGTAATGACTTCGGCTTTTAGTTCTTTTGCCAGATTTAGATTTTTAAGCAATTGCGCTTGATCTTCATCGTTCAAATATATTCCTGTGTCGATATGCACAGCTATCCAAGGTGCTTCCAAATTATAAGCAAGGCGGCGAGTGGCCCTAATGACTTTTTCAGAATAAGGACTATGCGAAACGGCCACCAGCAATCGCTCGTTAGTTTGCCAGGGCTTTTCGTCTTTCACCGAGGAAAATCGCTGTAGATCATGATCCACGCGTTCTGCCGTTAATCGTAGGGCAATTTCTCGCAGCGCAGTTAGTTTGTCTTCCTTAAAAAATCCATCGGCAGCGGTAACGGCTTTTTCGCCAAGGTAAACCTTTCCTTCCTGCAGTCGTTTCAGGAGTTCAACTGGGGCAATATCCACAAGTTCGACTTGGCCTGCGCGCTCTAGAATGCTGTCGGGAACAGTTTCGCGAATTCTAATTCCAGTGATGGATTCAACCGCGTCTTTTCGACTTTCTAGATGTTGAACATTAAGGGCTGTGTAGACATCAATTCCATTATCTAAAATTTCCAGCACGTCCTGATAGCGCTTCTGATGCCTGGACCCTGGAATATTTGTGTGTGCTAGTTCATCCACGATGACAAGATCTGGCTTTCTGGCAAGAATAGCATCTAGATCCATTTCCTCTAGCTGAGCCCCTCGATAGGTCACCGAACGTCTGGATACAATTTCATGGCCACTCAGTAAAGCCGCCGTTTCATTTCGGCCATGAGTTTCCACAACGCCAACAACAACATCGATTCCTTCAGATTTTTTTTGTTGGGCGGCTCGAAGCATCGCAAATGTTTTTCCAACCCCGGCAGACATCCCAAGGAAAACGCGAAGTTTGGCAGATGAACGTGCGCTGTCCTCTTGATTTATGACTTTTAAAAGCTCGTCGGGATCTAAGGCTCCGCTGCGCTTTGAGTCCACTAGTATCTCCTTAAAAGGAATTAGTATTTTAATTCGTGCATGGCCAATTCAGTTTCAAAGCATTCAATCGTTGCACTCTAACGTTTATACCAAAATTGTAAGGTTTGGTCAGGTCATTGATAGCTTTGCGCATGGCGCTGGTCTCAATTCCTTGTCTCGTGAGAAATCAAACTCATTTAGATTCCGGCCAAAACTCGATAGAACCTAATAAATATAGCCAAAGCTCCAACTAATGCTGAGAGTTTAATTATTTTTACTCTTTCTTTTTCCACAGCTGGATCCTTTCTTTGTTTTAACAAAGGTACCGAAAGAAAAATAAATAACGCGAGCAAAAGAATTCTTTCGACTGTTATGAGCTGAGCAAAACTTGGCAACTCTACTTGGGCGGGTGCCAATGGCGCAGATATATAACCAACCGCGGACGCTTGGTTGATCAAATAGAATAAGAGTCTCATTTTATGCCTCCTGGTACTTCTTTAGGCTAGACGCTAGTAGCGTAAAAAAGATGTAAAAAATTTTTATTTTTACATCTTTTTTACGCGGCGCTGAGTAATCATAAATGGAAGCAGAGAATTTGGAGGAACCTATGGATTTTATTGTAGCTGGTCTGATTGGATGTGTAGTTCTAGTTTATTTAACGTACGCTCTATTTAACCCAGAAAAGTTTTGAGGCTTTTATGAAAATTGTCGATTACATTCAATTTTTTTTATATCTCACAATTTTAATTACGATAACTCCGCCGTTGGGTCGATTTATGGCCAGGGTTTTTCAAGGTGAAAAAACGTGGCTACATAGACCTCTAGGCTGGCTTGAAAATTTAACGTATAAATTCTCTGGAATTAATCCAAAAGAAGAAATGACCTGGAAAGTATACGCAGGCGCATTCATGGTTTTTCATATAATTGGAATTTTTGTGTTGATGATTTTCCAAATGACCCAGGCGTGGCTTCCACTAAATCCGCAAGGATTGCCAAACGTCGGGTGGCATTCGGCTTTGAATACTGCGGTAAGTTTTATTACCAATACGAATTGGCAAGGCTATTCCGGCGAAGTTACCATGAGCCATTTGACTCAAATGACAGCCCTTACCGTGCAAAACTTTTTAAGCGCGGCGTGTGGAATCGCGGTAGCCATTGCACTCACACGTGGAATTGCTAGAAAATCGTCATCTACAATTGGTAACTTTTGGGTGGATACGACACGAACAACCATTTACATATTGCTGCCTCTGTGTTTAATTTTTACACTTGTTTTAGTGGGTCAAGGGGTTGTGCAAACCCTAGCAGGTTCTTTGGATGTGATAACGCTCGAAGGGTTGAAACAGACAATTGCCTTGGGACCCGTTGCATCCCAAGTGGCCATCAAAATGCTGGGAACAAATGGAGGCGGCTTTTTTAATGCGAATGCGGCTCATCCATTTGAAAATTCAACGGCGCTATCGAATTTTCTTCAGATCATATCCATTTTTTCAATTGGTGCGGCGTTAACTTACACCTATGGTATCATGACCAATTCTCGTAAACATGGTTGGGTGATTTTTGGAACCATGCTGGCCCTGTTTATTGGATTTACAGCGTTATCCTTGGCTTCAGAATTCACGACAAACGCAGTTTTTAATCAATCCGGAATTATGGAAGGCAAAGAAACCCGATTCGGGATTTTTAACAGCGTCTTTTTTTCTACAATAACTACGTCGGCTTCGTGCGGAGCTGTCAATGCCATGCATTCTTCATTGTCTCCGCTATCTGGTGGTATCGCGATGGTAAATATCATGCTTGGGGAAGTGATCTTTGGAGGCGTGGGTGCTGGACTTTATGGGATGCTTTTATTTGTGCTTCTCACGGTGTTTATTGCGGGACTGATGGTGGGGCGAACTCCTGAATACATGGGTAAAAAAATAGAAGCTCGTGAAATGACGATGGTTATTTTAGCCATTTTGGCACCGTGCGCTTGCATTTTAATCGGAACAGCAATTTCTGCGGTAAACCCAGCGGCCCTTTCGAGCCTCGCTAACAAGGGTCCACATGGATTTTCAGAAATGCTTTACGCATTCACATCCGCAGCGGGAAATAATGGAAGTGCATTTGCCGGTCTGAATGCAAACACAGTGTACTATAACTTGATGTTGGCCATTACTATGTTTGTAGGTCGCTTTGCGATCATCCTACCTATTCTGGCTGTAGCTGGAAGCTTGGCTCAGAAAAAATATTCAGCACCGTCTTCGGGAACGTTTGAAACGGACACAGGACTCTTTGCAGTATTGCTTGTGGCTGTAATTTTAATTGTCGGAGCTTTAACTTTTCTACCAGGTCTTTCTTTAGGTCCAATCGTTGAACATTTGATGATGATCAAAGGTCAAACTTTTTAAGAGGTAATAAATATGTCAGAAACAATACAAAACCCACTATTTGATTCAAAACTTGTTTTGCCAGCCATTAAGGAATCCTTTTTAAAGCTGGACCCACGAGTTCAAATGAAAAATCCTGTTATGTTTGTCACCTTAATTGGCGCCATCATGACAACGACCTACGTCTTATTTAATATTGGCCATGGATCAAAGGTTTTTGAATTTCAAATTTCAATTTGGCTTTGGTTTACTGTTCTTTTCGCTAATTTTGCAGAAGCCATCGCTGAAGGGCGTGGAAAAGCGCAGGCTGAGAGTTTGAAAAAAACCAGAACGCAAACGGTTGCAAGGCTGATGACTGAAAAAAAAGAAAGCAAAATCAGCGCGGCCGATCTTAAAAAGGGAAATGTCGTAGTGTGTGAAGCCGGTGATATTATCCCTGGTGACGGCGAAGTGGTAGATGGAATTGCCAGTGTTGATGAATCAGCAATTACGGGAGAATCAGCTCCCGTAATTCGCGAATCTGGTGGTGACAGAAGTGCTGTTACTGGTGGTACCCGAGTTATAAGTGATCGGATTCTTATTCGTATTACTGCGGAAGCAGGCAATAGTTTCCTAGATCGAATGATTGCTTTGGTCGAAGGGGCGAAGAGACAAAAAACACCAAATGAAATTGCGCTTAGTATTGTTTTGGCTGGGCTGACTATTATTTTTGTGTTAGCCGTAATGACTTTAAAACCTTTTGCAGACTATAGTGCCGTGGCTGCCGGACAAGATCTTAGTGCCATAGTTACAGTCCCAGTGCTTATTGCCCTTTTAGTTTGTCTTATTCCAACGACCATCGGTGGCTTATTGAGCGCCATTGGCATTAGCGGCATGGATCGGCTTATCCGTCGAAATGTGATTGCCACAAGTGGTCGCGCCGTTGAAGCCGCCGGCGATATCGACGTGTTACTTTTAGATAAAACAGGTACAATCACTCTTGGTAATCGAATGGCTTCGGCATTTTTACCAGTCAAGGGCATTTCGGCCGAGCGACTTGCGGAAGCCGCCCAATTAGCCTCCCTAGCTGATGAAACAGCCGAAGGACGCTCAATAGTAGTTCTAGCTAAAGAAAAACATTCTCTGCGAGCCGAAAGTGTTCAACCAACCCAGGCCAAATTTATTCCCTTCTCTGCAAACTCTCGGATGAGTGGAATTGATTTTCAAAATTCATCGGGAACGAAAAGTATTCGAAAAGGTGCGGGAGATTCGATCAAAGACTACGTAAAAAAACTCGGTGGAGTCATTCCGCACGATTTAGATGGAATCGTCGACGGTGTAGCCAAAAAAGGCGGAACGCCTTTGGTTGTAGTGGATGGAAAAGAAATATTAGGAGTTGTTCAACTTAAAGATATTGTAAAAGGTGGTATTAAAGAGCGATTCGCAGAACTTCGGAAGATGGGAATTCGCACAGTGATGATTACTGGCGATAATCCACTGACCGCAGCCGCCATTGCAGCGGAAGCGGGCGTTGATGATTTTATGGCCCAAGCAACTCCTGAAGCAAAACTAAAAAGAATACGCGAAGAACAGGCGACGGGTCATCTTGTGGCTATGACAGGCGATGGAACAAATGATGCTCCGGCCTTAGCGCAAGCGGATGTCGGTGTGGCCATGAACACAGGAACACAGGCTGCGCGGGAAGCCGGAAATATGGTTGACCTTGATAGCAATCCTACGAAGTTGATTGAAATTGTTGAAATCGGAAAACAACTATTGATGACTCGAGGGTCATTGACCACGTTCAGTATTGCAAATGACGTGGCTAAATACTTCGCGATAATTCCGGCTTTATTTAGTACTCTTTATCTTATTCAAGGGACTAAAGAAGGACCGCTTGCTGTTCTGAATATTATGAGACTAGTCTCCCCTCAAAGTGCCATTCTAAGTGCTGTTATTTTTAACGCACTTATTATTGTAGCATTGATTCCTTTGGCCTTAAAGGGTGTGCCTTACAAGGCTCAAGGCGCCTCAGCAGTTTTAAGAAGAAATCTTTTGATCTATGGATTGGGCGGGATTGTGATTCCCTTCGTTGGCATCAAATTGATTGATATTATTATTACAACCATCGGTTTGGTTTAGTTTAGTTAAAGAGGAGTTTTTATGAAGTATGTTATGCCTGCAATTAGATTTAAAATATTTATGACAATTCTTTTAGGTCTTGCCTATCCGCTTTTTATGACCGGAGTTTCGCAAACTGTTTTTCCCCTTCAGGCAAACGGTGATTTTGTCATGCGGGGCGGGCAATTGGTAGGATCGGTGCTGATTGCTCAAAACTTTGAGAAGGCTGACTATTTTTGGCCGCGCCCCTCTGCAATTGCCTACAATCCATTGCCGTCGGGAGGATCAAATCTTGGTCAAGCCAGCCAAGATTTGAAAAAAGCTGTTGATGAAAGAAAAGCTAAATTAAAAGCGGCCCACCCCGAACAATCAACAGAGCCTCCCCAAGATTTACTTTTTGCTTCGGCTAGTGGCTTAGATCCTCACATCAGTCCGGAAGCTGCGCAATACCAAGCGCAGCGGGTTGCCAAAGCAAGAAATTTGGATTTTCAAATTGTGCAAAAAATGATTGAACAAGCTACGTTTGGAAGGCAACTGGGTATTTTAGGAGAACCGACGGTTAATGTTCTTACTTTAAATCTTGCTCTTGATAAAAGCCAAGGTATCGACAGCGCACCTATTTTATTACCTGTACCGGCCCACTAGCGATATTTAGGCAGGGTAACAGAAAAGGTTGACCCGACTCCGGCCTGACTTAATACGCCGATAGTCCCGCCCCAGGAATTCACAATTTTATAAGCGGTAGCAAGGCCTAAACCAGTTCCGTGGCCAATTGCTTTCGTCGTAAAAAATGGTTTGAAAAGCTGCCTTTGATTGTCTTCAGAAATGCCAATCCCAGTATCTACAATAGAGATTTTCACTAGGGTTTTTAAATCTTCAACTTTTAAAGTGACTTCATGGGATCGGCTCAGATTTTGATCTTTGAATTCTTCAATGGCCTGAATGGCGTTTATCATCAGGTTAAGTAGAACTTGGCCCAATGGCCCTGATTCTGCTTTTAGCAAACACTCGGGGATAATTTCTTTTTTCAGCAATATGCCTTTGCGTCCAAATTCATGTTCCAGCAAGTTAAGAACGTCTTGAATTACCTGATCCAAATTCACTGAGGTTGCTAGATCAGATTTTCCACCGCGCGCTAAATGAAGAAGTGAATTAACTAGTTTTGTAATCCGATCAATTTGGGTCACTACGACGTTTAGACTCTCAAGAACCATCGGATTTTCTGCTGATCGTTTTGCGGCCAATTCTGCTCGACTGCGAATAATTCCAAGTGGTGTGCCGATTTCATGGGCGAGACTGGACGCTAACAGACCAAGCGAAGCCAGTCGATCTTGATGAAGTACTTGAGCTTTTATTTGTTTAAGTTCATTTAAATCTTGCACTGTTTTTATTGAATAACGAATCGATCGCTCGAGCAAAGGATAAGTAAGCTGATCTTTTACTAGGTAGTCAGAGGCTCCTTTTTCCATCGCTTTCACATCGAGTTCAAAATCACCAAGACCAGTCAGAAAAATTACGGGGTAGGAATACGCGCGGGCCTTAGCTTCGCCTAATAAATCCAAGCCGGTTTTTTCTCCTAATTTGTAATCAAGCAAGCACGCATCAAAGTCCTTTTCTTGCAGGGCTCTAAGGCCGGCTGAATAACTAGCTTCCCAAAATACTTCATATTTCGAGGAAACTATGTCGCGCAGTAAATCACGAATTTGGACAAAGTCGTCTTCATCGTCGTCTATTACTAGAATCCGAAAACTTTTTCTTTCCACTATTTGTCTCTTTTAAAATTGGGAAGTTCTACAATTTCAAACCAATACCGTCCGATATCCCGCATCACTTGCACTAGAGTCTGAAACTCAATTGGTTTTGTTATAAATGAATTCGCGCCCAGATTGTAGGATCTAACTATGTCTTCTTCCGCTTCTGAAGTGGTCAAAACAACAATGGGAATCTGATGGAGCTCTGGATGTTTTTTTAATTCTTTTAGCACGTCGCGGCCGTCCATTTTTGGCATATTTAAATCCAAAAGAATTAGACCGGGAAGATTTCTTTGATCCTGGGCTCGCCCTCGCTCGCTATGCAAAAGGCTTAGCAATTGTTCGCCGTCGTGGACAAATTTTACTTCGTTTAGAAGGCGACTTTCTTTTAAAGCGTCGCGAATCATTTCACAATCTTCCATGTCGTCGTCAGCTACTAGAATTGGGACAGAATATTTGCTGCGCATTTTTAAGTTCCTTCTTTATTTCCTACTGGCAAGGTTACAATGAAAGTCGAGCCTTCACCAATGGCCGATTTTGCCGTTAATATACCGCCGTGTCTATCCACAATTTTGCGGCAAACGGCCAATCCAATACCTGTGCCTTCATATTCATGTCTACCATGAAGACGCTGGAAAATTGTAAAAATACGATCAAGATACTTTTCATCGAAACCGATTCCGTTATCTTTAACAAAAATCTTACAAATAGATTCTATATTTCCCATGAACGATGATTTCACTATTTCCGCGCTAATAACCACAATCGGACTTTGGTTAGGTTTGTGAAATTTAAGCCCATTGCCAATTAGATTTAGGAATAGCTGATGCATTTGGGTGGGGTCAGCGTCAATAGCGGGCAAATCAGAAAAATGCACTTGGCCCTGCGACTGCTCAATTCGAACTTCCAAATCCGAGCAAACCTGTTTCACGGTTTCATTTAATGAAACCGAGGAAAAGGGTTTCGCTTTTGTTGTGACCCGCGAATAGGTCAATAAATCGTTAATTAGAATTTGCATTCGTTTAGCTGAATTTTGAACTCGATCTAAATAATCCAAGGCATCGGGTGCGATTGAATCTTTAGATTTTGTTTTCACTCGATCGGCGAACGTCTGAATTTTGCGCAAGGGTTCTTGCAAGTCATGAGCGGCCACTGAAGCAAAGTCTTGAAGTTCTTGGTTACTGATTTCTAATTTTTTTGCGTAAACTTTAAGCCGTTCTTCGGCGACTTTTCTTTCTGTGATCTCATAACGAACAGCAATATATCGATCTGGCTTTCCGTCCTTGTCCATAAACGGAACGATTGTGGTGTTGACCCAGTAAAAACTTCCGTCTTTGGCTCGATTGCAAACTTCGCCTTCCCAGGTCTGGCCAGAAGAAATCGTTTGCCACATATTGTTAAAAAAATCGGCAGGATGAAAATGCGAATTGATAATTCGGTGAGTTTTTCCTAAAAGTTCATCTTCTGAAAACTGCGATATGGCGCAAAACTTATTATTTACGTAGGTGATTACACCCTGACTGTCGGTAACAGCAACAATAGCGGCCTCATCAATAGCCGCCATTAAATAGGAAAAATCTTGAGTCGGTAAACCCTTAGTTAGTTTTTTCATTCGAGTCCTCAATTGGCTCTGGAGTATCATCCGACACGAGTCCATAAAGCCGCTCTTTTCGATAGAGTGTTCGTCGACTGACGCCAAGAATTTCAGCGGCCTCTTCTTTTTTATTGTTTACTTCACTCATAATTAACTTGATATATCTCTCTTCAAGCTTTTCAAGGGTAGGTCGGTCTGCATGAAGTTGTTCGATGTTTTGGTGCGCTTCTTCTAGGGCGCTTCCCAGAATCACATTTTTTTCAATCAAGGTACCTGAGCTTAATACTATAGCCCTCTCTATCACATTTTCTAGTTCACGCACATTCCCAGGCCATGGGTGGGCCATTAATAGGCTCATGGCCTCGGTGGTTACCCCTTGGATATTTGAATTATTTCTGATTGCGAATTTTTTAATAAAGTTTTCGACTAACAAGGGGATGTCTTCCATTCGCTCTCTTAACGGAGGCACTCGAATTGGGACAACATTTAGCCTGTAAAAAAGATCTTCACGAAATTTTCCATCTTTTACCATTATTTTTAAATCTCGATGGGTGGCCGCAATTATTCGAACATCGATGGTCTTTAAACTATTGCCTCCGACGGCGCGAATTTGTTTGTCCTGCAGGACGCGCAAAAGTTTTGATTGAAGTTGAAGGCTCATATCGCCAATTTCATCTAAAAATAAAGTGCCGCCATTGGCCTCTTCAAAAAGTCCTTTTTTTTCAGAAATGGCACCCGTGAAAGAGCCTTTAACGTGACCAAATAATTCGCTTTCTAAAAGGTGTTCAGGCAATGCCGTGCAATTTAAAGGAATGAATGATTTGTTTTTACGAGGTCCAGAGGTATGCAGCGCACGGGCGACAAGTTCTTTTCCTGATCCACTTTCACCGGTAATTAGAACACTCGCATTAGCTGAAGCGACGATTTTAACAAGCTCAAACACGGACGTGATCGCCGTGCTTTTTCCTACAATAGATTCCAAACTAAATGTTTTATTGAGCTGTTGTTTAAGCTGGGCATTTTCTTGTTTCAAAGAAATTTTTTCGCTTGCTCGTTTTACTAAAAGGCTAAGTTCTTCGTTTTGAAATGGTTTTACTATATAATGATAGGCTCCAGATTTCATGGCCTCGATTGCCGTTTCAATGGATCCAAAAGCAGTCATCATAATGGAAACGATCGATGGATAGTCGATCTGAATTTTCCGTAGAAACATCAGGCCATCAATGTCTTTCATTTTATGATCGGTAATTAAAATATGAGGTGGTTCTGTTTTAAACCTCACCAAGGCATCAGCAGCAGAAAGAAATTGGCTGACCTGGTATCCTTCATCGCCAAGCAAGTCACTTATCACTCGGCCCATTTCTGGATCATCATCGACCACTGCCACTCTGTAATTTAAGGCCATTGCATCCTCATTTAAATTTTAATACACAAAGATTACTTCAACCCCTGTGCCAGCAAGCAGATTTACGGACTGATACCAGTTGGATTGTAACCTACTGAAATCAAGGGGGATTTATCCTCTGCGATTAAAGCCCAGAGGCGCCTGATCAAACCAAATGGGACAAGTTGGCAAAATCTACTTTAGTCATTGGACAATTTGTCCCAAAATTTACCGTCTAAGTCAATTTAAATAGATTTGGTAGTTGGCCGTGTACTTGCGAAGACCACAATTGAACCAAAACCTTCCATCAAGGATATTCCATGAAAGCGATTCCCTCCATTCAAACCTATATGACCTACCTTCCTAAAACGATTGGTTTTGATCTAACGTTAGCCCAGGCTTCAGACTATATGAAAGAGCTGAATGTCAGGCATCTTCCTGTATTGGAAGCAGGCAAATTAGTCGGCTTAATTTCTGAACGTGATATTAATTTAGTTTTGAAATTTAAAGACTCGGATTCCTCAAAAATGACGGTGCTTGAAACTTATACCGCAAATCCATACTGTACATCGCCTAAAACTCCGATCAATGAAGTCGTCGCGCATATGGCGTCTCATAAGTTTGGCTGTGCGATCATTGTTGATAACGATAAAGTTGTTGGTATTTTTACTGAGATTGATGCTTACAAAGCGCTTTCTAATATCCTTGAGACCCGTTTTAATCACTAGGAGTTATTTTGAATAAAAAAGTCGGTTTAATTGTTACTTTGGTATTATTTAATTTTGCATCCAAAGCTGAATCAAAAGTGGACCAAAACACGCTTCCTGCTACCAAATCACTAATGACGGAAATTTTGAACCAATTTATGGGTTTAAAAAAATATCTGGTTTCAGATGAAGAGTTTCAAGAACCAAAAAATGCGGCGGCAATATCCGAACATCTTAAAAACTTGGCGGCCACCGTTAAAAAAACGGCGCACGATCCCACTTTAATAAAAGACAATTATAAGTTTTCAAGGGATGTTCTGGAAGACCACGTGGTAGAAACAGAACGGGTATTTCGTCTTGGAAATAAATCCTACGCTCGCTGGATGACTAATTCAACACTTGGTATTTGCATGAGCTGTCACACCCAGATGCCGACCACTCAGCGCGACGTGCATGTATTTATGAAATCAAATAATTTTTCTTCCAAATTCGATCAAGCTGAATTTATGTTTGCTACTAAAAATTTTGAGGGCGCAAATAAAATTTACGAAAAAATCATTACAGATTTTAAAAAGTCAGATGACGGATCTAGTAATTTAGAAAAAAGCATTCAACGCGAACTGGCTTATCATATTCGGATCAAACGCGACTTTGCCGCAGCAAAAGCCTTGATTTCTGAAGTTCAAAAAAATAAACAATTGCCCGAATTTGTGACTCGAAATTTATCTGTCTGGAAGGATCAAATCGGCAAATGGCAAGGAATTGAACTGCCAAAAGTCGAATCTGGTAACTCAAAAGACATTCTGAAATTCACAGAAGAAAGACTTTCGACAAAGGCAAATCATAGCGGGATGGAAAGCTCAGATCCAAGGTTTATTTCTGACTTGGTAGTGTCTGGAATTTTGTACGAGTACATTCAAAAAGTACCGACGAATTCTGAAACGCCTGAAGTGTTATATTGGCTAGCTACAATTGACAGGGAATTAAATCACTCTGCCTTTTTTTCGTTAGCGGATCTTTACCTAAAAGAATGCATGCTCAAATTTCCGGAAAGCCCGACTGCGCCCAAGTGTTACAAAGAATACAGTGAAGAAATGATACTAGGCTACACGGGCTCGGCTGGAACGAATATTCCGATAGATGTTACAAACGATCTAAAGTTTTTAAAACAATTTGTTGATTCAAAAGGCAAAGTGCCATTAAAGCGGGCGCCGTAACAGCCACCACAGCGAATAAAGGCGTAAGAAATAGGCCAGCAAGTCCGCTTTCAATTTAAGACTGATAGAGTTTCTTCCAGTCATATTTTAGTTTTTCCCGATCTTCGGGATGGGCAATTTGAATAAGTGCTTTTGCCCGTTCATTCAAAGTTTTGCCATACAGATCCGCAGTGCCAAATTCCGTCGTTACAAAATGTGTGTGCGCGCGTGTGGAAACGACTCCGGCCCCCATATTCAATACGGGAACGATTCTTGGCTTGTGCTTCCGCGTGCGACTGGTCATCGCGATAATTGATTTTCCACCAGGGGATAAGGTGGCTCCGCGCATAAAATCCATTTGTCCACCGACGCCAGAAATAATGTGACACCCAATTGAATCCGCACAGACCTGTCCAGTCAGATCTATTTCCACTGCTGAATTGATTGAAACAGCTTTTGGGTTTTGTGAAATATGAAAGGGATTATTTACATATTCAATATCCAAAAGGTAAACGCTGGGGTTATTGTTTACAAATTCATAAACATTTTTAGTTCCGGTTACAAAACCAGCGACAGTTTTACCAGGATGTAGTTTTTTCTTTGAATTATCAATGCAGCCTTCTTTTATCAAATCTAATATTCCATCTGACCACATTTCGCTATGGACCCCTAGGTGTTTCCTGTCCTGCAAAAAGCTCAGAACAGCATCTGGTATGTTCCCAATTCCCACTTGAAGGGTTGCCCCGTCTTCAACAAGGGCAGAAACATGGCGACCGATTTCTAGTTCATCTGGCAGTAATTGGCTTCGAGGAACTTCGGGAATTGGTTCACTAACTTCAATTTTTTCATGAATTTGATTTATATGAATCATCCCGTCGCCGTGACTTCTGGGCATTTGAGGATTAATTTGGGCTATGACTAGTCCGGCCGACTGCACGGCGGCCAGGGTCACATCAACGCTTGTACCTAAACTGCAATAGCCAAAGCGATCGGGTGTCGATACATGGATAAGGGCAACGTCCAGCGCGCGCCTTTTCGACCGAAACAACGCTGGGATTTCAGAAAGAAAGCAGGGTAAATAATCGACTCGGTTCAAGTCAACGCGTGCTCTCAAATTAGGGCCTACAAAAAGATTGACGACACGAAACGATTCGGAATATTTCGAATCAGCATAGCCTGCAGTTCCCATGGTATGAATATGAATGATCTCAATATCTTTTAGTCTTGGTGCCTCCAACAGCAATAGTTCAATTAATTTTAAAGGGGTCGCGGCTCCACCTTGAATAAACACCCGTTGATTAGACTGAATTTTCTTAAGTGGATTCATAATTTCTCGTTTAAATTCCTATTTCAGATAGTTCACTGGCAATTTCCCCGATAGTCTGTTTTGTTCTAAATCCAATTAATGCAGGTGCTGGATCCGTTTCATCCAATAAAAGGTGCGACAAGTGCCAAAGCAGGTCATCCGTAGTGACTATTCCGACGATCTCATCAGATGAATCTGCAACCAGCAAGCAAGAAATTTTACTTTCAAGGATTTGAAAGATTGCTTTCCGCAAAGGCGTTTCGTCTAAAACAAATTGCACTGGTGTGCTCATCATCATTTCCACGGATATTTTTTTTTCATTACTTTGGTGACAGGCGTGATCATTTTTCCATTCCTTGTTAATTGGTAATTGATTGCTATTGCACACGAAGTGCCTTATTGAAAACGAGTCAAATAAAAACTGTCGGGGGTTGGATCTAGATTCTGTGACATAATGTCTTTTTCTAATGGCAAATTGACTCGGGAGTCGGTGCTAAAGGGTGAACTTCTGGGGCAAAAAGCTGCCCAGGAACGATTTTATTTCAATTTGCTGGACCTAATTCGAGCTGACCTGACATAGTCTGCGCCATATTTATGGGCGCAATCAATTACATCAATCATTTGCTGAATATTAAAAGGTTTGTCTAGAAAATCATAGGCACAAAAGCGCCAAGCGGCCTTCATTTTGGTAACGTCCCTAAACCCAGTTAAGAAGATTAATGGAATTTCAGAGCCAGAAAGATACAAATTTTCAAGTAATTGCAATCCATCCATATCAGGCATACTTAGTCACTCTGGGGTTTAGATTATGGGAAAATTCACTGGAAAGAAAGTACTGATAGTTGATGATGAACCGGCCATTCGTGAATGTTTACGGTTTGAATTTGAAATTGAAGAGGCCCAAGTTTTTGAAGCGGAAAATGGCAATATAGCGATTGCGTCCATAAAGCAAAACAGACCAGATATTGTTATTAGCGACATTCAAATGCCCGAATGTGATGGCGTAAGTCTACTTAAACAAATTAGAATTATTGATCGTCATATGCCTATCGTTCTATTCATTTCCGGACAATCAGAATTGACCACGTATGAGGCACTAAATTTAGGGGCTTCGGGCATTTTTCCAAAACCGTTTCCGATGGAATTGTTAATAGAAAGAGTTGAATTTTTGTTGAAGTCGTTTGACAAAAGAGTCAAAGAAAAGCCCGAACGTCTTCCGTGTGCATTTTCAGTAAAAATTGAAGGGGGCTCAAATGAATCCCAAACGGTAAACTTTGGGCGCGGTGGCATGTGTATAAAGCTCCCTAAGGAAATTCCCGACATTGGAGCAACAATATCATTTTTGATTGAACCTTCAGGCGGCGATATTTCTAAACTGGAAGGAAGCGGCATTGTAAGATGGGTTCGTGAAGTCCAAGTAGATTCTTTAATGCCAGCAGTGGGCATTGAGTTCCTGTATTTAAGCCAGGAATCAATTGATCTTTATGTTGAATACATTAAAAAACTGGATCCAATCATCTATATTCCAAAGTTGATGGCGTAAATGGTAAGTAAGTAAAAGGAAAAGACTATGTCAGAGAAAAAAGTTTCAGAATCTCGAAAATTTTTGCACGATATTTCAACTCCGGTAGCGGTTGTTAAATTGACTTTACACCGGGTCTTGAAAAGTTTGCACGGCGATGGACCAGCTCTAAGTCACGAACAGATGACGAGCCGACTTAAAGTAGCGTCAGATGAAATCGAAAAACTAGAGCATCGAATGGCATCCGAAAAAGAGAGGATTTTGAAACTTCCCGAGGCAGAGTAAGGGTCGCAGGTTCTTCAGATAGGGTTTCGTGGTAAACCTAAAAAATGCAAATAAGTCAGATAAGAGAATGCCTATACGCATTCAAATTTTGGAATTCAAAATAAATTGTACAAAACATAAATAATGGGTGTAGGTTCACAAAATGGACAACATTGAACTGGGTTTCTTCTTCGGCGCCCTGATTCTTACTTTGGCAGTTGGTGTTTTTTTCTATCGATTTGCAAAAAATGAAACCAAATAGGTGTCCATTTCATCGGCTATTGTTCTAAAAGGTTAAATAGTTATCAGATTTACTCTTGTTCTTTAAAAGTGATAGCGGATACTTGTCACAACCACTTTTTTCTTAGCTCGCAGAGCTGCATACAGTAGGATAGCCGTCTGATTGTGTAAAAATTTGTGATACCATTTTCGGGTCATAAATTCAGGAATTATCACAGTGATCATTTTGTCAGGGTTTTCTGCTTTTTTTTCTTCTACAAATTTTACAATAGGTTCTATGGTCGATCTAAATGGGGACTTAAGAATCCGCAAGGGCACTTCTGGGAAAACTGAATTCCATTGGTTTAATACAGAAACTGTAGTCGCAGGATTTAATTCAACACAGCAGGCCTCGACATTTTTAGAAATGGACAGTGCATAATTTATGGAACTCACCACACCAGGATGAACGCCCGATACAGGTATAATCGCCAAATGGTCACCTAGCGTTTTTAGTTGCAATTTTATGATGGGAAGTCGACTTAGTTTTTTTGCTGTGTACACATAATGATTGTGGATTTTTTTAAAGACAAAAACGATTGTGGGAATAAGCACGATAACAATCCAAGCCCCACTCATAAATTTTGTAATTGAAATAACTAGAAGAACGATCAAAGTAGTAATTGCCCCTAAGATATTAAAAATCATCGAATACTGCCAATTTTTCTGCTTCAATTTCCAATGGTGAATTACCATCCCGCCTTGCGATAAGGTAAATGAAAGAAACACACCGACCGCGTACAGGGGAATCAAATGGTGTGTGTCCCCGTTAAAAATATAAATGAGCGCACTGGAAACAATAAAAAGACCTATTATTCCATTAGAAAAAACCAAGCGATCGCCAAGGCTTGACAACTGTCTTGGTAAAAAACGATCTTTCGCCAATAGCGATGCCAATCTTGGAAAATCGGCATAGCTCGTGTTAGCGGCCAAAACTAAAATCAGCGCAGTAGAGGCTTGAATGACATAGTAAAAAATGCCCTTTCCAAAAACCGTTCCTGCCAGAATAGAAATTGTAGTTTCGCCTTCCTTTGGAATAATTCCGATCAAATGTGCCAAAACAGTGATGCCTAAAAAAAACAGACCAAGCAACGTCGACATCCAAATCATTGTAATCTTAGCATTTCGCTGGGACGGTTCTTTGAATATTGGAATTCCATTTGATATAGCTTCAATTCCAGTAAGGGCCGAACAACCAGACGAGAATGCTCTTAGTAATAGAAAAATGGGAATTGCCGGATAGGCTTCATGCACGATCGGTGGGACAGAAACAATTTCGCCGATCCAAACGCGGTAGAACCCAGTCAAAATTAAAGCTACAAATGAAAAAATAAAAAAATAAGTAGGGATTGCAAAAATGGAAGCGGATTCTTTCAAACCCCTTAAATTCATCAAAGTAACAAGCGCTATGATTGAAACTCCAATTAACGCTTTGTGCTCGATAAAATAGGGAAACGCAGAGGTGATATTTTCAACTCCGGCGGCTACGGAAACTGCGACTGTTAAAATATAGTCTATTAAAAGTGCGGCCCCTGCGACTAAACCCATATTGGTGCCCAGATTTTCTCTGGAAACAATGTAAGCACCACCGCCACTTGGGTAGGCATCAATAGTTTGCTGGTAAGATATTGTGACAATAAAAAGTAAAAATGCGATGGCAATCGCAATTGGCAAAGACCAAGCCACGGCGGCTGTGGCGAACAACGAAAGCGGAATTAAAACTTCTTCAGTAGCATAGGCAACTGAAGAAAGTGCATCGGAAGATAACACAGCCAAAGCCTTGGATTTTGAAATCCGCTCGTTGTGGGCCATTTCATTTGGAAGCGGGTTCCCAACCAAAAATGTTTTTAAGCTATGCCAAATAGAATGCCTGGATGAGTAACCGTTCGACAAAATGACCTCTTGCCAGTGTGATTCGACTATTTTATCGGCCGATAGTGATTCTTCTCAAAAAGCTTGTCAAGATACTTTGTTTAAAGCATACGTGCTGAGACACAGTTTGTGCTTATTCCCCATGTAAAATTAGATGCCAAAAGATTTAATTTTCCGGGAGTTCCAACAATAATAAGGACCGTTTTTCAACTGGTCTTAGAAAAAACATTTAAATAGGTCAAGTCTGGCAAATTTGGCCAGCAGGTCGAGGCGATAAGTATTGGGGTACGGGTGGAACCCCGCCCCTAAAGTATATAAAACCGCTCTTTGGTGAGATGGCCATTATCTACGCTCCGGTCAAAGTCGAGCAAGTATAAAATACGCAAAATGACTTAAATAGATTGGGAATATTCCGAATAGAATCTGGGCAAAAATTTGAAATATTGAGGGAACATTCGTGCTTGGCGATAGCAATCAGGTATATTTTAAAAAATTAGTACTCACTGTTTTTACTTTTGCTATTGGCTATTCAGTATTGTATTTTCTATTGGGCGCATTTGTAACAGCAATCCTTCTTTTTTTTGGCGGCCTTATATTTACCCCGCTTGCCTTGCTTCTTGAGAAAAATTTGCACGGTGATAGTTCTCGTCTCGTCTTTATTGCCAGCGCAGTATTTTACATCTACACGACTCCCTTTGGAATCCGCACTCCTTTATTTGCAGAATACTATTTTTTTCCTGCCATGATGTTGGCCCTTTTACTCTTCGATCCAAAGAAAAAAATTCAAATAGTGATAGGAATCGCCCTGCCACTTTTCGGATGGCTACTTGTTCGATTCGGCCCGTTACCCGCAATCGGTGGCTTAGCTGCGCTAGAAGGCTTCCCAGTCGAAGCATTTCGAATCTTGAACTTTTTGGGCGCGTTTCTCATCACAGGAATTATCTTGTTTCTCCATAGCAAGCACATCCAGCGTTTGCAGAACGAAGTTAATTTGGAGCTCGAGCGTTTGAATCAGATGACTAGGCTCCTGACTGAATCCCAGCGGAAAGCAAAATTGGGTTCCTGGGATTGGGACATCGAAACAAATAAAATAGTATGGAGCCAGCAACAATACAAAATTTTTGGAAGAGATTCGTCTCTTGGTATTAACTATGAAACTTATTTGAGTCACTTTTCCCCTCGGGTAAAAAATGAAACTAGAGAATTAGTTACCCAAGCCCTCAAAGGGGCTTTAAACTACAGTGTCGAGCATGAAGTAATTTTGCAGGATGGCTCTACAAAAATTCTTCATGAAACGGGTGAGGTTTATTTCAATGAACAGGCCAAACCGATTCGAATGTCAGGTACTAGTCAGGATATTACGGATCGTAAAAAAATAGACAACGAACTATTGCGAAGTGCCACGTTGTTAGAGGCTTCGCAAACAATAGCTAAACTCGGAGGTTGGGAACTGACCATCGCAACGGGGGAATTATTTTGGACAGCGGAAACGTATCGAATAAACGATACCTCTTCAAAGGAATTCAATCCGACTGTCGATGCAGTGGTAAGCTATTTTTTACCTGAATCTCGAACTACTATTTCGGAGGCGCTAGACCAAGCAATTAAAAATGGAACAGGGTTTGACCTTGAACTAGAAACCTTAACGACAAAAGGTAGAAAAATTCATGTGCGAACCACTTGCGATGTCGTTCGGCAAGAGGGTGCCATCACTAAGTTAAGAGGAATTTTTCAGGATATAAGTCAGCAGAAAGCGATAAACGAAGACCTTTATAAGGTCAAAGAACGTTTTACCATTGCGATCGATTCTTTGAAATTTGGCATTTGGGATTGGAACCTAAAAACAGGTGCTTTGGTTTGGGATAACACGATGTACGAAATTTTCGGGATAAAAAAACAGAACTTTACTGGTGATTATGATGCCTTTGAAAAAACGCTATTGGCTGCCGATGCCGATCGAATTAAGCAGGAATTAGAGAAAGTTTTTCAGGCCCGTGGTGATCATTTTGAATCTGAATTTAGAATTCTAAGTGATGATGGCGAAATAAAATATATTAAAACCTCGGCCAAATGTTTCTATGACAGGGATGGTAACATAGAACGGTTGGTTGGCGCCAACTGGGACAATACAGCAAAGAGACATTCGGAAGTCGCTTTGGTTGCCTCAGCTAAAATGGCCTCACTTGGAGAAATGGCCGGTGGAATAGCCCATGAAATAAATAATCCTCTGACGATAATTATGGGTATTGCAGGTATAGTAAAAAAGCGAATTCAAATTCAAAACGTGGATATAGAAGTTGTAAAAGAGGACTTAAAAAAAATTGAACAAACAATTGGGCGAATTAGTAAGATTATTAATGGGCTAAGATCGTTTTCTAGAAACGCAGAAGGCGACGCTAAAATTCCGGCCCAAATAAGCAAAATTATAGAGGAAAGTTTAGATTTATGCAGAGAGAAATTCAAAAATTATTCCATCGAATTAAGAGTGGATTGCAATAACGAGGCAATTGTGAATTGCCGTCCTTCTCAAATTAGCCAAGTTATTATGAATTTGTTAAGTAACGCACATGATGCCGTCGCGGGGCTCGCAGAAAAGTGGGTCTCCTTAGATATTTCAAGGATAGATAATACAATCAGGATTGCCGTAACCGACAGTGGGAAAGGCATTTCAAAAGAAATTGCGGATAAAATAATGCAACCATTCTATACGACAAAGGCAGTTGGTAGAGGTACCGGTCTTGGCCTAAGCATTTCAAAAGGAATTATTGACGGTCATCAAGGAAAGTTTTTCTACGATAGTCTATCAAAAAATACTCGATTCGTGATAGAATTGCCGGCCCAGCCTTTTGCAATGGATAGAAATGGAAATTAAGGAAAGTTTTTTCATGACGAGGACTCAAAAACAGATATACTTGTAGAATCTAACAAGAAAGGATTTTTTATGAAGGATTTTATTTTTTTAGCACTTGCGCTTACCGCTGCCGCTTGTTCCCACCAGCCTCTGCAACCCGATAAAACGCCAAGACTTCCTTCTCAAGAAGCAAAAAAAATCCTGGTATTTCCATCGGGGGACGCCAGTTCCTATGACGACGAACAAATGGCGCAATTGGAAGCGGTCGCAGAGCTAGCTCAAAAACGGGCAGCCGACTACAATAATCCTAAAAATCCATGGGTTGCCGATCTCCACAAAGCACCAGTTCACCCTAAAGTTTTAAAAGCGTTGAAAGAATTTAATGATAACAAGGAATACAAAAACTCGGCATTAGCCTTTGCGGCCGACGTAACATCGCAAATATGTCAGATAAACGAACTGACAGATGCTTCCGAATTGATTTCAGAAAAAGCGGTTCAAGAATTAATGGACACAGGCCGAGCTATGGCAACTTGGGCTCAGTTAAAATATCAACTTGATGATATGCGATTAAACTATTGCTACCGAAGTATGAAGGCCTTGGTCGCAGCCGCAAACAGCATTAAGCTTTCAGTAAAAGATTTGGTAGCAGTAAAGCCAAAATTAAACGACAAAGGCTGTGAAAAAATGTATGAAGCCGAAGTCAAAGATGGCGCCCGTGAAGCTGGAATTTACATTGCCGGTTGTAAAATGGGATGGCGCCAAGAACACATGGCTAATATCGTTACTGCCATTCGTAAATTTCGGGCAACTATTAAAGAAGAGCCTTTATAAAGGGATAGTCAGAAAAATTCCATACAAAGGGAAATTTTCCTGACTAACTTTTATACATCTTCAGAATTAAATTCATTGAATCAAAAATAACGACCTTTTTTTATCCACTGTGGTAATCATCGGCACGAGTCGGGGGACTTGGGGTGGTGGTTGTGAACAGGGGATTTGGGTTTTTTTTACTTTTCATTGCGGTTTCATTTTTAAATCTAAACAGCGCGCTGAGCGGGCCGATCAGTTCCTGTCAGCGGTATTATGGGTCCATTTCTACAAGCAGGGAAGCGGCCAATTTGAATTACTATTTGAAAGGCCCTGCTGGCACTTCTGATAAATCAGTGGTGACGGCCATAGCTCACAAAAATGGAAAAGTTATTTTTATCAAAAACAAAAATGACGAATGGGTTTCACGCCACGATGCGGTTGAAAATACGTTGACCGCCGAAGGCGACATTCGTCTGCCGATTTTTCTTTTGGGTTCAGAGCTGGCCGCTAAACTTGGCTACGTAATTAAAGATCTCGGTGAACAACGATTGGAAATTGAAGTACCCGACGCTGATACTTTGGGGTTAAAGGTGGGTGAAATTAATCGTTCGCTAAAAGCAAGAGGGTTAGAACCAGTCACTTACCTTCCCGTTCGAACAGGTTTTGTAACCATTAGAGAAACGATTGATATTATTTTGTCAGCTAAAGGTGATTATTTAGTACATTTCCCTTATGCAGACAATGATTTAGCCATTGCCTCGCATGAGGCTTCTTTTCATTTGGGTTCGATCCTGCTTAACCGTAAAATTGTATCTCGAGCGCGGAAAATTACGGAAGAAACTCAAGAACTATTAAATATCATAGAGGCCCATCAAAACGAATTTGGTCCAAAATATAGACGATTAATGGGACAGCTTAGGATCGAAAGAAATTTTGAAATGGACGCGGGCCTTGCTAGCATGGTGACAAGTCCTGGGTTTAGTCGCCGAGACAATGATATGAAATCGTATGGTGAAATTCAGGAAAAATTCACAGATCGCTATTGGAACTACATGTTGCGAAATGTAGAATTTTTAGCCCACCCTAAGATGCAACCCTTCGAAGCGGTCTTAGCTAGATTACAATTAATCACTGGCCAAGACTTTGGGGCTGAAATTAAAAGCAATGTGAGTTCGATTCAAAGCACGATTTTAGAGCGCGCCAAAGTAGGAACTAAAGTGCCATTGGAAACTCAAGAAGCAGCGGCTCTTAAAAAAATCGTAAAATTATATGTTCAAAAAATAAGATCGAAAGAAGAAATTGGCAGTTCGCAAGAATGGCTTCTGGAATTTATCAAAGGCCTTGACCAACGAATTAAAGATCTTTCGGATTCCCTGCCGGAAACCAGGCACTAGATTGCAGTAGTTCCTGATTTTGTGGAGAGGGCTGGTGTTTCGACTTTAGGTGTTTGAAACTTAGCCATCCGGCTTCGAAGATTTTCAAGGTAATCCATTTCGCTTTCTGTAAAGCCAGCAAGGGCCCGTGCCTTTCTGCTAATAATTTCAATTCTCTTGGGAATCCGGTATCGAAATGACTCGAGTCTTGGACCAAAATCGTCTTGAGGGTTTATTCCTTCACGATTGCAAATTTCACCATACCAACGCGAACCAAATTGAACATGGCCAATTTCTTCTTCGAATATGTGCTTAGTAATCTTGTGAAGCGGTGATTCCAATACTCCATCTAGACGACGAAGTAAGGTGTCACCGGCATCTAAACCGCTGCCTTCTAAATAGCGATGCACGATTAAAATTCTATCAATAAGAGAATCTGATTTGTCGACGGACGCCCACAGCATTGTGTGGGCCGGCCAATCGCCCCATTTAAATCCAAGCCTTTCGATTCCATCCAGACACAATTTTAAATGCTGTCCTTCTGATCGAGTAATGTCTGCTAGTTCGAGCCGAAATTCTTCTGGGGCTAACGGAAATTCATGCAAGGTTCGCAGCCCAAGTTCCATCGCTTGTAGTTCAATGCTGGCTAAATCATGCAATAAACGCGCTTGTCCTTCCCTGTAAGAAAGTCCTTTTTTAGCCGGCAATGCGCCTGGGACTAAAATTGGTAGATCTCGTCCCGGAACTTCGGGAAACTGGGAAAAGGGATTTGTAAACGCCAATTCTATAGAAGTTTCTAACTCAGAAATTTTTTGATATACCGGTTCTGTATCAAATACCATTGACGAATTGTAACTTTATTAAATGGATATTTCAAAATATTAATTGAAATTTAATATATTGGATCACCCCATGAGTTATTCGACTGAACCATCCAGTAGAGAAAATTCGACACTATTACCGAAGGCCAATAGTTTTGCCGGTGCCAATAGGGGCATGGTTATAAGTGGTAACGTGTGTCCGCAATCAAAATCGCAAACGATCGGGTAGTTGCGTGGACCAATAATTTCTTGAAATAAAGATTCATAATTAAACGGCGCATTTTGCTGATCATAGTTTTCAGGTTTGCTGATGATTAGGCCTGAAATTTCATCAAATACCCCAATCAAACTTAACTGCCTCAAGTTTCGTTCTGTCCTTGAAAGGGTGGCTTCTGTATCTTCAAACATCAGGATTTTACCACGTAGATCGGGGAAATACTTTGTTCCGCAACTGCTCATGAAAATGTTAAAACAGGCGGGCAGTATAGGTCCAGACGCTTCCCCTTTATTCACAATACGCCAGTCTTGCTGTTTATGCCATAGACGTGGAAGGGACTTCCAGTCGCCATTTTCCCAGCTGCGTTGATGACGGCTCCAATGGTCGGGTGGGTGTATAGGCCTGACTCCAGACGTATGGTTACAAACGGCATCTAAAAAATATTTAATACTGATTGGATCCCCGTCGGGCCATTCTCCAAGCCATCGCATAACGGTGGGTCCGTAAAATGTTTGCAACTGTGAATAATGGGAAATAGCCAGATGCAAAGACGTTATGTCACTGAAGCCACAGATCATTTTGCGAGCGTCGCGGATACGTTTAAAATCTAAATACGGAATTAGACTATTTGAAGTCGCGCCGCCGTCAGTAGCGATCAAACCCTGGACATCAGGGTCTTCAATCAATTGCATCATTTCCAAGGCTCGTTCCGAGCCAGAAGCCGTTCGGTAGCCCTCTGAAGCCCGTGATGCTGTCAATTCACCAAGCTTGATTTTGAATCCCATTTGTTTCAGATTTTTTAATCCATTTTCAAACATCTCGGGATTGTAATCATAGGCAGGCGAAGACGGTGTGAAAATACCCAAGGTATCGCCAAATTTCAATAATCGCGGTTTTAGCATGGAAAAATAGTAACATGGTTTTCATTTTATGAAAACTGGAGAACCGTAGTTTGAAAGAAATAAGAGTGACGATTTTACAATTTCTATCCAGGTCCAATTTTATCGATAGAGATAAGGTCTTTGCATCCGCGGATGTATCCGTTGGCAGATTTGTTTATAAGATTTTGAATTGTGAGGTTGGACTCGTCTGTTTTGGCATCCAATGTGGTTGCCATTAAATTAATTTGAATTTCCGTCAGTTTATCGCCTTTGCAAACGATAATAAACCGAGAGCTTGCGCCCGGTCCAAATGAGTCATCCAGTGATTGCAGTAATTCCGTTTTTTTTAAATTCGATTTATTTACAAAGACACGAACGAGCAACCCAGCTTTAGATTGATTGAAATCCTTCAACAAGGTGATGGCGCGGTTAAAGTACGCAGAGCTATCCAAAGGCTGACAGGTTCCATGTTTGTTCCATTCGTGACGCTCTAAACACGATCCAGCAGCTTTGCTTGGCATAACAGATGCTAAATCCTTTTCGACGCTTTGGCTTGAAATAATTACTTCGGGATAGTTACAAAAATTCGACTCACTCTTTTTTACATCGCCGCAAAATCCGTAGTTTTGACCGCAGCTATTTTTATTTGGCCATAGTCCATGCAAAGTGAAATTCTCTGCTTGAAAAGTGTCTGGTGCTATAAACTGCGCGAGTTTACATTCTGGTTTATCGGGCTTTTCTTCGCAGAACGCCGGTTGCCAGCTCATGGCTAGAACAACAGAATCTATTTCACTTAATGTATTGCACGCTGTTGGACTTGGTTTACTGGGAGCGCCGGGGGTAATAGTTGAAGATATAACACAAACCTCTGGAGATATTCCATTCGCGGTTTTGAAATTTTGTAAACTGCCAACAAAGTCTATTGAACCATCTTCATTGAGTTTTTTAAGTGATTCATCAAACTTTAATTTCACCTCTTGGCCGTTTTTCAGTCCATACGCCAGGCCGTCTTGCCTAAAATAGAATTTTTGATAACTTGAGAACGGTTTACTTTTTAGACCAAAACATTCATTGGCCAGTTCCATCGCAGACTGAACGGCTGGTTGAACTTCAGATGGGGTGGTAAGCCGCGACGTGATGTCTGTTTGGGTTTGGGAAAATACAATCGTTGAAAAAAACAATAGAGAAGCAAAAAGTAGTTTCATGGAACCATCCTCGTTAGGGCCAATTCCATAGCAACCTTTGGGCCAAGATTGCAGGAGCCATTTTGAGCCTGATTCTTACTTTAACTCATCCCAGGACTTCGCGCTTTCGATTAAGCCTGACAGTATAGAGTGAAAGAAATTCTTGGTTTCCATCTTTTCTGCCCCAAATCGTTGTTTAAATTCATTTTGAATAAACGGAACGTGGGCTGTTCCACCGGTTAAAAAGACATGTTCAATTTGCGATTCCTGTAAACCCGCTTGTTCCAGGCAGCGATCTAGGGCAGCAAAAATTTCGGTTTTGATTTTTGCAGACCAGTCTTCAAATTCAAAACTTGAAAACACTTCTGCTGTTTCTAAATCAGGGTAGTCAAACTTAAAAGAACTGGTAGGCTTAATAGAAAGATTTTTTTTTGTTTTTTCGATTTCTTCAAAGAAAGCAAAAATTTGCTGATCTTCAAGCATGATAAACAGTCGATCGATAAGCGCTTTGTCACTAGGTCGCAAGGTGCATTTACGAACCTCTTTGATAAACTCATAGGTGTCTCGTTCTTTTAGATGGACGATCTGCGAAGGTTTATTCAATCGATCCATAATCGAAACCGGCATAGTCATGATATTGTCTGACATCGGCAAACGGTAGTTAATTTGAGCGCCAAAACCACGATTTAGCCGAGCACTCATAAATACACTATCTAAAGAATCACCGGCCAATGGGCATCCCTCGACGGCCAGAACATCTTTTTTCTGAAAGCCATTCGGCGTAATCTTCATTATGGTGAAATCGGACGTCCCGCCGCCGAAATCGCCAATTAAAATCGTTTTTTCTTGATCGATTCCACGACGAAATTCTAAGGCAGCGGCCAGTGGCTCTGGAATAAAAATAACATCGCTAAAGCCAGCGAATTCAGCCGCCTTTTTCATTCGGTGAATGGCAAACTCATCGGCAACAGGATCCATTGAATAGCGGGCGGGACGACCAATAACTGCTTTAGTGATCGTCACATTTAAAATCGCCTCAGCCCGCTTTTTTAATTCTAGTAAAAACAGGCCAATCATATTTTCTAAAGATAAAACACGATTGGCAAAGACCGTCCCAAGATAATGGCGATTGGGTAAATGTGATTTAAACGATCGAAAAAGCCGTCCTTCCATTTCATATTCGGTGTATTTTTTTAACGCTTCGGCCCCGTAAAAACAATTGTCTGCATCGGGAAAATACAGCAGCGTTCGCATTAGGGTTGGATCCGGACTGAAGGGATCTACTGAAATATTATCTATCCGTTGTCCTTTATGAAGAGCGCCCACAAGGGAATGACTCGTCCCAAAATCAATAGCTAAAATAGTTTCCTGGATGTCTGAATTGGCAAGGGTAGGCATTGACTCATTCTAAATTCTAAATTCCAATTTAAGCAATCCAAAATTTAGAACTACAATATTAAAATGAAGCCAAATCGTTGATTAAATGCAAGAAAGCATAATAGGGTGAAAGATGCATTTCCACGACATTATACTCATTCTATTTGCCTTTTTGTCTGAATTTATCGGCACCTTGAGCGGCTTCGGTTCCTCAATATTTTTTGTGCCTTTGGCTGTTTTGGTAGAAAGTTTCCATTTCGTATTGGCCATAACGGCAATTCTTCATCGCTGCGGCAATTTTTCCAGAATTTTTACTTTCAAAGACTCTTTTCAAAAAGGCATTTTTCTTCGTTTGGCACTTCCATCGATAGTGCTAACAGTTTTGGGTGCTCTTTTAGCGACTCAAGTGAAGACTCCTTTGCTTGAAAATGGTCTTGGTGTTGTTCTTATATTTCTTTCGGTCGTTTTATTATTTGGGAAGAAATTAATTCAACTTTTACCATCACGTGTGGCCGTTGTATTGTGCGGTGTCTCGGGATTCTTGACTGGGCTAGTCGGCACGGGCGGAGCGATTCGAGGAATTGCGCTGACGGCTTTGAATGTTGAAAAAAATGCGTTCGTGTGCTTGTCGGCTTCTATTGATATAGAGGGAGATTTTTTTCGAATGATCATTTATTTAAGGAATGGGTTTGTGGACTGGAGCCAATGGTTTTATATTCCACTATTGGGTATTGCTGCCATTCTAGGTTCTAAATTTGTTAAGGGTATAATGAATCAGATCAAACAAGAGCAATTCGATAGAATCGTTTCGTTTTTTATTTTTTTAAGCGGGATCGTTCTTGTCCTTGAAAATTAAGCTGGCAAGTCCCAATAAGTGTATTCCAGCTTTACACAGGGCGACCAAATTGAGTTGTGTTCTATACAGTTAATAATGGATATTTTAAACTGAACCCGTGAAGAAATTAAATTATTTTCTAATCGCCGTTTTCATAGTTTCATCAATTAATTTGTTTCTCTGTTTGAATTCCATCGGACTCCCTGATGATCACAAAACAGAATTCGAGAGCTTATTTGAAGGACCGTTCACCATTATACTTTTACTAAACGTTTTATTTGCGTTTCTATTTTTATCAGCCGCTGCAAATTACCAAACAATGAAGTATTTTGTTTCAAAAGTTCGTGTGATTTTGTGATTCTATCTGCTTTCATTATTTCAACAATTTCCATTTGGATATATCTTATAGCCCATTTTGAAAACGTTACCGGCGGGTAAAGTCGGGAAAATAAATGTTTTATTTGGAAAGGTGGGCACGGTGAAGTTGAATGGACTGCGAACCCTAGACCCACTCAAAACTTGAGAGCTGATAAGGACTGAGCTAAAATTGAATTAAACCCTCTTACGAGTTAGAACATCCCCTCAGGGGAACATCCACAAACGGACCTCTGGCTGAAGTAAATTTATACCAAATCCGTGTTAGACTCTTTCGAGAGTGGATGTAAACTGAAATGTTTAACACCATTTAAAATCTGGAGGAGGAGGCTTCTGAAATACTTTATTGGACTTGATGCGCACTCGACAACATCAAGATATTGAAGAGCATGCAGATATGGGCTTGGAGTCTGCGCAGAGGGAGCTTTTCCCGAATCTAGAAGCAAAGTCAAAATCACGCAAGATTCCCCTTAGCCCATGAAACTGCGGGGCTTGCCCGGCGAGCTTCATTTGATCAAAATGTAGTTGGTAGTTGTTTGAGTTTTGGGTTTGGAAAAACACATCGTTTTTTTGTCTCTGTGCTTGTAGTATTTTTGGTTTGCGGAGGCTGCGCGAAATTCGAATGAGCATCTTATTTTAATCCTTCGTTCGTCTAAATAGGCGTAGCTGATAATTCGAATCTAACGGGTGATCTGGGTGATCAAGATCTACTAGCGTTCCTGTTACAGAGAATTCATTTTCGGTGTATTGCATTTTTCCTACTACGTGTTTGTTTGTATCCAATACTAGGAAGCGAATTAACGGAATTGTCGGTAAAAAATTACTATCAAATACGATTTCAGTGTTTTGATTCTCTGCTACTAATCCAGTTACTCTGTGTTTGCCATCAAACGAATTGTTAAAATAGGTTTTGAATCGTCCATTGTCTTTCTTTAAAAAGTAGACGGTTGCACCTTGGCGAGTTTTTTCGTTAAAAGTTATTTGGATAAAATCATTTACTATCTTTTCACTTATTTTATTTTTTAAAATGTACAGTATTCTAAATTGAATTTCTTCGTTTTTCGAAAAATATCTATAAACGGCATGAACTTCTGTAAACGCTACTAACTGTTGGACTTCCATCGATTCAACTACGAATCGGCTAGCATCGCTTAATATTTCATTTGGTCCAGATGTGTTTTTACGCGGTTTCTGGGTTCTTTTATTTATTTCTGCTAGTTCCAAAATAGATTCTAACTTTACCATTGAACTTCGAGAATGCGCCGATCGAGTACTTAAGAGAAAAACTTCTTTTTCGGCTGACGTTAGATTCAATTTCTCTGCGATATTGGTGGCCATGCTTTCGGACAAGCCTTTTTGATTGCTTAGAATCTGCGATAGCATGGTCGGTGAAATTCCCAGATCTTGTGCGAATTTTCGCAACGAAAACTTGGAATTCCGTGCCCTATGTTTGCTGAGAATGTTTTTCAAAAGTTGTACGTGGTAGAGTGCAAATTTTTCCATCTACTTAGAATGATAAAACAATTGCCTGTAAATGTCCAAGTATTCTAGTGTTTGCTATGTTTGCTATGTTTGCTATGTTTGCTGAAAAAAAATTATCTTGTGGATATTCAAACATTCCTTCATAAATGTTAATCTGAACACGGCTTTCCCTAGGAGATTCTATGAATAAAATTAATTTGCTTCAGTATTTGTTTTTAATTTTTTTATTAGTTAGACTTGAAAATGTTAACGCTTCTGATTTGTCCGATCTATCAAAGCAAAATTGTGTAAATTTAGTACAAGCTTTAAATAAGGTCGGGGGAATTAAATCTTTTTATGCACAGGTCCCAAAAAACTGGACTGAGGAAAAAGGTGCAAAAATTCCTTTATTTGTTTGGGTCAGACAAGGAGATGCGAAGTATCCCCCGTTATTGCTACTTCATGGTGGACCGGCGGCAAGCTCAGCTGGTTTTCCTGCTAAATTTGCGGACTTGATTAAAAAGTATCCTGGTGATGTTGTTTCCCTAGACCAGAGGGGTGGTAATAGTTGCTCAAGTGATTTTACTGGGAGTCTGCCGATTGCTAGTTACACATATCTTCAAGCCACCAACATCGTAAATGATCTAGAATATTTGAAACGTGTTTATTTTGGAAATCGCAAATGGCGTGCCTTCGGTCAAAGTCGCGGCTCACTTGTATTGCACCTATACTTAAACTACTTCCCCAGTTCTTTAGAGTCGGTGCATGCCCACGGTTGGTCGTTAATGTCCGCTAGCCAAGCACCAAAAATGACTTTTTTACGCGCCTACTCTAATTTGAGAACCTCTGCAGCCTATTTGAAGAAGTACCCTCAAGACAAAGTTATGATTTCGAAAATTCGAGCTTCCATAAACCAGCAAATGTGTTGGCCCGCATTTGAAGGTCACAGATATTGTGGGCCCAATCTAGTAGATATCTTTGGTTACAATCTGGGAAAGCCCACAAGTTGGGATGAAACTCACAAAACGCTTTCCAGTGTTTTCGACTCAACTGGAAACGTAAATGCTTCAGCTATGTATGCAATGATTCAGACTGCTATTAAGGCAGATGGATTTGTATGGATAAATTATATAGCCGGCACCTTTTCCCAAGAAGCTTTTTATCCTGATTTCGCATCTTTAATTGCACTAAAAAGCGATCCCATTTACCAGATCCCCGTGCTATCCGAAATTAGATATTTAAGCGAAGTCATATTACCTGCCCACGGCATTAACTGGCGATCAAATTCAGTTGTTCCAGATTATGATAGAATTAGAAATTTTCTGACCCGCAACCCTACCGTAAAATATTACCTCTATTCGGGCGCACTTGATTCCATCTCACCAGTTGAAAGTTTTCAGCACGAACTTTCAATGTTGGGAAATAAAGTAATCTACACCAATTTCCCAAACTCCGGCCACGACGGGTGGTGGACTGAACCCCTTATTCAACAACGGTTACTTAGCTTTCAATAGGCTGCGCCGCAATTGTAACGGAAAAAAATCGGAAGAGTCGTGGGCAAGTTTTTACCAAGGGCCCCCCTCGCCAAAAAAAAATCGAAGTGAACGACTATTTATTTGTGCTACCAATTTGAACTTTGGCCTAATCAGTTTCCATAACCCTCGGGTCATATCTCAAAATGGCACGTCAAAAATGCGGTCAGCCGGCGCCTGAAGATGTTCCGAAACCTAAAATTAAGTCGGCTACCAAGGCATCCATAAGTAGTGTGATTCGCCTAAGTGAGGGAAATCCAGTTGAGAATTTGAATAGCTGGAACGAAAGCCGTGTCGATGACGTTCAAGTCGCTAATCATTCTGAAAACTATTTTCTAAGTACCTACAGAGCCATCGAAGCTAAAATCAAAAAAGAAGAATTTAACGATACCGATAGTTTGCGTTCAGAGCTTTGGGCAATCCTGCGTAATGATAAATCAAATAATGTATTTGAGAATTGTTTAAATCGTCTTTTGGGACGATCAAAATACTATCTTATTTTTTATGACGGTGAAAAAAATCAAATGCCTTTTTTAATTAAAACAATGTTGCATTTGGCCGTTTAAACTAAAGGAAGTATGCAGCCACAATCGATGGCCGATACGGCTACCACGGATGCTCGAAATGTAAGAATCAAGACCTTAACCAACTTTTGGAAAGCCACGGCACCGAAAGTGAAGGCATCTCAAGGGCCCAGTGCTGGACAAGTTACCTAGATTTTGGCCGCGGCATTAAATTCAGCCACTATCACTTCCCAATTAGAAATTTTCCGCTCGAGGCCTCTCTCTCAGTGCCATCAAGACTGTGATCGTTTAATGCTTTTTTTAATTCTTCGATTTGGGCAATGGCTCGCATTCGAAACAGATTTTTTAATGATTCAATACGACCTACAAAAACCGTTTGGTGTTTAACTTCGACGTGGAAGCCTGCTCACTCTTTTGTGCAGGTCCAATATTTCTGGGCATCAGCCGCTTTCGTGGGTAGACTCTTACATTTGCGGCTAGTACAAATGACAGAACTAAAAGACCCAACATGAATCTCAGGAGCTTCTAAAAGCATCTGTTGATATTGGTCTTCATCCAAAACAATTCCCTTAGAAAAGAGTCCCCAAGTGCTATAGGAAGTATAAACTGGCCCGGTCCCTGCACGAAATAATTGTGATAGCTTCAGATTTTTCTCGTTAATGTCGTAAAATTCGCGAGTCACTAAAGAATGCCCTCGCCCATCCAAATACACTGAAAATAGATGCGGCGAGACCGTGTTACCGACGCGGCATGAATATCTCAACTTCTTAGTCACAACAATCAAAGACTGATACGTGTAGACATGCGCATCTTTAGAAATAGTGAAATCGTCAAACGTTAGTATGGTACCAAGTTTATGCTCCCCACTTAGCTGGTCGAAACAAGTTTTTGACAAGGAATTGGGAGAAAAGCATTCATTTCCGATAATTTGATTTTCTTCGATTTTGATTTCAACATTAACATAACCTAGCGAACCTGAATTTTCATAAAACATAGGTCGCTTTATATTTGATACATTCGCTGTGTCATACATCACCTCATAGCCTCCCGGTTGGAAGGATTTGTTCAAGGCTGCCAAATTTGACGAAAGGTAATAAACATCGACAAGAGTTTCCAGGCTATGTCCCGTAGGTGAAATCAATAGGCAAACAACAAGAATCAAAAATTTTATACGTGACCTTGAGGAATTTTTTTTCATACGGAACTCCATCGGGAAGATGGCCAATTAAAGTCAGAGACGACGTTTTGTCAAGTTTTTCACTGCGAAATACCCAAAAGCTTAAGTATATTTACAATTACTGCAGGCTTAACGTGTTCGGCACCGTAGCCTTTTCGATTAACATAGTCTTCTTTACAAGACGCTTGGATCGAAATTTCACTTTTTTATTAATTTTGAAAATTTAAAGATCTACGGCGAACCAAATATGTCCGTCCTGACACATAGTTTACATTTTACCAATCCTGGAGGGATATCAGGTTCATCACGGTTAGCAGTGGGAGCAATAAGTCATAAAAAAAGGAGCATGAAGAAATAATCTCAAGCGTTAAGCTTTGGGTATCTGACATCCAAATCTTTAACAAAGGAGAAAGGCCCTC
>JAYVPD010000013.1:0-35694 GCA_043757515.1 Pseudobdellovibrionaceae bacterium
CCGCTCACGCCGAGATATGAGACGCTCTCACGACGCCTTAGAAACACCAGCAATCGGTTTTGATAAAAAAATGGGTGAATACCATATGCCTCATCACGCGTATAAATCATCTGACGGTGCTTTTTACTATCGCGGCAAAGAAATCATTCCAGCTAAAGTTAAAAAAGAAGTCGTAGATTCTGACACAGCCTCTGAATAAAGCGAGGTATCCATGGCGGGAAACGCGCAAAAAGAATATCGATCTAAGGTAGCGGGAATCGGTTCTTACCTTCCCGAAAAGGTCCTTACTAACTTTGATTTAGAAAAACTAGTCGACACGAACAACGATTGGATCGTTGAGAGAACCGGCATTAAGCAACGACACATTGCAAAAGATGGCGAAGCCACCAGTGATTTAGCCTATCAAGCCACTCTTAAGGCCCTTAAAATGGCCGATTTAATTCCGACTGACTTAGACATGATTATCGTGGCCACTGTCAGTCCCGATCAAATTATGCCATCCACAGCGTGCGTTCTGCAGGCTAAACTTGGTTGCCGAAATATTGTCTCTTTTGATTTAACAGCTGCCTGTTCTGGATTTGTTTATGGGCTTTCTGTAGCGGACCAATTTATTCGCACAGGTATGATGAAAAACATTTTGGTTATCGGCGGCGAAGTTTTACATCCCTTTGTAAACTACGAAGATCGTGAAACCTGCATTCTGTTTGGTGACGGCGCCGGCGCCTGGATTTTATCACGCGCTGAAAAAGAATATCCCAATGTAATTATGAGTTCGCATTTACATGCCGATGGCAACCTCGGCGATTTGTTTGTATTGGCAGCAGGCGGATCAAAAATGCCTTTCAATGCTGAAGTGTTAACTAATAAAACTCAGTTCGTAAAAATGAAGGGTCGCGAGATCTTTAAAAATGCAGTTCGAACCATGACAGAATGTTGCCACGAAGCTCTCAAAGCCAACGGAGTCAATCCGCAGGAAGTGGACTGGCTAGTACCTCATCAGGCTAATTTACGAATTTTGGAAAGTGTGGCTAGCCATTTTGATTTTCCTCAGGAAAAAGTGGTCGTCAGTTTGCATGAAACAGGAAACACGTCGGCAGCCAGTATCCCAGTCGCTTTTGATTTGGCTTTTACAGAAGGCAAAATTAAACGGGGGCAATTAATTTTGCTGGCGGCCTTTGGGGCCGGGCTCACATCGGGAAGTTTACTACTTAGATTTTAAGAAATTTCTGTCCTTAGAAGGCCTTTGAAAGGATCCCTTATGGTTTTATTATTTCCGGGACAAGGAAGCCAGGCTCCAAAAATGGGCGCCTATCTTTTTGAAACGTTTCCAACCTTTAGAAATACTATTTCAGAAGCCAGCGAAGCCATTCGGCACGATTTACAAAAACTTATATTTGATGGTCTAGAATCAGACTTGGCGTTGACTGCCAATACACAACCCGCGCTTTTAGCTACCCAGATTGCGACATTACGAACAGTAAACGAAATGTGTCCATTGGATATTACCGCGGCCGCGGGACATTCTGTCGGTGAATATGCAGCGCTGGTTGCTGCCGGTGTTATAGAATTTACTACGGCCATGAAGGCTGTGCGCCTGCGGGGCCAGGCCATGCAAACCGCTGTCAGCTTGGGCGCTGGCGGGATGGTAGCTGTCTTAGGACTTGATACAGAGCAAGTAAAATGGTTGTGCGAATGGACTGTAAAACAATCTGGGCAATCCCCACTATCGCCAGCAAATTTTAATTCTCCGGGGCAAATTGTAATCAGTGGGTCTATGAAGTGCATGGATTGGCTGAAGACAAATTTTAAACCCGAACTTATTCCGGGCACCCCTAAGCGAGCCAAATTAATTCCACTCAACGTATCGGCTCCATTTCACTGCAGTATGATGAAGCCAGCCCAAGATAAAATGGAATCTTTTTTAAGTTCAATTCCATTTAAAGCGCCTCGGTTTCCCATTATCCAAAATTTCACGGCGTCTGTTGTTGAGAACCCAGACGAGTTGAAAAGTAATTTAACAGAGCAAATTTCAGCGCCCGTCTTGTGGACTCAAACGATGAAAGTTATGGAGACTCGAAATTGGCTTACTGGAATTGAGTGCGGCCATGGATCGGTACTTAAAGGACTTTTTAAAAAAATGGAAAACCCTGCCTTTAAAATTCTAGGAACACAGTCGCAGGCAGATCTTGATATTTTAAAAACCGAATTCGCTTAAAGAAACGCGTCACTAACCAAGGAAATATTATGTTATCTGGAAAAAAAATTCTTGTAACTGGTGGTAGCCGAGGCATCGGCGCTGAAATAGTGCGCACACTTGCCGCCGCCGGTGCAAAGGTAGCCTTTACCTATAGCTCGAATCAAGAATCGGCAAAAAAAATTCTTGAATCGCTTCCAGGCGAAGGACACCGAATTTTAGCTATGAATGTCGCCGATGAAACCTCTGTCAGTTCAGCGCTAGAACCTTTGCTAGCAGACTGGAAAGACATAGATGGTTTAGTGAACAATGCAGGCATAACCAAAGATGGATTACTAATGCGAATGAAGTCAGATGACTTTGATAGCGTGATAAATACAAACCTTAAAGGTGCGTTTTATCTAACTAAATCTGTTACTAAATTAATGATGAAAAACCGCAAAGGCTCGGTCGTTAATATCACCAGCGTGATAGGCCAAACTGGTAACGCAGGCCAAGCTAACTATGCGGCTTCAAAAGGGGGCGTCGTTGCCTTTTCGAAATCAGTTGCTTTAGAGCTGGGCTCGCGAAATGTTCGTGTAAACTGCGTTGCGCCGGGGTTTATTGAAACCGACATGACTGACGTTCTGGCGCCCGAAACAAAGCAAAAAATCATGGACAAGATCCCTTTGCAGAGAATGGGAACTGCCAAAGAAGTAGCCGAAACTGTAAAATTTCTACTGAGTGACCAAAGTTCCTACATCACAGGTCACACCTTAAGCGTTAATGGCGGATTATTTATGGAGTAAAAACTTAGGTGATTTTTTTAGTTGATCCTGAGTCTAAATCGTTTATTTTAATGCAGTCTGAGATTAAATTAAGGTATTAACATTAACCCACACAAGAAAGAGGATTATATGGATTTACAAACTAATAAGGAGACTACAATGTCACTAAGTCCGAAAATTAAAGATATCATCGTTGAGCAACTGAGCGTAGACCCTGAAAAAGTTAAGCCAGAAGCTTCATTTATCGACGACTTAGGTGCTGATAGCTTGGATATCGTTGAGCTTGTTATGGCTATGGAAGAAGAATTTGACATTGAAATTCCTGATGAAGATGCAGAAAAATTAAAAACGGTTCAAGACGTCACTAAGTATTTAGAGACTAAGGGCAAAATCTAATTTTATGACTTCTCGGTTTGAGAGACCATCACAACCACAACGTCGCGTTGTGGTTACTGGGATCGGACTCGTGAGCCCTCTAGGGAACACTCTAGAGGAATCATGGGGAGCCTTGTTGAAAGGCCGCAGCGGAATTACTCAAATTACTAAATTTGATACGACTGCGTTTTCAACTAAAATTGGTGGTGAAGTAAAAGGATTCAATTCTGATCTTTATATTGATAAAAAAGAGCAGAAAAAAATGGATACCTTTATTCATTACTCGATGGCGTGTTCTAAAATGGCCCTTGAAATGGCCAATATTAAATTAACCGAAGAGCAACTTTTAAAGACAGGTGCTTTTATCGGTGTCGGCATAGGCGGTCTACCTATGATCGAAGATCAAATGGGAAAACTTATTGCCCGTGGACCAAATCGCATTTCTCCTTTTTTCATTCCCGGCGTAATTACTAATTTGGCAGCCGGCCAAGTTTCAATCGCACTTGGATTGAAAGGTCCTAATTTTGCTATCACAAGTGCCTGTGCAACAGGCGTACATTCGATCGGTGAAGCCTTTAATTACATTCGTTATGGCCGCGCTGACTACATGTTAGCAGGTGGTGTTGAAGGCACAATGTGCCCGTCTGCCATCGGGGGTTTTTCTGCTATGAGAGCCTTGTCTGAAAGAAATGACAATCCTGAAAGTGCATCACGCCCTTTTGATAAAGATCGTGATGGATTTGTTTTAGGCGAAGGTGGCGCTGTCTTATTTATTGAATCTTTAGAAAGCGCTACAAATCGTGGCGCTAAAATATTGTGTGAAATCTCTGGCTACGGTGCTACATCGGACGCTTATCATTTTACCACTCCAGCTCCCGAAGGTGACGGCGGTAGGCGCGCAATGCTAAGTGCTATATTAGATGCAGGCTTAAAGCCCGAAGATATCCAGCACGTCAATGCCCATGCAACCTCGACTCCGGTTGGTGATGGTTTAGAAACACAAGCGTTGAAGAACTTATTTAAGGATCATGCTAAGAAGTTATGGATATCGGGAACAAAATCAATGACGGGACATTTGCTAGGCGCCGCAGGCGCAATTGAAAGTGCCTTTTGTGTTTTAGCTCTGCGGGATCAAATTGTTCCTCCAACTATCAATCTTAAAAACCCAAGCCCTGAGTGTGATTTAGATTACGTTCCTGATCAGGCACGTGATGGTAATATACTGCACGCTTTAAATAATAGTTTTGGCTTTGGCGGAACCAACGGTTCACTTATTTTTTCCAAGCTAGTGTAACGTGAAAATTTATTTAGGCTCTGATCACGGTGGTTTCGAGCTAAAACAAGAACTCCTAAAGATCTGGAAGCCCGCGGCCCTTGAGGTTACTGATTTGGGTTGTTATTCCTCTGAATCAGTAAACTATCCTGATCTGGCCGCGAGTGTTTGCTCAAGTATAATTCAAGATTTCAACGCCTACCCTAAAATAACTGCCAGCGAAGATGCTTTCACCTATGGCTCAATCGGTATTCTTTTTTGTGGTTCTGGACAAGGCATGGCGATGAAAGCCAATAAGTATGCCCAAATTCGAGCAGCCTTGTGCTGGAATGACGAAATCGGCCGCCTGTCTCGTGAACATAATAACGCAAATATATTATGCTTGCCTGGCCGTTACATCAATTCCGCAATGGCCTTAAGTATTGTACAAATATTCCTGACGACGCCTTTTGCAAAAGGTCGTCACGCAGTTCGAGTCGATAAAATTTAAAATAAAATTACTCAGGAGGCCCTATGCTTAATTCTTCGCTGAAACAAACAGATGAAGCGATTTTCAATTTAATTGGTCAAGAATCCGTTCGTCAGCAAGAAGGCCTAGAAATGATCGCCTCTGAAAATTACACTTCCAAAGCGGTGATGGAAGCGCAAGGCTCTATTTTAACAAATAAGTATGCGGAAGGCTATCCAAACAAACGCTACTACGGTGGCTGCCACTATGTGGATGAAATCGAAACACTGGCTATCGAACGTGCTAAAAAACTATTTAATGTAGCCTACGCCAACGTTCAGCCCCATGCTGGATCACAAGCGAACATGGCCGTTTACCTAGCGGCTTTAAAAGCCGGTGACACTATTTTGGGAATGGACTTATCTCACGGTGGACATTTAACTCATGGAAGTCCGGTTAATTTTTCTGGATTACTATTCAATGCCACTTTCTATAAACTCGATCCTACAACTGGTATACTGAATTACTCTGAAATTGCTAAATCAGCCAAGGAACATAAACCAAAATTAGTTATTGCTGGCTACAGCGCCTACCCTCGATTTTTAGATTTTGCTAAATTTAAAGAAATCGCTGACAGCGTTGGCGCCATGCTATTAGTGGACATGGCCCATTTCGCAGGACTAGTAGCTTCGGGACACCACCCGTCGCCTATGCCGTTTGCTGATTATGTGACAACAACAACTCATAAAACGTTACGTGGTCCTCGTGGCGGGGCAATTTTCACTAACAGTGAAGAAAAAGCTAAATTAATGAACTCGCGCATCTTCCCGGGAATTCAAGGCGGCCCGCTCGAGCATGTCATTGCCGGCAAAGCGGTTTGTTTTGGTGAAGCTTTGAAACCAGAATTTAAAACTTATATGGAACAGGTCTTAATTAATGCTAAAACTTTGGCTGAAGAACTGACTCGATTAGGATTTAAATTGGTTACTGGTGGAACAGATAATCATTTATTGCTTCTGGATTTAAGCGAATCAGCAGTCACCGGAAAACAGGCCGAAATTTCATTGGATCAAGCTGGAATAACTGTAAATAAAAACACAGTGCCCAATGAAAAAAGATCTCCGTTTGTAACATCGGGAATTCGAATTGGAACACCCGCTTTAACGACGCGCGGAATGAAAACGCCTGAGATGAAAAAAATCGCTGGCTGGATTTCAACTGTATTGAATGCAGTCGGCGACGAAAAAACAAAAGCGAACGTGCACAGTGAAGTTAAAGAACTGTGTAAACAATTTCCGCTGATGTATTAGTTCCTAGTTTGCAGATTTAGAATAGAATTTCACACATTGTTTTGAAATATACTTAGAGATTTTTCTGACTCCAGTTAGGTTAAGCTCGACCGGCTGAAATTCATCGATTCGCCTCGTTGCCTCAGCAATGCTTAGACGTAGATCACTAGTTAAGCGACGAAGAACTTCTCGATTGCTCATTTTTTCATGAAAGGTTTCGTCCACAAACTGATTAATAAAACCCCATATATTTGTTATTTTCAATTCATTATCTGGATGACTTTCTTTAAATTGATTAACTATTTTTCTAATTTCCGTCAATACGACACGGCGGTATTGTTGTTTGTTTAGAAAAAAGAATGGCACAATCCCGTCCATGCGATCTATAATTAGATCATTCAATCCCGCGGCTCGCATAGCTTTTTCCATTTCAACTGGATCGTAATCTTCTTTTGATCTAAGAGACTCAATATACTTATCGCCTGCATTTGTAGCTATGTAGACAAACGAGTTTCTCAAGCTAAAATCCAAGGTTATTGGCCGACCATCAGACCCTTTTGTTTGAAACAAAAACTTTCCCTTAGCTAAAATATCTAGAAGACTCTTTTGAATAGCATCATTTGCCTTTTCAAACTCGTCAAACAATATGATGGCATTCGCATTTGTACTTAAAATATCTACTAGGCGTTGCTTAATTGAATCCACATCACCGGACTGAGTGTAGTCTTGCATATTTACAACATCTGGTTTAATCCCGAGACCTTCACCTAGAGCATCTATTATCGTAGTTTTTCCCAAACCTTTGGGACCTGCTAAAATTTTTCGGCCCTTTGGTTTTGATTTATCGCTCATTCCACTGATCGCTATTTTTAAAGAATCTACCAACCCTACCTTCGCCGTTTCCTGACCAACAACACTTTTAGTTAGTACCTTTGGGAGTCTATCAATTCGATCCCACATTTTTCTTTTGTCAAAATGATCTTCATGCAATCTGTATAATCGCTGTGCCGCTTGCCGCACTTCTGCAATTGTAACCTCATGATACCCGCCAGTGAGTCGCTTTTGTTCTGCATAAATTTCTTCTATCAATTTTGTTCCCTTTCGGGGCTGATTGCCTTCGGCATTGAAATCGTCAGAATATCGAATAATCAGGCTCAGAAGACTCTGAGTAATTTCGGGAAACGAATATTTACTTAAAAAACTACGCATTGCTATTTCTAAGTCTTTACCTCTTTTTTCTTCTACTGGAATTCTAATAAATCGATCATTGGTCGCTTTGTCCCCCGCATAGGCATGATCCCACTCTTCTTGAGTCGACATTGCAATTATTCGTATGTAACCTTCGGTCAATCCGGGCTTCAGTAATTGCCACGAATCATTGGGATTGCTTCGATGAGTTCCGGTTCCTTTTATGGTATGAGCTTCATCTAAAATCCAAACAATATTGAACTTCTTGCTCAGCTCTTTCATCGCATTTACTTTGGTTTCAGTTGAGCCAATATTTTGAGTTCCAGAAGTGAAAGCGGCTGGGTCCATCATTAGATAAATCACATTTTTTAAATCAACTGAGCCTTTTCCGGAATTCACATGTTCGATAAACTTTTTTACTAAATGAGTTTTACCCGTCCCCGGCGGCCCAAGAATCTTAACACTTCCTATTTCTTTTTTTACTAAATTTCGTTCGATATCATTAATCAATTTCATTGTTTCACCATCTGGATCAATTCCAGTTGGCTTTATATCAGATAGATCGATAGCAAAATGAGCAAGCTCGGCCCATGCATCTATCATTTTGCCTTCTCCATTTTTAACTTGAATTCCTGATTTCGTATAAGGTTTCTGTGGCACTTCATCGCTTGTTTTAATCAATTCGGCTTCCGGAACACTTTTTTCAATATTTGCGGCAGCTGTGCTTTTTTCTTTACTTACTGGTGCGGCAGTAGCCTTGATAGGATCAGCAATTTTAGCAGCTAAGTCAGTCGAAAATTGACTAAGGTCTACGACTACCCCGTTTGATTGATAAACAAACTGACCGTTGGCAAATTTAACTTTGTAGTCACCTTTTGTAAAATCTCCGTTAACAGCTATAGTTTTTTTGTCACTCATTCGAACTAGGTCCACACCTTTTCTGCCGTCTTCCATTTGGTAAGACACAGATCGAAACTCAGCGCCCGAACCATCCAAAATTTTTTCAAGGACCGGCTTCACTATAAAACCATTTCTTTTTGGAACAATGATAGGTGCCTCATGCCGGATAACTCTGCCAAAAATCTTATCGGATTGAAATTCAATGTAGACAAATGAGTTTTGCTCGCCTGTTTCATAGGTTTCATGACGGATTCGTGGAGGAATTGAACCGGTTGAAACAAATTTATCTGAGGTATTGATTCCAGTCAATTTTCCACGAAAAATGATATCCCAATCTTTCCCAATCCCCAGTCTTCTAAAAACAGTATCTTCACCTTTCTCCTGAATACGAACATCAAAACCAATGTTCCCTGTGCTGTTCTCAAAAGTAATAGAGCTCGTCTCGGATGACATTCCTAAACAATCGGTAAAAACTGCCACAAATATGATAAAAAAGACTCGTTGATTAAATTTTATGTCTATCCATTTTTTTCTCAAAAAACACCTTAACAGTGTTCAAAGCTATATTAGTGCCAAGTCAGATCCTGCATGTTCGAAACGACTCATAAGTTTTCTAGCCGGCATTGACAGCTGTAAGTCTTTTTTTGTCACTTTTGATATTTGAAGAAAAATGTCTCTCTTATCTGAAACGTTCGCATTCTTAGTTTTTAAATTGTCTTTCAATTAGATCAACGACATTGGCACTCTCGTGAATAACTCGATCTGATACAACTGGGCTTGCGCCGAACCAACCAAAAATTCTGAAATTGGTCGGCGATTGGCTTGGCATCACCGAGTCTATGGTGGTTCTATTGTTCGGTGCGGCATACTTAAACGGATTCGGCTTGTTAGCTAAACCTAGTAGAATTCGTCGCGACATCGCTGCATGGCAGCTCATGCAGTCGGTATTGGTTCGATCCGTGATACTTGGATTTTCAAAGGCAAATACCAGATCTTCACGCTTAAAAACCTTGCTTTCTTTTTTATTAGATAGCAGAGCCGGTCGATTTAAATCAATTGTACCCGTATAGAAAAGCTCTGCGATACTGGGACCGTATTCGGCATCTTCGACCGCTGGCCAATGGCTATTGCTTGGCAAAGGACTGACTGAACCGCCAGCTCCAGGTAATTTTGGAATAATTTGTCCAAAGGATTGCCGGTTCATCGTTGGATCTGGCTCGGGCCGAAAGTGTTTGTTTACCACCAATCCTTGAAAAAAAACCCAAGGGCCTTCTTCTGAAGCGCCACCAGTAAAGGTTACTTTTTTAAGTGCATAACCTTTTAGATTAGTAACTAACAAATCACGAAGACTATTTCTAAAAGAATCACTTTTAAATCCAGGATGTACCCGCAACGCCTTCCCAGTCGTTTCGATTCCTGCTAATCTGTTTTGTTCCTTTAGGCCAAGTAGTTTGTCCAAAAGTTCTTGAAAAGACTTTGAATCATTTGGTTTTCCAGCGCTGATTTCAAAAATAATATGAAAAGCAAAATCATAGTATTCCCAAACTCCATCAAACGAAAAAGGTTGGGCGACCAGACGGATTTCTTGAACACATTTAGTTAAATCATTTTTATAAAACCGCAGTCCCGGGGCGCAAGGGTCAATGCGCATAGAAACTAAATGCCAATTTTCAATTTTTTTAACTTCTGCTGGCAAACTTACCGGCGTAGGTAGAACGGTTGATCCAAGCTTGCCACCATTTGAAAACGAAATAATTTCCTGAAATAACGATCGAGGAATCACGTTTGAAAGCGATACCAATTTAACGGCGTCCGTCTTCTGAAGAACCGGAGGCCACAGGTAAGACACATCGTTAACATCAATAGCCGCGCCCGCGTTCGCCAATTGCGAGAGCGAAAGAAAAGAAAAACCAAGAATTTGAAATAAGAAAATAACTATTTTCACTTAAATATCCGGATTAAATTATTCTACTTGCAAGCTATTGATGCCCGTTGAACTACTGTTTGGGTGCAATTAAAAGCGCTTTCTTTAGATTTTCAATTCTAACTGGAGATCCTTTTTGAGAGACTCGCTCGACATCCCCTTTAAAAACTTTTTTCCAAAGAACCTTGCGAGTCAACCAGCCAAAAAGAGTTCCGTTAACTGGAAGTTTGGGGTTATCAGTAACCGTAGAAAGGAAACCAATTAAAACTTTACCGTTTACTTTAGACAAACAAACATCATTTAGAACATGCTTTATCAAGCCAGGGGATGATAAATAGTTTACTACGATTCGATAGCCATCTCCATCCGTTCGGACTGTTGATGAAAAGCTAAATGGCTGATAGAGTTTTCCAAACGCATTATCTGAAAGAGGAATAACATTATAAATAACAGGATTATTGCTCAACAACTGGCCTTCGGCTAGGGTAACATCGGCTACGTCCCCGGCTTTTTTGTATTCACTGATATCGTAAAAATTTGCAACAGATTCAATCAGTGACGAATTCGCACTAAAAGCCCATTGATCGATGTGGGATCGAACGCCATCGGCATCGGCTCTGTTTCTCATAACAGTAGCGCCAGAATTTAAATCATTCTGTTCTGAGGCAGTCAGCTTTTTCCAGCCACAATCGTTGGCCAAAACTAAACTTGAACTCATAACAAGCGTGGCCACAAGCACCGACTTTTTAAAACTTCCAATCATAGACAATCTCCAATTTTAGCGGCGAAAGATTCGTATTCAATAAAATAAATCGCCAGTGAAGGGACGATATTAGTTGCAAACGCGGAAAATACAACCGTCCGAAGTCTGTACACTAAGCTTTTCATGGTGCGAAAAATCTTTAGCCGGATCTTAACTTTTAAATGGGAATCCAAGTCAACTCGGCTTATGTCTTGGGTATTCGCTTTTTTTGCACTCAAACTAGGCAAAGCATAAGATTAACAGGACTTTAGGTGATTTTATGATTTACCGAAATGCCAAAGTAGTTATAATGGGAGGATGCAGTTGAAAAAAATAATACTCTTTGCCGTAACAATATTATTATCGGGATTAATTTCTTCATGTTCGAATGGACCTGTTTCCTCTACCCGATCTATTGCCACTGCCAACAACGTTTCTAAACCGACTCTTGAGTCTAAGAATACTAAAATATCTGACGAGTTATCTAGATCTCCTCAATCCCTGGTTCAACGAAAATATTTTGATTGGCCAATCGATGAAGCGCGACTGACCCGAGCTTATAGCGCGGATCCTGTAAAACATCCTAAGCGACGACTTAAAAAGAGATCCCATTGGGGTATTGACCTAGCGTCGGCAAAAGGAACTCCCATATATGCCAGTCATCACGGAATGGTCGCTTATACGGGCCGTGAATTTAAAGGCTATGGAAAAATGTTACTCATCGAAGGTGAAAACGGCTGGGCCACTGTCTACGCACATCTAGATAAAATTTTAGCCAAAGAAGGCCAAAAAGTTCGACAAGGTGATATGATAGGACTGATGGGAAAAACTGGCCGAGTGACCGGCGTTCATCTCCATTTTGAAATTAGGCAAAATAAAGAAGCTTATGATCCATTGTTGTTTTTGCCTAATGGCGAAAAAATTGCATCTAAATTAGCAGCCAAGAATCATCACGAGCCATAGTCTAAGCATTCCTTTTAAAATATTATGTTTTGATTTTATAATAGTTGCAAGACTGTCTTTTGGTTGAGTTTATTTTAGATTAAAATCAGCCGACAGTTAACTGATGAATAAAACCCTAAATAGAATCAAAAGAAAAAATCAAAAAGGGCAAGGATTAGTTTCAGTTCTTGTTGCTGCCGGTGTGGGCGCCATGATCCTGGGTTTTATCGGCGATATGATGATTCAACAAGGAATAGGACAAAAATTCCTCACTCAGAAATTAGAAATGAATGATTTGACGAATAACGTAATTGCGACATTTTCAAAGGCAAATGCTTGCACATGCCAATTTGCAAATGACGCTGGTACAAATCCCAATTTTGCTAATTTTGCCAATTTAAAATTTAATTCAACTGTGGTTGATGGAACTCAAAAAATTTCAGTTAAAAAACTATACTCAGGTTGTCTTGGTGGCACCAACGCCCCGTTGGTATTAGCTGAAGAAGGTGTTAAACTTTCCACTTCTGGCCTGACTGTCGACAAAGTTGAACTTGTAAATCTAAGACCAACCGGCGGACCTAATGAGTGGCAAGGTCAATGGCAAATCAGTTTTATGGTTGGCGGCGGTTCCTTGACTAGATCGGTGAGACCCATTTCAATTACCCAAAAAATAACGGTTAATCCAGGCGCGCCCTATTCTGCAATCGCTGCTGCCGTGTCCGCCTGCAACGGAGTATCTTCTGGTACAGGAACTAATGATTTCTTAGCGAAATGGAGCTTAACTCAAGGACTTCTTCAAGATAGCGGAATTTATGAAGACAGTGCGACTGGAAATGTCGGCATTGGAACTCAGGCCCCTACCGATAAATTTCAAATCACATCAGGAAATCTGGGTGTCAACGGCGGGTTTCTTATTGCTCGATTGTATAATAATATTCCTACCGACTGGCGTGGATTTGCAGCCGCTCACGCACGTGGAACACAAGCCGCACCGGCTGCATCGCAAGCAAATGATAAACTCGGTGCATTTACTACAAGCGGCCACGATGGCACTAACTGGGTTGGATCCTTTGAAATCGGTGGCATTCAAACAGGCGTATCGACTGCAGCTGGCGCTCCTGGTGACTTGTACTTTGCATCTTTGGCTGGCGTAGCAACTGAAAGAATGCGAATAACCGGAAACGGAAACGTAGGAATTGGAACAAACGCGCCGGCAGTCGCCCTGCACATTGCTGGATCCGGTGTAAATGGAGTAATGAGGCTTGAAAGAAATGAAGGTGTCGATCCCGGAAACCAACCAACATTTCAATTTAACCGCTCACGTGGCACAAATGCTGCCCCGACGAATCTCTTAGCAGGCGATTATATCATGGCCATATTTAACCGTGGCTACGGGACAACTGGTTATGGGCCTTATACAAGTTCAATTACATCGATGGCCGAAGAGAATTTTTCCGATATAGCCCACGGTTCAAATCTTATTTTTACAACTACGCCATTGGGCTCAACTGTTATAGGGGAAAAAATGCGAATAACAGGAGCCGGAAACGTTGGGATAGGGACAACCACCCCCGCAACAAAGTTGGCCGTCAATGGCGGAGTGAAAATGGGCAATGAGCCCGCTTTGTGTGATGCCACACTCGAAGGAACTCAACGATACAACTCAGGTAGCAAAATAATGGAGTTTTGTAATGGTACCATTTGGTCAGGAATGGGCGGAAGTGGAGTTATTAATTGGAAAAATCCGACTCAAGTCTATGTATACTCAGCATTCAGCAATACTGATTATGGATTTGGAAGTACATACAGCGCTTGCGTTCTTACAGGGGTAGGAACCAATAATGGAGGTTGTTACCTTTATGCCCCGTCGCAGTCTGGAAATCCCTCGCCTGGGAATTGGCTACTTAATGTTGAAGCCTATGGCCTCAACACTAACTGTTTTGTATCGTGCTGGAATTGATCAGAAAAAATTTATATTGGCGACTAAAGACACATTGGTTTTATCAAGTCTAATATCCCGCCAAACCCATTGCAAATTTGGATAGAGATAAATATCGCGAGTCACTGCTATTCCCGCGCCCAGGGATTGCGTTGCTTCATCCCACGCATAGGTATTAAAATCTTTTCGATTGGAATAAAAACTAGCTCCGCGATAGACCGTACGAAATGAATATGTCGAATTAAATTCATATTCAGTAAAGGGAAAAACACCTACCGTATTCAAAGTGTCTTCTGAATTTGAATCATTGTACTGACTATAAATTTCTTGATTGAACAAAAATACTAAACCCACCTGCCAAGAGCTTTTGGGAACAGTTATCAAATACGTATAAAAAAATCCGAATTCATAAGCCAGCGAACTAACATCCACTGACTCTTTTGCCGTGTACTTGGATAACGACGCCGAAAGTACATGCTGAATGTCTCCTGATCCAGACACGTTTGAAAACGATCCATACGGATTTTCCATTTGAAATTCTTGGCCTGAAAACCCAGGAGTCACAACCCCGATTCCGGTTCCTAGATTTATGTGATTATTTTCATTCAATCGATATTTTGCAGATATATTGCCTGTTACTTTCGTGTTTTTTTCAAAAATCGGTCCTGGTGAAAGTTTTGGTCTAGTGGGACCTAATGGTTTATAAATTGAACCACCACTAAAACTAAAATCAGTCTGGACAGAAAAAGCAGATTTTGATCCAGTCGATGCTCGCAGCCGGGCATTTTTAATTTCTTCATCTATATCTTTTGAATCGGATATTGAATTAGATCCAGGCCCCTGGGCAGAAACGCTATGGGCACAAAATGAACTTAATAGAATTAACGTGATCAGGCTCTTCACGGAACTACATTACCAGGACTTTATATTTGGCACTATTAATTATAGTATTTTCGAATCAATTCATAGAATTGTGTAAAATTCATAAAGTAATTTTTATCATTGAGCGCAACAAGCGGGGCTGCTGCGCCGGTGAAATCCACGTAGACCATTAACTGCTGAATGGATTGAGATCCTTTAGAAACTTGAACTGAAAACACATATTCACTGCATTTATAATCATTGCAAGAGGCATCTAAATCAAAATCCACTCCCTCAATAGTAAAGTAGCCAGTTGACGCTTTAATCGGCGCTGTCCCAGAATAATAGTGAATCGTAGGAAATTCATAAAATTTACCGTTAAAGCGTACAACATTGACGACGTAAAAATATTTCTGGCCTTGATTTGTTTCGTCTAATTTTGGTTTGTCGCTAGTCGACCATTCAATTTTTACACCGGAAGCGGCGCCCGAAGCTTGTGCTTGTACTTGAGTGCCCGACGCAATCGAATAACCCGTGCTGGCCGTCACTCCATTTATTGTTCTTGAGGAACTACTTGTCGACGGGGTCAGTCTAGGATCGGATCCTTTTGGGGTGCAGCTTACTAATGCCAACCCGAGTGCAATCCAACTTGAAACTAGTTTTATTTTATTCATGCTGACTCCTATTTCCTTCCTACCTTTTATTCATGCAACAGTAGGGCCTGTATCAATATTAGAATTGTATCAATATGATCCACGCAAAAAGTCTGGAATCGATTTAATACCAATCGACGCCAGGGGGTGATCAGAGTACGCTAAGCCTATGAGCCAAATTGCCCTCATTTTGTCAGGCGGCGGCGCACGCGGAGCTTATCAAGCCGGTGTCGCCCAAGGAATCTACGAAGTACTTAAGTCCGCTTCAATCCCTATGAAAATTGATCATTTTTCAGGTGTCAGTGCGGGCGCTATAAACGCAAGTTACCTGGCTAGCCTCTGGGATGATCAAGAATTGGCAATAAAAAATTTAGTCGACCTTTGGTCTCAATTAAAAAGTTCTGATATTTATTATACAGACGCAATAAACTTAGGCCGAATCGGCTTCAAATGGGTTAGCGAGTTGTCCCTTGGTGGCGTTACCGGAAACACGTTTCCTGGCCGCGCACTTTTAGAAACGGAACCGCTAAAGGCCCTTTTGCATGATCGATTGAATATTAAAAAAATCGGCGAAAATCTAGATAAAAATCTCTTTCGATCATTGATTATTACGGCAGTTGATTATGCGGACTCAACAGCAGTTTCGTTTATACAAACCAACAAAGAATATAAGTCCTGGCAAAAACAACGTCGAATTTCTGAAAGTGCTCAGATCACGGTGGATCACGTTTTAGGTTCAAGCGCGATACCCCTACTTTTCCCACCCCGCCCAATTGAAAATCGATTTTTTGGGGACGGTTGTGTTCGAAACTCTCATCCTTGCGCACCCAGTATTTATCTGGGAGCACAAAAACTATTGGTAATCGGCGTAAAAAGTCGATCCAATAATAAACGCTATGAAAAAGAAACGAATTCCATGGGCCGCGCACCCTCTGTCGCAAGGGTCGTCAATGTGCTCTTGAATGCCGTACTTTTAGATAGCGTTGAACATGATGTGGAACGATTGATTCGAATGAATCAAATCGTCACACAAGCTGCCAATAGCCCTAATTTGTCTTACAAAAAACTTGATTTCGTTTTTATTTCACCGTCACGTGACATCGGCGCATTGGCTTCAAAACATATGGCTCGTGTCCCGCGCATTATTCGGTATCTTATAAAAGGCTTAGGTAGTTTGGATGAAGCCAATGAACTAGTTAGCTATCTTTTATTTGAATCGCCATTTTGTTCTGAATTGATTGAAATGGGTTTTCAAGATGCCTTGGACAACAAAGACAAAATTATTGCTCTCTTTCGTCAAGATTAGAAAAACCCCTTCAAATTTATATTTCTACTTGAATTCCCACTTCAATCACTTGATTGGGTGGAATTTTAAAAAAGGCCGTTGGTCTTTGAGCATTTTTACTCATAAATGCAAATAATCGTTCCCGCCACAATGACATATTGGGTTCATTCGAAGGCAGAATGGTTTCCCGTCCAAGAACAAAGGTTGTTTCTTTGATGTTGAAATGAATATTGTTCTGCCTCAATGCTTCTAATATATGTTTCATTTTCGGAATTTCTAAAAATCCATAGTAAACAAGAATGCGATAAAAATTTGGAATAATTTCTTGGATCTCGACCCGAGATCGTTTGGACACAACGGGAATTTCTTTTGTCATAATAGTTAGAATGGCCACCCGTTCATGTAAAACTTTATTGTGTTTCAAATTATGCAACATAGGAACGGGCACGCCCCAAGGATCACCCGCCATGTAAATCGCTGTGCCTGAAATCCGAATCGGCGGCGTATGTAACAACCGTTGACAAAAATCTTCAACAGATACACTGCGCTCTTTTAATTTACGATACAAAATTTTTCGACCCTTTTGCCAGGTCGTCATCAAAATGTAAATTATAGCTCCCATTGCTAGGGACACCCATCCACCGTGCGCGATTTTTACAAAATTGGCTCCGAAAAAAACTAAATCAATAGTTAGGAACACACCAAAAATAGTTAATCCTTTTGTAAGTCCCCAGCCCCATCTGCGGCGAGCCACCTCATACGCTAAAATGGCCGTCATGACCATAGTACCAGTTACCGCAATACCATACGCAGAGGCTAAATTACTTGATGTTTTAAATGTGATCACAAGCCAAATCACACCTACAAACAAAGCCCAATTCATAGAGGGAATATAGATTTGTCCAATTTCGGAAGATGACGTGTGAACAATAGTAACCCGTGGCCAGAATCCCAATTGAATGGCCTGACGGGTTAACGAAAAGACTCCGGTAATTAATGCCTGTGAGGCGATGACAGTTGCTATGGTTGAAAGTAAAACCATCGGAGCTAATCCCCATTTAGGTACCAAATAATAAAATGGGTTAGCAATCGCTTCTGGATTTGAAAGTAGCAATCCACCCTGGCCAAAATAATTCAGAATCAATCCCGGAAAACCAATCAAAAACCAAGAGAGCCGAATCGGCCTTCGACCAAAATGCCCCATATCAGCGTATAATGCTTCCCCACCTGTGACCACAAGAACGACCGAACCCATCACTAAAAAAGCGACTTCACCATTTCTAATTAAAAAATCAATAGCGTAGGTCGGACTCACCGCCCACAAAACTTCGGGATTGAAACTAATTCCATAGACACCCAATGCGCCGATAATAACGAACCAAATAAAAAGTATCGGCCCAAAAACGCCGCCAATTCTACCGGTTCCGAATCGTTGAACTAAAAACAACATCGTCAAAATAAAAATAGTTATGGGAATCACAATCGGTTTGAAACCCTTGGTTATGTATTCAAGACCCTCCACTGCCGACAAAACTGAAATGGCCGGAGTAATAATTCCGTCACCGTATAAAAGGGCGGCTCCGAAAATTCCAAAAACCAACAATGCCGCTTTTTTTCGGGCGTTGGTAGAATCAGAAAGCGACCTGATGGCCAAAGCCATCAAAGACAAGACTCCACCTTCACCTTTATTGTCCGCTCGCAAAACAAACAACATATATTTGAGGTTAATGATCATCATTAACGTCCAAAAAATTAGGGACAATACGCCCATGACATTGTCATGATTTAAAACCAGCCCATGTTCAGCATCAAAGCACTCTCTCAGCGCGTACAAAGGTGACGTTCCGATATCACCAAAAACAACGCCCAGTGCACCGAGCGCCAAAACAAACAAGGATGAGGGATGTTTTAGGTGTTCTAAGGCTTTATTTTTGGCTTCTCTTTTAGTTTTTATATACGAATCAGACAATTTCGAACTGCTCCGATATTATTAGGTAAAGTTATTTTTATAACTAGATCGTAGCATTGTTTTCCATTTTTCAAAGTTTTATCGCATAACGCGGATCACATAACTTGAATCCAATTTGAACCCGAATAGCGTTAGCAATCAAGCAGGGGATTCTATGAATGGCTTAGGTTTTTTATTTATTTTTCTAAATAGTTCACTGGCAGTTTTTGCCCAACCATTGCCTTATCTAGATGATCAATTCCCGTGCAGTAGTAAAAATCAGGCGGATCAGTATACCCGAGACTTTAAAGTCAATGTTGCTACCTTTGGCGGTGCTGAGCTCTGTAACCCAAATTCAGATTTCAAAAAACTTATGACAACTCTTTCAATTATCGAACAAGGTGAATTTAACTCGGGAGCTGGTAGTCTGTCCCCAAATTCACTGATTGGCGGACTGATAGACATAAATCAATACTACCAATGGGTTTCTTCTCAAGTTGTCGATTTGGTTCGCGGGACCGATGATCCAACAGCTACGGCCACAAACCGAGGTGGTCATTTTACCTTGCAATACGTTTGGCCCAAGCTATCTACGCTTGGCAGGGTTGGAATTTTAATTCATGAAGCTCGGCACACTCAAGGTTATCCGCATTGGAAATGCAGAACGGGACCGTATGCTGACCTTAAATTAGATGCCTGCGATAAAGATTTTGCTTCAAAAGGCGCCTACGCCGTAGAAATGGAATATTACGCACGAGTCAGTGTTCTTGGTAAAAATTTTCACCCCATGTATAAATCGATGGCCCGGCTTATGGCCATGGCCCGAGCCAATTTTGTTTTCAACAAGCCGCCTTTCACCCAGCGTGAAGCTTTGCTCGTACAATCCGATCTTGGAGATTTATGGTTATTAGATCAAGGCCGTTGGATTCATCGATCTGCCTTGAACCAAGCGTCTGGCATGATTAAAGGTCGTTTGAAACGTACCTCGGCAGGTGCGACACTTTTGGATGGAGATCAGCCTCGAACACTAGATCTTTATGAACCCACTGATCACGGTTTAGCACTGGCTGATTCCTATTCTTATTTTAAACTTTTGCTAGGCTATAAAACCGATGTCTTTGATATGGAAGAATTTGATATCGGAAACCATAGAAACGTGGTGCTTGTTAACAACGCCAAGCAGTTTTATTCTTATAACTTTGGTCGTGGCGCCTGGAATCCAGCCCGGCCGCTACCTTTTCAAACGGTTTTAACTTCACCCGCGTTGATTGACGGTAAAAACGGATATTTCTTGATTGATTCCGCATTCAACATTTATTCCTATGATCCCAAGTCTGATAATTTTACCCAAATTAAACAAAAATGGGATTCTAAAACTGCCAGCATCGCCAATGTGAATGGCCAAATCTATTCCTTAAATATTAACAATAGGCTTTATACTTTTATAAATCAAAAATGGACCGAAGTATTTTTACCGCAAGGTCAATTGCCCAGTCAAATCCCCACTCAGATCTCACCTGTTCCTTTGTATTCGGTTTTTAACATATTAGAATAATTGGAGAATTCACATGCCGTTCTATAAAAATAAAACATTTTGGTATATGAGCCTTGCAGCCACCGTATTTGTTACCGATATTTATATTTATTTTAATTTGAAGGGTAATTCCAAGGTCCTTTCTACTGCGGCTATTTCACTAGATAAAAAAACTAAGCCAGCTCTTTTTGAAAAGTCGAGCAAAGCACAAAATCAAGATATTACAAACGATTCAGAGTCTGCATTGGCATTGAATATAAGCCGCGCAGAAAGCCTTACAAAAGAATATGTCCAGCAAATGACAAGCACTGCAGTAGACACAAATCAAAATCAAGACCGTCGTTTTGAATCGATTTTTTTATTAGCCCACAATCGACTGATTCCGCATATATTGAAAGATATCGCTGAAACGCCCATTCCTAGCGAATTGAATGAACCAGAGCTTGATTTTGAACACATCGTCCGAGCCCAAGCTATCGAAGGTATCGAACTTAGCCGAGAAAAAGATCTATCCAAGCAAATTATCGAAGATCTTATGGCAAAAACTGATGATTCTTTTTTGTTAGACCGCCTTCAAAGAGCCCACAATAGTTTAACAGGACGAACAAGCTCTTCTGAAGTCCAGGATAATCAGATGCTTGAAAAAATCATCGGAAACTAGCTTTATTGTTCTTAAGAGTTGTTTATAATTTAGGGAATGAAACGTTGGTTCGTTCAATCCGGCGCCAAAATTAATGGCCCGATGACTATTTCCGAAGTAGAACAATTGAGCGTCAAGCATAAGAACTGCTTGATTTGGGGAAAAGGCATGGGTGAATGGATTCCCCATGCCGAATGGAAACGCTCGATGGAAGTGGCCGTAGAAAAAGAATCCAAGGCAGTTTTATGGCAATACCGTTTTAAGGAACAGGAATCCAAACTGTTTAAACTGGATGAACTCATTACTGAAATTAAAAAGCTGTCCTCTTTTGACAGCGTCTATGTAAAATCAGACCAAGAACCCAAATGGCAACTTTTATTCACTGCCGGCGCTATTACCGAACGACTTGGCATTACTAGACGCAATCAACTGCGGGTGCCTATTTTTGGATTTTTCGAAGGCTATAATGTCAGTCTTGCTGAAAATTTCACTTCCAAATTGCTGACCATTTCCGAAGGCGGCTGCGGCCTGACCGATGCGTTTGGATTGAAAATTGGACATTCTATCAAAGGGCAAATCGTAAGCCCAAATATCAATCAACCGCTGCCAATAGTGGGCGATGTTGTTTATTCTGGAAATCATGGCGATTTGGGAATTAAATTTTCATCTTTATCTAAAGAGTCTCAATCGTTGGTAGTCGACTATATTTCAAAATTTAAAGAAACCGACATTTAATTTTCGATAGCCCGTCTGACCGTTCGAAATATTAAGGATGAATTTCGTTTACCCATAAATCCATCTCGCTTGTCAAATTCGCAATTATTTACAGCAGCCACCCGTTTCAACACGGCGGTGCAGGCATAGGTGGAAAAAACTAATTTGGAATTCAATTTCGTTTTAAACAAGTCATTTAGAAATAGATCTGACCAAAGAAACTCATTAGTTTTGGCTGAAAATGCGTCATAAAAAACCACGTCAAAGGACGATCTAAAGTCATCAACACTGGCCACCGGTCCCAATTGGGACCAATCTTTTCTTGCTTGGAGAACGTTCAATGTTTCTTTTACTTTTACAAGGGGCAGCTCGTGCACAGATAAAGTCAGAGTCCTTTGAATCCCTGACCAAACTCCGTCAAAAACGCTATCGCCGTTTACTGAGTCCGTGCCCAGCCAGGAATTAAAAAGATCATAAAGAAATAAATCTTTTTCGTAGGAAACTAACACCAAACGTGAAAGATCCAATTTGTGTTTTAAAAAGTAGATCACTGTTAGTAGTTCATTATACCCAAGTCCAAATCCAAAAGATAATACTCTGACCTGACTTTGATTGTCTAAATCTAGGGAAAAGTATCGCGACAGGGCTTCATAATAGAGATATACGGATTCGCTAGCGGCACCGGCCATGTGATGCATGCTCTCTTTTTGATCGGGCCTTAACGTCGGCGATTGATCTCCTGTGATTTCAATTTCATACGTTTTTGACTTTAAAATACTCTCTTCTTTATAACTCATAGGACCTTTCTGCCAGACTACCTCTTGACTACAATCCGGGTCGCGGTAAAACGCCCTATGGAAAAAGGTTGGAACGGATTACCCTATTACTCTATTTCTGACCGATATAAAAGCGTATTTGGCGCCAAGGTCTATAAAATTCCCGTTGCTGTCGTTGATGATTGCCCAAATCGTCTGGGTTTAAAAGGTATGCAAACCTGCTCGTTTTGCGATGTTTGGGGCTCGGCTGCCAGAAGCGAAGCCTTCGATTTGCCTTTGGCTGAACAAATTCATAAATACCGCGCCCATATTAAAAATAAATTCAAAGTCTCGCAGTTTTTGATTTATTTTCAAGCCTACACAAATTCTTTTGCAAAGATCAGTGATTTAGAAAAGAATTTTAATGATTCCCTTGCCTGCGGTGATGATATTGTTGGGTTCGTTGTCGGAACCCGCCCCGATTGCCTTTCCTTGTCCCTTTTTAAGCTTTGGCAGACCTTTCACGAAAAAAAATATGTGTCCGTAGAGCTAGGCGTGCAAAGTTTTTTTGAAGATGATTTAGTATTTTTCCGCAGGGGCCACACGGCTGCGGATTCTTTGGCAGCCATTAAAAAAATAAATCAATTAACGAGCGTTGATTTAGGAATTCACCTTATTTTTGGAAGTCCGTTTGAAACGGATGAAAGAATCAAAGAGACAGCACTCATTTGCAATGAGCTGCCGATTACCAATGTAAAACTTCACAATCTTCATGTTTTAAAAAACACAGCCTTAGAGAAATCATTTTTGTCTGGCGAATTTGAACCGATTTCCCTTGAAACCTATTCACGACGCGTGCAAATTTTTTTAGAACATCTTCGACCTGATATTGCTATTCATCGCCTGAGCGCCTTCTCGTCACGCTTTGACGAGCTAGTGGCTCCGCGATGGACAGCTAATAAAATGGGAACTCATCAAGCGATCATTGATCACCTTAGAAACGAGAAATCCTGTCAGAGTCGGTTCTTTGAACCTAGGAATGAATCAGAAGTCCTAACAAAACGGGAATTATTCATCCAAAGCAGCGCTACACAGGCATTTCCCAGAGCTCAACTCTAGACATAGGGCCTGCTTTAACGCTAAGCACACCCTTGTTTATCAAGACTTTTGTCAAAAAAAATAAGCTAAGTGCTTAATTGATCATCAGCATTAAAGTATTTTTCACATAAAATATTAAATCCGCTTGACGAAAACTTTCGGGGATTGCAGGCTTGAATAGAACGCAACTGGTAGTGCCTAGCAACTGGATAGATACTATATCTAGTGTCACTAGATAAGACGCAAAGTGTTAAATACTACTGGTAGTTAGGTTAAAGAAGTTATATTTCAACAAAAAAATAACATCTAAAGTCCAAACTAGACTTTAGATGTAAGAAAGTAAAATACTACGAACCTTCAAGAAAAGAGACTCCAAGCAGAGTCACTAGACCTGAAGATGAAATGCGAACCAAGTGTGAAACTGATTTCACTCTAAGGGGATGCATTACTCAAATGGACGGCAAGTCAAAGGATTGAAAAGAGGAACTATGAATACCACAGAAAACCACCCTACTAATAATCTATCATTTAATTTAACAGACGATGAATCGACCTCTGTTTACAATACGTCGTCTCCCCATATTATGCGTGTAAAGAAGAGGGACGGCAGTCTTGAACCGGTCGACGTTACTAAAATCGTTGAACGCGTCACTCGCCTTTGCCAAGGCTTATCACAGGTGGATCCACTGCGAGTGGCTACCAAAGCCATTAGTGGACTTTACGACGGCGCTTCCACAAAAGAACTGGATAACTTATGTATTGCGACCGCCTCGTTACTAATAAGTGAAGAGCCGGAATACTCGCGCTTGGCCGGTCGCCTTTTGACTACTTATGTAGATGAAGAGGTGCGATCACAGAAAATTAAGACATTTGCTGATTCAGTGGCCTTTGGCTTTCAAAATGGCCTATTAAATGAATCTTTATATAAATTCGTAAATACGCACAAAACGGCGTTGTCTGCAGCGATTGAACCATTTAGAACCGATCGTTTTGAATATTTTGGCTTAAGAACCGTTTATGATCGATATTTATTAAAAAACCCTCAGACAAGGCAGGTTTTTGAAACCCCTCAATATTTCTTTATGCGCGTAGCATGTGGACTTGCGCAATCTATAGATGAAGCGATTGAATTCTATCGTTTGATCTCGTCACTTGAATATATGGCATCGACCCCTACCCTTTTTAACAGCGGGACTCTACGACCGCAAATGAGCTCTTGTTACTTATTGGATTCTCCGAGCGATGATTTGAGATCTATCTATCAAAAGTACACTGATATCGCTTTGCTTTCTAAATTTGCAGGCGGTATTGGCGTGGCTTACCACCGTGTTCGCTCCCGCGGAAGTCTTATCAAAGGAACTAACGGTCACTCCAATGGCATTATCCCTTGGCTAAAAACATTAGACAGTTCGGTAGCCGCTGTTAACCAAGGCGGAAAACGTAAAGGCGCCGCTTGTATTTATTTGGAATCCTGGCATGCCGACATCGAAGAGTTTCTTGAACTGCGCGACAATACAGGCGATGAATCCAAACGCGCTCATAATTTAAATCTAGCCAATTGGGTTCCTGATTTATTTATGAAGCGGTTAGAATCCGATCAAATGTGGTCACTTTTTGATCCAAACCGAGTGGCTCATTTAGTAGATTTGTTTGGCGAAGACTTTGAAAAAGCGTATCTAGAGGCCGAAGAGAAAAAAATCTATGTGAAACAAGTCAAAGCGCGCGATTTGTATTCTCGCATGATGAAAACGCTTGCCCAGACAGGCAATGGTTGGATGACTTTCAAAGATGCTTCCAATGTAAAATCAAACCAAACAGGACAACCACAAAACGTTATTCATTTATCCAATTTGTGTACTGAAATTCTAGAAGTGACCTCGAATGCAGAAACGGCCGTTTGTAATCTAGGCTCTGTAAATTTAGGTCGACATATCGTCAACGGAGAATTTGATTTTGATAAGCTAGCCCGCACCGTGCGCGCCGCTGTTAAGTACCTAGATCGAGTAATCGATATTAATTTTTATCCAATTGATACCGCTGAATTTTCTAATAATAAATGGAGACCTGTTGGATTAGGATTAATGGGCTTGCAAGATGCTTTCTTTCAATTGCGTCTACCTTTTGATTCAGATGCGGCTAGAAACTTGTCTACAAAAATTCAAGAAGTGATCTATTACAATGCTTTGTTAGTCAGTTCTGAACTTGCTGAAAAATACGGGCCTCATGAAAATTATCAGGAAACCAGAGCGGCCAAAGGCCAGCTGCAGTTTGATCTTTGGAATGTTCAGCCAACTATGACGCATAAATGGAATGAACTTAAAGAAAAAATTGCTAAGACCGGACTTAGAAACTCGTTGCTGATTGCTATTGCTCCAACAGCCACAATCGCCTCGATTGTCGGTTGTTATGAAGCCACGGAACCACAGGTTTCAAATTTATTTAAACGTGAAACGTTAAGTGGTGAATTTTTACAAATTAACAAATACTTAGTTACCGAGCTTAAAACATTAGGTCTTTGGAATGATGATCTTCGCAATGAAATAAAAATGGCAGAAGGATCTATCCAAGATTTACCAAGTATCCCATCTGATATTAAGAATATCTACCGAACAGTTTGGGAATTACCAATGAAAGCATTAATTGATTTGGCGGCCGATCGTGGCCCTTATATCGATCAAAGCCAAAGTTTAAATTTATTTAGCGAATCGCCGACGATAGGCAAACTATCTAGTATGTATATGTACGCTTGGAAACGCGGCGTAAAAACGACGTACTATTTACGCTCGCGACCTGCGACTTCGATTGCTAAAACAACCGTTCGAAAAAGCACCCCCACTGCTGCAGCTGCTACGGCAAACGAACCGGCTCCTGCAATAGAAGCAGCAAAAGCAGCTGATGCATTAGCTACCAAAGAGAAAACCTACACCGATGAAGAAATGATTACATGTAGCCTTGAAAACCCAGAAGCGTGCGAAGCGTGCCAGTAGGCCGCAAATAAAATAAGGAGATTTTATGATATTGGATGCAGGATTTGATTTAACTTTACGACCCATGAAGTACCCCGTTTTTTTTGAAATGTATAAAAATGCGATTAAAAATACGTGGACTGTTGATGAAGTCGATTTTTCTACTGATTTAGTTGATTTACATTCAAAACTAAAACCGGCTGAAAAACATTTGATTAATCGGCTCGTCGCTTTTTTTGCAACTGGCGATTCTATTGTTGGAAATAATCTGGTATTAAATTTATACAAGCATATCAATTCCCCGGAAGCGCGACTTTATCTAAGTCGACAGCTGTACGAGGAATCATTGCATGTGCAGTTTTATCTGACATTGCTTGATAATTATATTCCAGATCATAAAGAACGTGAATTAGCTTTTTCTGCCGTTCAAAACATTCCATCGATTAAAAAGAAAGCTCAGTTTTGCTTCAAATGGATGGATTCGATCAATAAGATAGATAAAATTCAGTCTAAAGAAGACCAGCGTAAATTTTTAATGAATCTAGCTTGTTTTTCATCTTGCATTGAAGGCCTGTTTTTCTTTGCTGCGTTTGCCTATGTTTATTTCTTGCGCTCAAAAGGACTATTAACAGGACTTGCGACCGGCACAAATTGGGTTTTTCGCGATGAAAGCATGCATATACAGTTTGCTAACGAAGTGATTGAAACCGCCCGCAAAGAAGATCCCAGTTTATTCAATGATCAAATGAATGAAATGATTGTTCAAATGATTGAAGAAGCTATTGAATGTGAAATGGCTTTTGCTGAAGATATCTTAAGTATGGGAATTGCTGGTTTATCTTTAAAAGATATGCGCCAATACCTAGAATTTGTTGCTGATCAAAGACTAGAAGCTCTGCATATTTCGCCAAGATTCAACACTAAAAACCCATTTCCATTTATGGAATTGCAAGATATGCAGGAATTGGCAAATTTCTTTGAACGCCGTGTTTCGGCTTATCAAATTGGCGTGTCTGGCAATGTGTCTTTTGACGAAACCTTTTAGATTTGTCGTTTCTTTCTAAAATAAAATCAGCCAAAGTTTATGAAACTATCCTTTGGTTGATCTTTTTAGTCGGTACGTTTTGGATTGGTTTTTTTCACGGCAGTTCCCCTGAGAAACAAATTACTTTTTATTATCAAGATACAAAGAATGTCGACCTTCTTGTTCAACAGGAAGGTATTCTGACCACACCGTTAATTAAATATTTGGAAAAAGAGACTCATTCGCACATCAATGTAATTGTTCGAAAGTCATATCAAGAATTCCGCACTGAAGTGATCTTAAATAAAAATATTATATTAGCCTTGAGTCCAGAAGCCTTTATTGAACCACTATTCAATGACAATCGAATCAAAAACCTAGAGCCGCTTGAAAAGTTAATCTCTGAAACCATACATTCAGACTTTCAGCCTCAAAAGCACAGTAATCAGGTTTATTCTTTACCGATTTCCTGGTTTATCAATGTATTTTCACCGCCGGCAAAAACAAATCATTCGACCTATATAGATTTTTTATTTTTGGTAAATCAAAAAAAGAAAAATCATTTTTTTCAATTCAATAAAAACTTTTTGTTAGAGCACAGTTGGACCCAACAGGTCAAAAAATCTGAAGGCTATGAAACAACCCTTCAGCTCGCCTATGCAAATAAAAAACCATATTATATAGATGTTAGTTCTAGTTTTTTAATAACTTTTTCTCTCGTTGTCGCAAACAAAACACCCGACCGAAAACTATCAATGGACCTGTTGCGCTTAATATTGTCCTCCAAAGAAATCAGGACATTACTAACTGAAAATGGGCTTGGTCAGACTTTTTTAGATCCAAGAATAAACTACTCTGTCGCTGGTTTCATTGCTCCAGAATCAATTAGAAACCTAGATTTAAAGACGTTTCGAAATGGAAATAAACTTTTTGACGAAACCCTGTGGACAAATCTTCTTCAGTATCGCTAACTTTTCAAAAAGATGCATCAAAAATTTGAAATGGATTATGCTTACAAGTAGCATTTAGAATGCGCACTTAAATTGCCGAATTATTCTGCTGGGCTCTTACTGAACGCTGGCGTCACAGTCGTTAGCACGAATTAAATTCATAGATATTTTACCGTCTTGAATGTCTACATAGCGATTGTTTTTATCTTTGCCTTTAAGAGTGATGTCTAATTTGTGAAGCCCTGCCACGCCCATTAAATTTGCACAGGCATTAATTGCAACGGCCCAGCGGCCTTTTTCACATTTTGCTATTCGATTTGAAGACGATGTAGTACCCACAATTGGAGTAAAGCCATCAGTCAGGGTCCTTTGGGCACCGCTTTCCGCCGTTATTAAAAATTGAATTTCACTATCTGGAATATCTTTCATTCGACATTTGCCACTCAATTCCAAAGTGTTGTCATACTTATCTAAAATAATATCGGAATTGTCTTCACGCTCAAAAGAGGGTTCAGGAATGGCCGCTTTTGAAGCGCAGGCATCACCAGTGCAATCGGTACTTTTAAAATCTCCAAAAGGGGATCCATTTTGACTGCTGCTACAAGATAACATGATTGCGGATAGGAATAAGATAAGAAAAAACTTGGTTTTCACTTGGCCCCTCTACCTTTATTTTACTTAATATCGCTGTATAATGAAATCCTTATTTGCGGGATTCTCCGTATACGTTCTAAAAACGATATTATGCTATTTAAAAAAAGCAAATCTCAAATTGAGATGCCCTATGGTCTGGAAATTCAACCTGGTGAGCTATTCTTTTTTACTCGACTTAATGACTGGCAAATTAGACTATTTATAAAACTTTAAACGAGGGATTCCCATGAATAAGAATTTGAAAAGGTCACTACGCTTTTTGGGTGCCGTTTTTATTTTTTCCGGGTCTCTCTTCTGCACCTCCGTAACAAGCCGTGGGCCGGCAACAAATACTGGCAGTGATTGGCGTTACTACGGATCAACAGAAGGGTCCTCTAAGTTTTCTTACCTCAAAGAAATCAATCGCAGCAACGTGGCCCAATTAAAACTAGCTTGGGTTTGGGATTCGATCGATAACCCAATTTCTAAAGCTTTGAAATTGGATGTTGGTATTTTTGAAGCCACACCTCTGATGGTTGCCGACACGCTTTACACCAGCACATCGCTGAGTCAAGTAGCTGCGCTAGATCCTCAAAATGGCCGTGAAAAATGGACTTTTGATCCAAAAGCTTACCTCAAGGGCTACCCTACTAATTTAGGTTTTGTTCATCGAGGCGTGGCCTATTGGGAATCTACCGATAAAAAGAGAATTTTTTATGGAACCGGTGACGGCTATTTAATTTCATTGCTCGCTGAAACTGGAAAAGTAGATTTAGATTTTGGAGCCAAAGGTTTTGTAGATTTAGCCAAAGGTCAAATCGATGAGGCCAGTCGCAGCAAATACAGTGTCACCTCACCGCCTATTGTTTGTAAAAATACGATTATTATTGGATCCTCGGTGTCTGATTTTTTTTACAAAGGCCCTGTTCCCCGCGGTGATGTTCGTGGCTTTGATGCAGAAACTGGAAAATTAAAATGGACCTTTCATACAGTTCCCAAAGCTGGTGAACAAGGCACTGAAACCTGGCTAAATAATTCATGGCAAAAAAATGGCAATACCAATTCGTGGACACCACTGAGCGCTGATTCAAGTTTAAATTCTGTGTATGTTCCCATTAGCACGCCGACGAACGATTATTACGGTGGGGATCGCCCTGGTGATGGTCTATACGGAGAAAGCCTAGTAAGCCTCGACTGCGAAACCGGCAAAAAAAATTGGCATTACCAGTTTGTTCATCACGGGCTTTGGGACTACGATCCGCCGTCAGCACCGATATTAATGGATGTCATTGTTGAGGGACGGCCAATAAAGGCTATCACCCAGTTGACTAAACAAGCCTTTGCCTTTGTTTTAGATCGCACGACAGGCCTTCCTGTTTGGCCAGTTGTGGAAAAAAATGTTCCTCCGTCGCGAGTACCAGGAGAGCATTCCTCCCTGACCCAGCGATTTCCAACGTTACCTCCACCGTTTGATGAACAGGGAATGAATCCAGACACAGGCGTCGACTTAAGCTTGGGTCTACCGGCGGCGTTTAGAAGCCGGGCCATTGATTATTTAAATAATAACAAAATCCAATATGGGCCTTTGTACACGCCCCCTTCTGAATCTGGTTTTACTTTGATGATTCCCGGAGTCGTTGGAGGATCTAGCTGGGCCGGCGGCGCTTACAACCCTGGAAATTCCACTCTGTACGTCGGATCGGTTACCTACCCGTACCTGCCGGTACTTACGCACTATCCACTTTCCGATTTTAAATATGTTTGGAACATTGCTAAATCTAAATATCTAGATATCCCTAAGGACCCACCACTGACTGCGCCTCCGTATGGGCGCATCACCGCTATTGATATGACCACAGGAAAACAAAATTGGATCACCGCCATCGGCAAAGGTCCAAAAGCCGATCCTCTCTTACAAAATTTAAATCTTACGGGTAAAGCAAAATTCAATTTTCCAAATGGAGACTTGGGTTGGCCCAGACGCATTCATGTTCTGGCGACTCCTGATATTTTGTTTGCAGCCCAATCTGGAAAATGGATTGCCAAAGGTGTCCATTATCTTAAATCCAATACCGATTCTAAAATTCCGTTTCCTAATTCTGCAACCGCGTTTGTAGAAAATGATGAACCCGTTTTACGAGCGCTCGATCCTTTGACTGGCCAAGAATTGGCGAAAGTAGAAATTCCAGGAAATGCGTTTGGCGCACCCATGACTTATTTCTACAAAGGAAAACAGTATATTGTGATGGCTATTGGCGGTGCCAATTTACCTGCCCAAATAATCGCGCTGGCATTGCCGAATTGAAACCAAAACTTAGAGTGTGCAAGTCGCTAAACCTAGACCCATGTTAATATTTGGGAAGGCCGACAGATTTCCTTGCCCACCAAACCATAGATACAATTTATTTCCGTCAAGTAAAACGGCTGGTCCATTTACTTGATCATCCGCCCAGGGGATTGATGCTCTGTCTATAATCGCTGTCGCATCCTGCACCCAGTTGCCAAGTCCATCGGGCGATACAGCATGGTGAATTTTTACTTGCTTGAATGGATTGTCTTTAGCGACATCAAAAAACAAATGTACTTGATTGTTTAAAACCTGCGCATGTGGCGTTGAATACCCAAGATAGGTGCTACGAGGATACATCGACTGGTCGGGGGCCAAAGCCATTGCTGGAGTAGACCAATTCACACCATCATCTGAGGTCATCAAACCGATGGTAAACAAAGTTGAATTGACACTGAGATGAGCGCCTTCCGCGGCGAAATAAAGGTACAATTTATTATTAAAAACCACTGGGGCTGGTTCGCCTACTACGTATTGCATAAAATTCAAGTCAGGTGACCCTTTCGGGTTGGTTGGCGCCAGGTGCGGTATGGCCCGCGTCCAAGTTATCCCATCAGGCGACGTGGCGTAGCCGATGTTATAGGTACTTGAATCCGCCTGGTCTGAATAACCAGTATAAAACATAAAGTAGTGGCCTTGAAAAAAAACTACCGCCGGTGTTTCAATACTGCCTCGATCCCAGGCCAAATTATCAGCCGAGCGTTCAAACACGGCATTGGCAGGCGACAAATTCCAATTTTTTCCATCTGTAGAAACAAAACGATAGATTTTTATATTTTGAGAAAAATTCGTGTCTGCCGACGCATACATAACAAAATCAGTACCTACTTTAATTACATGGGGATCGTTCCATTCACTGCCAGTAAAAAAAGAACCCGCGGGAAGATAGGGACTCGCTGAATCGACAGTAAAACAGGATGGAGTCAGTTTTGTGAAATCAGGAACAACCGCCGGCTGTGCCGGCAGCCCAGGATCAGAAGGAGGCGCTCCGCCACCAGCTGAAGAATTTCCACCGCCGTTAGCCATCGGGGTATCGGTCGCATCGCTAGATGAAGATTTGGTACAATTGGTAAAGCCAAGCATAAGGACAATAAAAAATGAAAGTACCAATCCAAGAGGAGTTTTTAATCGCCGCCATCGCATCTACAAATTATAGCACATATTATCCAAGCTATTGGACTAGAATTTCAAAATACAGAAACTTGTTTAATCCTAAACCGAAACCGATTGCCGTTCTGTTTCAAAACGAGTCGGGTTCAAGTTCATAATAATTCGCAAAGAGCCTCAAATAATCCCTTAGTCATAGTTATAAGTTTTTAGCGCCTTCAAAAGAATCAAAATTTCTAGTATGTTTGACAAAATAATTTGCACCTGATTTTATAAAACCGTGTATCAGTTATTAATTTATTTTTTGTTTTTTTGTGATTTAGCGGTCGCCGAAGGCCTTCCGGGCAGCGGCATAGCTTATGTTTATCTTTTTCAATATTTGGTTAAATATCTTGCTATTCCAGCTGCGGCCGTTTGCTTTGTTTTCTATCCTTCTATTTTATTTTTGCTAAAATTGAAAAACAAAGGAATTCCTAAACACTTTAAATGGGTTTTTAGTGTCAATGCCTTTCTGTCATTGTCGTATCTCTTCTTTGAACTATGGAGAGGAGACACGTTTTATTACATTAACTATTCATTTTACGCCAAGCATTTTGGAGAACGAAATTATTTTGGAGAACGAGGTATCGTTTTTCTCTGCAGTTGTTTAGTTTTTCTATCTAGTTCCATTTCACTTTATTTTGTCGTCCAAAAAAATAGAAAAATCGCACATTAGAAATGCTGAAGCTTAACACATAGGCGTCTTGATCTAAAGACCTTCGAGTTCTTCGTCTGAAGCAACAATTGGAAGTTCTTCTTCTTTTTCTTCAAAGTCGACCGACACTTCGTCCTCGGTGAACTCAAGGATTAAATCCTCAGTCGTTTCTGACTCGCTAGCCGCCTCTACAGACTTCATTGTTTCGGGTTTTTCATCGAGAGATTTTTTACCTAGGGCCAAGGCTTCATCATAACGCTTTAGCCAGTTTAAATCTCGATTAGCAACGGTTTCATTTACCTCGAGAGCTTCACGAATATTTTGTGCTTTTTCAAAATCTTTCTTTTCTTTTTGACGTTGTTTTTCTTGTTCAAAGAAATCCGATGATGTTGCAATTTCACCCAATTGCTCGGTGATTTTAAATAATTCTTCTTCACCCTCTGAATATCCGCCCATAGCCACCTGCTGGGACATAGCATCTGTAATCGAGCTTAATTTTGAATTTTTGATTTCATCATCTTCATTAATACCTTCAGGCAACAATTCATCTATTTGACTCAGTGTTGGTAGTTCTTTTAAATTACGTAATCCAAAAATTTCTAAGAATTTCTTAGTAGAAACATACTGCATTGGCTTACCAGGCAAATCACTTTTACCAGCAAATGCAACAATGCCTTTTTCCATCAAGGCCCTTAATAAATGCCCCGATTCGACGCCACGAATTTCGTCGATTTCATGTTTAATCATTGGCTGTTTGTAGGCAACAATGGCTAGCACTTCAAGCGCTGGTCCTGACAATTTAAAGGGCCTGACTTTCAGCGTTCGTCTTAAAAAATTAGTGTTATCTAGTTTTGTTCTTAACTGGTAGCCGCCCAGGACATCTTCGATATAGATCCCGCGATTGCCACTGGCGTACAATACTGACAGCTTATCAATCGTTCGCTTGATTCGGTCGGTCTTAACTTGAGTTCCTTTAAATATCTGCTTTAACGCATTTAATGAAACCGGTTTGTCAGTTGAAAACAGAACGGATTCGATAATGGATTCCAATCGTTCATCTTCAATAAATTCTAAATCTTCGATATCAGCCGTATCAAATTCTGCTAATTCTGATTCTTCAATTTCTTCTGTAGCAACAACATCGGTGTCTTCGCTTAGATCCTTATCTAATTGTTCTGCCGATACGATTTCAAATTCATCTTCATCCAGAATAGGCACTGCTTCGGCTTGAAATAATTCTTGGGCTTCATCAAGCTCATCTGTTTTAAAGGCAGCTGATTCTGTAAAAACGTCGGCGGTGGCTTTATTTGCCGGACCGTCAGCCAATTCAATTTCCAGGTTATTTTCAACGTCGTTATCAACTTTAGTTTTTGCCGGTTTTGATTTCTTTTTGCTCATCATTCTTCCTTAAAATTTATTTAAACTTGGGCTTCAGGTTCACCTTGCGAATCTAATTCCATCTCTGCCTGAAGAATTTCTTCGTCAGACGCCATTTCGGTTTCACCGGTTATTCCAATAGTTTCAGATTCGGACATCCCATCTTCAGCATCGACAAGAACAAAACCATCATCTGCAAAAGCGGCGTTTTTCCCATCCAGACTTTCACTTTCTGTAGGCTCAGACTGAGTCTTGCCAAACAACTTATCAGCTGCACTATCTAACGATTCGTATTCTTCAACCCTCGAGACCACATCGTTTTCAATGGGCTTACGTAAATCAATCCAGATGTCCCCATAGGTTTCTGTCTGATAAAGCCCCACAAAACCTAGTTTTGCCAATTCAAGAACACTTAAAAACGTTATTAAAATCTGCCGAACCTGATCCTCTGTTTGGCCGATCAATTCATTCATTGTACGCCGAGTTCCCATTGTTAAGAGATCTCGCAATTCTAAAATCCGACTTGCAATACTTTGAGCCTTTGCTGTCACCTGATGAATTCGTTTTTTTGCAGAACGCATAATCTGACGGTACATCGATATCATTGTGAACAAACCGTTTTCCTCGATTTCGACTTCATCATTGCCAGGTTCATCTAGATTTAGACGCGAACCACGGGTCCACATATCGCGGCCAACCAAGGGACGATCATATAGCAACCGAGCGGCCTCTTGGTACTTTTGGTATTCCAATAATTTTTGAACCAACTCTTTTCGAGGGTCTTCATTTTCAACGACTTCACCTTTTTCATCATACTGCGGCAACAGCATTTTTGATTTGATCTGGATCAGAGTGGCCGCCATTGCGACAAATTCCCCTGCGACTTCCAAATCCAATTCCTTCATTAATTTAATGTAGTCCAGGTACTGACCTGTAATTTCATTAATTTTAATGTCAAAAATGTCCATCTCTTCTTTACGAATAAGATATAACAACAACGCCAGCGGACCTTCAAATTTGGAAAGTTGGACAACAACACTCATACTACAACCATTTCATGTGGTGTCTGACTGTTTCAAGCGTTTTCTGCGCATAATGTCGCGCCTTTTCACAATTTTGTTTAATTA
>JAYVPD010000014.1:0-2772 GCA_043757515.1 Pseudobdellovibrionaceae bacterium
AGATGAAAACTCGACGGTGTTTTGAGTGTTGCTATCAAACTCGTCTCGGTAACCTAATATTTGATCCACCGTTGATGTCGGAAACCAAGTTCGATGAAAATTATAGAACGTATTTAAAATGTGTTTGCTGAAAGGCCCCTTGTTTAAAAAAGTACCGTTTGAATTCAAATCAGCCTGTTTCAGTAAATCAAGGCACGCTGTCAACGCATGAATTTCTTTATTTTTAATTTGTATGTAGACAGGGTCCTTAAGCGGAACAGGTCGATTTGTTAACTGAGCAAAGCAACGATTGAATATGGCCGTTTCAGACATTTGAGCCATCGATATCGACGAATTCAGTATCGATGAAAACAGAAAGATCAATACAAGGAAAAAATATTTTTTTAACAGGGAAACCACCTCGTAAACCTAACATGCAAGATTGAATCAATACCCATAGGGATCGGAAAGGGAGCGCCGGTAACTGAGTGTTATTAAGCCTGTATTGATAATTACCACCATCGTCTAGACTTAACTCATCAGGGCCAAGTTCGACGTACTATTTTGAGAAGGACCAAGGTGTGGGTAGCTAGAGCGAATCAAAAAACTAGCCCTAATTGGTGACGCCATAAAGGTATGATTTTGATAGGCTATTTAAGTGGAGGTTGGTCATGAGAGTTCAATGGGTCAAAGCAAAAAAACTGACTTTTTTTATTTGGTTGTGCACATTCACCGCAATAATAGGTTTTCAAAACTGTCAGCAAAACAGTGGGCGTTTGATTAGTCCTTCGAGTGATACTTTAGCTCAGACTGATGGCGAAGTTTTTGTCCAGAAAATCAGCTTAGAAAATGGATTGTTTAAAATGAGCGGTCGTAATTTGGATCTTATCAGCAAACTTGTTCTGCAGGATTCGGCAACTGACAATAAAACCATTCTGAATTTAAAATCCAAAGATAAAACATCAGCCACTGCGTTTTCTTCTTCCCAAATAAATTTGCTTTCAAATATTGTGTATAAACTATTAGTATCTACTGCCAATTCGGCCGATCAAGTCGTGCCGATTCAAGTCGACTATAAAAGCATTCCAGCGGACGGAATTGCCATTGGAGGCAACCAACTGGTAATTAAAAATGGAAATGTAGGAATCAATACTTTGGATCCAACGATGGGATTGGGCTGGGGCGGATCGGGCGAAACGATTCTTGGTGTCTCTGGTTTTGGGTCGGCAAAAAATAATGGCTATGCGGGACGAGGGATGCTTTTTCTGGATAATCCTATAAGTAATTTGGCCTTGGGGCAGAGCTTAGGGGCGATAGTTATCACTGGACAAAATGTGCCTACTAATAAAATTTTTGGGTTTGTCGACGTAGTTTCCACGGGACTAACGGGTGAAACAGGCAATCAGTTGGGTGGAAGTTTCGTATTCTATACAAAAATGCGTGGCTCAAATCATCAAGTAGCGATGATTTTAAGAGATGACAAGAGCTTGGATGTGAAAGGCAATTTAATTGTTGGCGGCAATATCACATATGGTGGAACTGTTACAAGCAGCAGCGATCGAGTTTTGAAAAAGGATATTCAAATTATTCCAAATGCGGTTCAAAAAATAGCAAAAATAAACGGTGTGACTTACAACTGGATTGATTCCCAGAGAGGCAGTCGGCGTCAAATGGGAATCGTTGCTCAGGATGTACAGCAGGTTTTTCCAGAGCTTGTTTATCAAGACGAGAATGGTTACCTATCAGTCAACTACATGGGTTTAGTAGGCCCTTTAATAGAGACCGCTAAGTCGCAACAAATTGAAGTTGAACTTCTTAAAAAGAAAGTTGAAGACCAAGATCAAATGTTAAGGCGCCTAGAAGCTCGACTCAACAAGCTGGATAAAACCACTCAATAGTTTATTTCCTCGTAAAATCAACAAGGTAAAGCTTTCTGCCTCTAGGTAGTCACTTTCCATAGGGATCCAAAAAAAGTCACTTTGTCTAAATCTCTACAGTGTTTTGAAAAGTAAAGTTCCTGTAGAGTAGCGATAATTTTGAACAAGGTGTATTTATGTTTGGACGCTTAAATTTTACTGCCAGCATTCTATTTGGTCTGTGTTTTAATTTGAATTTAGCCTCTGGGGCCGAATGCATTTCTTTTTATAATTTTATTAAAGTTGAAATCCCTGCAAGCGTTCAGGAAAAATTTGATAGTGCTGATTTGCTGGCTAAAAAAAATGCTAGTGCCGCAAATTTTATAAGAACTCGTGATCATGATGGCCTGATTCGTGAATTAGTATTTTTAAATACTGAAATAGTTCAAAACACCAATGCCAAAGGGACAGTAACATTTGATGTTCGATATAGTTTTATAGATAGAAAAGAGGGTAAAAAAAATTCTCTTCAAGTCGACACTGTCGAATGGCTTCAGGCCTCTGATACTGAGGTCGCAAAAAGCAATCTTGCGATGTCTTTAAGACGAGCTCGATCGTTTTTTTTAAAAGCAAAGGTCACGCTTGAAACGGTCGTGAATCGAACACTGGATCTTACCATTTCAAAAGTTTCTAAATCGAAAGATTCAAACGATTCAGTTCAAGTCCTAACTGACGTTGGCCTTGATCCACTGACTGGCTCAAAAACTATGGATGCCATAAGCAAATTTGACAACCAGATGTCCGCCTGGGGATTAAGGAAACCAGTAAAGACATATGTATACATTGGACGCAACAAAGCGTTCACAGCTGGTGTAAGTCAAAAAACAGCAGTGGAGCTTCGAGCCTCTGTTTTAGATACCAAACCAACAGAGCAGGA
>JAYVPD010000015.1:0-2765 GCA_043757515.1 Pseudobdellovibrionaceae bacterium
TACCACTTTTTCAACGATATCTTTTGGCCCTAAAGTTAACAAGTAGTCATTGCTGATTATATTTTCAAACTCTGCCGCCACCCGCTTTACAGCTTTGTCGTCGGCGTTAGCATCGCATATAGAACTTACTAACAAGTTGGACGTTGGGAAATATTTTGGCAACGTTTTCGAAAAAAATACGTCATTGGATTGCCCTGTTTTAAGAGCACACGATTGGCCAGGCAAATTAGCTGATACACCGATCAAATATTTTGATCCAAACATGTCGTCGAATCTTTTTTTAACAGTCTTTAAAACCAAATCTGCTTTGTTCGGAGAGGCATCGATCACTTCGGATTCGATGCCTAATATTCGACTTTCTCGATAGTTTATCGTATCGCTATCATAAGTAATTACATCTTGCGGATAACATCGTGTAATCGGGTATAATCCGGCAAATTCAGCGGTCAATTCTTGGCATCTAGTTGCTTGATCTTTGCCGTTAAGTGGTCTTGCGCCGTCGTAAGGAATACCCGTATTAAATGAACAGGCTCCGATACTGCAGTTACCAGCAGAGTTCATGCTCGTTACATATTCATTGCAACCACTGAGAGTTTGATACCCAGGTCCAGGTGAAATATAGTTTGTTCCTGTATAATTACCTGCTTCGTCGTAATAATTGCAAGAACCAGAGGCACTTTGATATCCGCTATAGGAAAACGATAGCCCACGGGTAATTGTGGACCATTGTGCGGTTTCATAATACTGAGATTTTTTATCGACCATGGCAGATATTGAGTACGAATCATCTTCGTCTGTTAGGATATACACTAATGCCTTGTCGCCTTTTTTAAAGAAATTAGAAATCGATGAATCTAGGTAAATAGCCATCGCAGCAAATTGAGCTTCGCTGTCTAAACCGCGCGTTCCAAGGTCCTTTACGCGGGCAGCGATATTTGAAATCACAGTCGTTTTTTCTGCAGGTGACATCGTTTTAGTAAAATTGAACACCACATTTTTTGAACTTTCGCCCATCCCCATTGAGTATGCATTTCCAGAACGTCCATTTACAGTTAAACTGCTGATTCCATGGTAAACGCCCAACACCGGCTTGGTGATACAATTTTCGCCGCAATTCCTATCATCATAGAGTGTGGTCGAAACCACTTTGACCTGAGCCGTGTAGTCTTTAATTTTTCCTAGCAATGATTCCAAGTTCTTAGTCAGATTTTCTTGGGAGTTTTGCATTGTCGGCGAATTATCAACGACCAACAGGACTTTTACATCACCGGCGTTTTCAACAGTCGTAAAAGACGGCTGAATCGTTTGAATTCTAAACAAAGAATTGGATTCTAACCCCGCATCATCTGCAGCGCTAGCGACTGAAGACTGTTCCACCAGACCTAGATCACGGAATTTTACTTTTGAACAATTTTGAAAAAGAACAATTGTGAAGAAAAAGGCGACCATCTGGAAAATATAGAAAGTGGGACGAAACCCCGATAGTTTTTTAAACACGCATATCCCCCCAGCTCAATTATGCCATTATTTTGGAACCTTAAACAGATCTTCAAATTTTCGTGTCCAGTATCGAGACAGTTTATTTAAATTGATTGTGTCACCTGCCCGCGTGACCCGCAAAGAAGCTCTGTGACCAAGATCTAGACAGCTGTTTCCCTGCGAAACACCTTCTTTTTCAGGCCTTTGGGTTGCAACTGCATTATCCATGTTTAAGTTTATTTTTTTGATTTTCATTGTTTCAATGAGCTTTGCAGGCGAGGGCTTCTTTACCACCACCTATAATTTACCTGGCGGAGTGCGAACAGCATGGGCATCGACTTTTGGAATCACTTATAGATCGAGCGGAGCGCCTGCGAGCGCTTTTTTAGTTCATAAAGAAGTCGGCAATTCTGCGGGTGCCTATGGAAAATATTTTTTCTATTTTTTAACCAGCGAACATGTTGTTCGTGCAAATAACTGCGTTGAAAAAACAGTTTGTTCAAGTATTCGAATATCCTCAAGCCTTGGAATTGATAATATCAATCGCGCAGCCATAACTACGAATGATTTAAATCGAACCTTTGATAACCCTGAAGTCGTTCGAATTTCAAAAGAACCCGATATTGCTTTGCTGAAAGTTGAAGTCGACAGCAAATCCTTTTACGCCTATGATCTTGTTGAAATCAAACCCGTACCCAATTGCAAGATCGCTAACGGATCTGCTATTTATGTCATTGGTTATCCGGGGACTCATGCACGGCCCGGGGCCAAAGGCACCACTGATGCCGATCAGTATTTAAACATCAAACGCTGGAGCACGGGTTTTGTAATCGACCAAACCATTTCTAATTTAAACAATAGTGGACCTCTGGTTCATTGGACATCGACAACCGCCGATTCTTTGGGCGGCAATTCTGGCGGCCCAGCCGTGAACAGTAATGGTGAATTAGTAGGCATTATGGATAGCGGAGCTCGCATTGGGACCTATAATTCTAAATACCTTGGCGATGAATCCCGCCAACCCATGGTGCCCCATTCGTATCTAGAGAATTGCCAGGCCGTCGATGCGTTTTTAAAGCTTGGTTTTAAGTAAAAACATCAGTAATTTTAGCTGGTTAAGATTTGTTGAGTTTAATCTTTACCTGCTTAGCGTTATAAGATGAATGCCTACGGAATCTACGTTACACAAATAGAGCCGGGTCCCATACAATAGCTTTGATGACGAACTCCGCTAGGTCCGGAAGGAAGCAACGGTACTCGTCGAACTATGTGATATGGGGTGCTCG
>JAYVPD010000016.1:0-35583 GCA_043757515.1 Pseudobdellovibrionaceae bacterium
AGGTCAGTTTCGCCGCTCGGGCGAACCTTATATTTTTCACCCGCTATCGGTTGCGGGAATTATTGCCGATTTAAAACTCGATATTGATTCTATTATCACTGGCATTTTGCACGACACAGTTGAAGACACCACCGTTACTTTGGATGATATTCGTCGTGAATTTGGCGAAACGGTCGCAACCCTCGTTGATGGCGTTACAAAAATATCTCAGATGAAATTCAAAAACTCGGTTGAAAAACAAGGCGAGAATGTTCGTAAGATGATCGTTGCGATGGGGAAAGACATTCGAGTCGTTCTGGTCAAACTCGCCGATCGATTGCACAACATGCGTACTTTAAATCATATGCCCTATGAAAAACAGGCTCGCATAGCGCTAGAGACTCTTGAAATCTACACGCCGCTGGCTGGTCGTATGGGTATCAATGAATTAAAGATTGAACTCGAAGATTTGTGTTTTCGGTATTACCGACCGGATATGCATTACCAGTTAAATCAAAAAGTAAAAAAAACAGAAGTCGAAACCGATCGCTACATTGAAGACGTTCGAAAACAAATTGGAAAATCCTTAGAAAAAACTCAGATTAAATTTCAAGTCTACGGACGATCAAAACATCTTTGGTCAATTTATAGAAAAATGCAGGCGCGTAATATTGATTACGAACAAGTGTTTGATGTTTTAGCTTTTCGAGTGATCGTGAGTTCAATTTCAGAGTGCTATGAAGTGCTTGGGCATATCCATTCGCTTTGGAAGCCAGTGCCAGGTCGATTTAAAGATTTTATCGCCATGCCTAAAACCAACAATTACCGGTCGTTGCATACAACAGTATTGGGACCTGGCGGCGATCGCATAGAAATTCAAATTCGTACCGAAGAAATGCATTTAATTGCTGAGCGCGGGATTGCTGCGCACTGGAAATACAAAGAACGCGGAAAGATTTCAGAAGAGGCCGTTGGCCAGTCAAACTGGATGCGCGAGCTGGTCATGTGGCATCAGACGGTTCGAAATCCCGAAGAATTTTTAGATACTGTAAAAACAGAAATGTTTGATATGGAAATTTATGTTTTCACGCCAAATGGGGATGTCAAAGAATTGCCTGACGGAGCGACTCCAATAGATTTTGCCTATGCGATTCATACGGATTTAGGAAATCAATGCGCAGGCGCACGAATAAATGGAAAAATGATTCCCTTAAAACATAAACTTAAAAACGGCGACACCGTTGAAATAATTACGTCTAAAACACAAACGCCATCGAAAGATTGGCTGAAGTTTTGTATCACGAGCAAAGCGCAATCTAAAATTCGTGCCTTTGTTAAAGAAGAACAGCGTAAGCGAAGTTGGCTTCTTGGAAAAGAGCTTTTGGAAAAAGAATTCAGAAAATTTGGACTGGCCTCTGTTCGCTATTTAAAGGGCGAAGACTATGATAAGTTTTTAAAAGACTATGGGGTTCATGGAACCGACGAACTCTATATTAAAGTTGGCTACGGGAAACTAGAAACTCGTAATATTGTGGATCGGTTAGCACCTAAATCACAGAGCATTGATCCAAAGCCTCAGGAATCTTCCTTTATGGAGAAAGTGCTCAAAAGCGCGTCTCAAAAAATGAAGCGAAGCAAATCGCTTATTTCGGTCGAAGGCATGGACGATATGCTAGTGCACTTTGCTAAATGCTGCTCTCCAATCCCAGGGGACCCGATTATTGGATTTATTTCTCGTGGACGAGGTGTAGCTATACATCGCAGCGATTGCAAAAAAGCCTTTGAGTTAGATCAACTGCGCAAGGTCGATGTGGCTTGGAATGTTAAACATGCTGGTGAAGGCATGGAGCGAGTAATAAAAATGAAGATCACCTGTTTGGATATTCCGGGATTACTAAAGACAATGACTGAATCATTTTCAGCATTGGGAATTAATATTCAATCGGCCAATATTCGCACCACCAAAGATAAAAAAGCCATTTGTCTATTTGATATTGCCGTGAAGGATTCTTCCCAAGTAAATCAAACTATTTTTGAAATGCAAAAAATCAAAGGGATATTGTCGGTCGAACGGGTTTCTTACTAGCTTCCTAATTCAAACGACGTCGAAATACTCTAATTCCTGTAATTGAATAGGAATTTACTAAATTAGCCAAAGGCGTGTGAACCACCATATTTTCTTCTAGTTTGGATTCAACAATATTGAATACCCCATGTAGGTCTCTGCCTTGGGTGACAATGCCCGAATGAACAACAGTTAATCCTCCTTGAAAGTTTCGCCGACTCATCAAAACGTAGTCACCAGTCTTTAAACCACTCGTGCGGTCAAAAAGAGCTGAGTTAGAGTTACTAAAGCCAATACCTGTGTCGAAAAAATATTCCTTTATCAAATTAGAAAGCGAGTCACTACGGCCTGGTGAGTAGGACATACGACCCGCATCCAGCCAAGCATTGGAAGGCCAACCGGGAATTCGACTGAGCATCATGGCATAAGAATGACAATTTATTGATGGGTTCATAGAGCTCGCATTGCTTATTATCTGTCCGGTATTACCTAGTAGGCGTATTAGTCGAATAGGTTCAATATAGGGGCGTTCTCGGTGTTTGTTTAAAATCACCACAGCAGCGCCGTTGCCTAGTTGGGCTTGTGAAACCGAGTAATCTTCACCGTCGTAGCGAAAGCCCTTTATTGGGTGAAAGCTAGTATCTGCGGTCAAAGGAGTTTGAAGTTCAATTGTCGCTGACTCAAAAGCTAATGTTGAAAGTTTTGAAATGTTTTTGTTTTTTTTGTAAAAATGAAGGCATAGATTTGCAGCTTCAGACCCATCAATTAATATAAAAAAAATGGCGATGATAATAAAAAGTGTTTTTATCATGATCCATTTATTTAGCAACAAACATACCGGGGCTGAAGATGTTAAGAAGGAGTTAAAAGTAAAGTTGTAGAAAACAAATACACTTTAAGTCAATGTTGGGGTTCGCTATTTGCATCGAAAGGCGCAGATGTACAAATTGAAATTTGCAAAAGTCTCTACTAAAAATAAGGCGCTAACCAAAACGACGTTACTGCTTATTTTGGGACTTTGTCTGGTCCTTGGACGGTTTTCCCTGGCCGATGTAGTTGCTGGTGATGCGAATGAATCTCTATATTCAGGAGATCAAGTTCAATTAGCCGGTGAGGCTTTTAGTGAATTAATGACACTGGCCTATCAGGCTCAGAAGGACGCTACTCTTTATAAAACTCTCAATGCTGACCTTTCAGACGCTTTAGTTGTTCCTGAAAGTCTTCGCCGGTTTTACCAACTGCCTGATAAATCAAAAGGTTTGTCTACGACTCAGCTGGTTTTTATTTTACAAAAGATTCCCGATTTGAAATTGATTGTGCAAAACTACCTAAACAACCCAACAGCTGCCTCTTTGCAAAAGCTCGTGGACAAATCAAAAATAGTTCTTCAAGACTCAGCGACCAAGGCAACAATTCAACGCCTCGCTGATCCCAGTCAACCAGTGGCTGTGTTTCCCCAGGCTGGTGGGCCTGGCTATAAAGTAGTTGGTACTTTTTTAAATCACCCTGCCTTTAAGACGCCCGGCGATCCACATTCTGAAGTCATTCCTGGAACTGATTTAGTTCAAAAATGGGTAGATTTTATTGATGGCGCTGATCAGGAACTATTTATAAATTCCTATGAATTTAGCGATTTAAAAATTGCAAAAGCTGTCGGGCGCGCATTTGAACGGGGAGTCGTCATCACCTTAGGCGTCGATAAAAATACCTTAGAACGTCACCAAGGAAACAAAGATGTTTGGAAACTATTTTCGGCAATAAACTCACCTAAATTTATACTGACGCCTGTGGATCCAGAAAATATAAATCATCAAAAAATTGCAGCTCGTGATCCAGATGGCCCAAAAGCTGGCGCTTTGATATCGTCTGGCAACTTGACACCCAGTTGTTTAGATCCTCGTGGAAATGCGTTTGACCAGCCAGAAAATCATTTACTTGATGGCGACGTCCCAAATGCGAATCATTTGATTGTCCTTCAGGGGCAGCTTCCTGCTGTAATCATAAGGCATGAACTTAAAAAAACAATTGTTGATAAATTGCGGGGCGCTCAATATCCGATCAGTGGGTCTTATATTTTATACGGCGAAGCAAAACCTGGAATGCAAAAGCCGCCTTATTTGATGTTAGCGTTTTCGCCAAACGGAGGCATTGGATCTATCAATAGAGATATCATTACGAGAACTATTCTAGGAACAAAAGGGCCTATCTTTGCTGCGCAATATGCTTTTGCATCTACGGATGTTTTATCAGCGCTTTTAGAACGGGCTCGTCGTGACAAAGCCGCTGGGCGAGAATTTGATTTTTCTTTTGTTGGAGAAACTGATTTTTTAATGCAATTTTATAGTTCAGCTTTGATTTTAGCCGGTTACAAATTTGATCAAAAAGCCGCTGCCTATAGTGAAGATCCTAATGCTGAAATTAGAAAAATACTCTCTGCTGACGAAATCGCTAAGCTTCGCAAACAATTAAGAGTCGCGCCAGCAGTCTATAATGATCGGTACGTCTTGTTGCCAAACGGTCATAAATTTAAAGAGGCGGCGGTTTTACATCATAAGCTTTGGCTATTTCCTGGACCCAAAATATCCACTCCTGGGACTTCCTTTAATACCTCCAATGCGGCTGAAGGCAATCAAGAACAGATTGTTGTAACCAATGAACCGGATGTATTTGATGTTTTGATGGGCGGAGTTTCTTATCTTTATGAAACAGCCGAGCATGATATTGTAAAAGAAATTGAACTTAGAACGGATCATCAGGCCAGTAAAACGGTGGTCGTGCCCACCGTGAAATCTAAACCGGTAGTAACATCGTTTGAATGTGGCCATTTTTACGGCCACTAGATAACGACAGAAACGTCTGTCTATTTAGAATCACCGTTAAGCTGTTTGGCTATCAATGCGGAAACTAATTCAATTTTTTTAGCGCCCAATTGCAAATCTATTCGGCTCAAAACACGAATGCTTTCTCGAACTTCAACCATGGGTCCTAAAAATCTCTCAAAGCGTTGGTTTGCATGATCAAATGTTTTTAAGGCTGATTTTTTTTGCTCTCCCAATTCTAAAATCTCGATACGCGAGATTCGAATGGTTTCGTCAAATTTATTTTGAGCTTCTTGCAAATTCATTTTACTAGATTCTAATTGAAGTTCCTTTTCATGATATTCAGACTTTGATTTTCTGGATTCCGCTTGGTGGCGAAATCCCTCAAACACCGGGATCGTAATGCCTAAAAAGGCAGAATAATTTTGTTTCTCAACTATACGGGTATCTTCTAAATACCCATAACTTGCCGTAGCGAACAATTTGGGCCAAGCCTGACTGTCGACTTGGTTTAGTTTTGCTTTTGATTCATTGAGCTCGGCTTCGGCCGCATATAGCTGCGGGCTTTGCTTGGGTGTGACTGCCGATAAAGTGATTTCTTCGGGTGAATCTAACAGTTCATTGGCATTTAAAGTTACATTTTTCAAACCAGTCAAAAGTGTCAGGCGTTGTAGTGCGCTTTTGTAATGTTCATCCTCAACTAAGAAATTGAGCTGGGCTTCTGACTTTTGATCTCGAATTAAAAAATAAGAAACATCACTGTTTTGCCCAGATTTAACAAGTGCTTTAGACGCTTTTTCAACGCGTTCAATTTTATTTTTAATTTCTTTCCAAACGTCACGGTTGTGTTGGCTTCGAACGGCCTCTAAATAGGCTCCGACAGCTCGAGCAATCAACAGTGATTCATTCAAACTGGTTTTTCCTTTTTGAACATTAATGGATTCTTTTGCAACAGCTTGAGCATTGAATTTTTCAAAATCTAATAGACTGTATTTTGCTAAGAGTCCGACGCTGCTGCCTACACGATAGGGGGATGCCATAAGGCCCCCAAACGAGGACGGCAATGGCGCGCTAGATCCGGGGAAGCCTAGACTTTGAACGGCCGAAAGATCAATGCTTGGATAGTAAATAGCACGGGCCATGGATTCTTGTTCGTTGGCCTGAGTTTCTTTTTCCAAATTAATTTTAGTTTCAGGACGATTCTCTAAAGACTTTAAAATAACCTCTTTGAGATTTAAATTTTCTGAACGCGCAGAAAAAGCGAAAATGACTGCGATTAACAATAGGACTTTCATTGTGCATCCCCAGAAATATTTTTTCTAAATGTTCCATAAATCAAAGGCAAAACGAACAAAGTGGCAAACGTAGTTGCAAAGAGGCCACCGATGACGGCTCGAGCCAGCGGTGTCGTCTGTTCGGAACCTTCACCCAAACCGATTGCCATCGGAATCATACCTACAATCATTGCAAGGCTAGTCATTAAAATAGGTCGAAGCCTGTGAGTGGCGGCAAATAAAGCGGCCCCGCCAGAAGCATTCGTTTTTAATCTTTGATTTTCCGCAAAAGACACAAGAAGGATTGAATTCGCAATAGAAACTCCCAATGCCATGATCGTTCCAATAAAGGATTCTACGTTGATTGTAGTGTGAGTTATAAAAAGAGCTATTACGACCCCAGCAAGGGTGGCCGGAGTTGTCGAAAGTACAATCAAGGCTAAAACTGGGGATTCAAAATTGGCCGCCAGAAAAAGAAAGATGGCCAGCAATGCTATTCCAATTCCAATTCCTAAATTTTGCAGCATTTGTTGTAAAACTAGCCATTGCCCTTTGAGTAAAACATCGGTGCCCTTGGGCTTTTCCTCTGCAAGCGAGGACAAAATGGTTTCAATTTCCCGGCCCGCGCTGCCAAGATCTTTGTTAAATAAATTGGCTCTTAGGGTAACAATTCGTTGCATGTTAATTCTGTCCGATTCTGCCAGAGTCGTTGACGGACTAAATTCAGCAAAGTTTTTAAGCGGAATGGCGCCGCCGCCGACAGAGGCCGTTAATTCTTTTAATTCCTCTGCTGATTTTAAGGTCCCTTGAGGTACCTGAACTTGAACCTGGAAATTAACACCACTTTTAGGATCAGCCCAATAGTTCTGCAGTATAAATCGACTGGAAGACGTGGCAGGGACCAGGGCTTGGCCAATATCGTTCATTGTTAGGCCTAAGGTTCCGGCTTTGGCCCGGCTGGCAGTGACAGCAATTGAAGGGTAGTCAAAAGATTGGGCATAGTGAATATCGCGCAAGTAAGGCAATTCGTGAAGTTTGGATTCGATTTTCTTTGCAAACTCACGATCATTTTTTAAATTTTGGCCGTTGATGACTATTTCGATCGGCGTTACGGCCCCTTGGCCCAATATTCTATCAAGCAACGAGCTGATTTCAAAAGAAACTCCCAATTCAGGACTGTCAGTAAGGATGCGCTTCCTTAATCGTTCTTTTATCGTATCCATTGGTAATCGAGCGCTGGGTTTGACAGCCACCTCAACTACGGCTTCATGAGTTCCCGAAGACCACTGGTGAATCGTATTTATTGGGTAACTGGGCGGCTGCATCCCCACAAAGCTTACCGAGTTTGTCAGATTGTCGGCACCCAGTTCCTGTTTGATTGAATCCAAAACTTTAATAGTTAGTTTTTCAGTTTTGGCAAGGGCCGTTCCGACTGGGGCACGCAAGCGAAGCTGAAGTTGCCCCGAATCTACTTGGGGAAATAGTTCGCGGCCGATATTTTTTCCACAGTAGATAAGCAAAATGCATAGAGGCAAATAAATCAGAAAAACAGTTTTCTTTTTGGAAAATAGAAAAGTTAACAATGCCGAATACTGTGCAGCCGCAAAAATGGGTTTAATTTTTGTAGAGTGTGAGTGTTTAGAAAATAATTTAAGCATCAATAAGGGAACAAGTGTTCGCGACAATAAAAATGACCCGATAACAGAAAATCCAACCGCCAATGAAAGTGGCAGGAACAAGGCTTTTGAAACGCCAGTCATGAAAACGACCGGCACAAAAACGGCTAGAACGCTTAACAGCGTTAGAAAAGCAGGTTTTAAAATTTCAGCAGATCCCAAACTGATAGCATCGTAAGCAGTTATGTCTGGACCAAATTGGCTATGAATATTTTCAATAGTCACTGTGATTTCATCAACAAGAACCCCGATGGAAAGCGCAAGGCCGCCGAGGGTCATTATATTTACAGTCTGGCCACACAGCCAAAGCGCCAAAAGGGAAAATGCAATTGAAAGGGGAATTGTGATCACAACAATAAAGGCTGATCGCCAGCTTCGAAGGAATATAAAAATCATCAAGGACGCAAAAAGAGCTCCTAAAATTCCTTCTAAAATTAAAGTTGAAATAGAACTAGTGACAATTCCGGATTGATCAAACTGGTAGCCTACGGTGACATCGTCGGGCAGAACACTTTGAAATTTTCCCATATTTTCTTTGACCAAATTTACTACTGACAAAGTAGAAGCATTCGATCGTTTAGTTACGGGGATATAAACTGTTCGTTGACCATTAACCAAGGCATATCCGGTTTGAATATCCGCACCATCCACTACGGTCCCGACATCTTTTATTGAAATAGTCGGCAATGTACCAAGCCTAATGGGAACATCAGCCAGCTCTTGAATATCAGTCACAACTGAATTAAGCGAAACAACTGGGTATTTATCGTCCGCAAGTAAATTTCCTGAAGGTACGATTTTATTTGCCTTACCCAAGGCTTGGGCAACATCGGATGCTGACAAATTGGCTTTTCGAAGTTTGGCAGGATCCAGATTAATTAGAATCGTTCGTTGACTGCCACCGAAAGGTGGCGGCGCAGACACCCCAGGCAAGGTCGCAAATAATGGTCGAACAGAATTCAACGCTAAAGTTTGCAATTGGGGCAACGTTCTATTGGGGTCGCTGCTGCTGAAAACAAGCTTGCCTACTGGCGCTCCGCCCGCATCGAATCGCATAACAAAAGGGGAAACCAGTCCGTCGGGCATGAACGCGCGAGCCCGGTTAACATAACCGACAGTTTCGGCAAGGGCCTGGGCCATATCGGTACCAGGGTGAAATTCCAATTTGATTAGGGCTGTCGAGGCGATATTTTTAGATTCAACGCTAGCGATTCCAGCGATATAGAGAAAATGATATTCATAATAGTAAGTAACATAGCTTTCCATTTGAGACGCGCTCATGCCCCCAAAAGGCTGAGCCACATAAATTGTGGGAATTCCAAGGTCAGGCAGAATATCACGTGGCATTTTAACCATCGAATAGAATGACCCGAGAAGCAAAGCTGTAATTAAAGATAAAATGGCTATCGGCCGATTTAGGGCTTTATCAACAAAAAGGGGTTTTCTTTGCAGGCTTTGGGGGATCATTCAATTTCCTTGTTCACTGAAGTGGCATGAACTCGGATGTATAGTACGGGATAAACTTGAGGGCAAATTAAATATCTAGCTGCGTATTACTTAGTAATTCTTCAATCGTAGTGATCCCTGCAATCACTTTCTGCATGCCGTGTTCGCGAAATGTGATCATTCCGTTGGCGACGGCTTGTTTTTTAATCGTATTGCCGTCTCGTTTTTGCATAATCAATGAACGAATATCGTCGGTCACTGGCAGTAGTTCTTGGATAAGGGTTCGACCGACATAGCCTTTTTGGCTGCATTGATTGCAGCCGACTGCTTTAGAAATTTGTCCCATCATAGCTTGTTGTCGTGTTATTCCCAGAGTATTTAATTCAAAATCTGAAGGGTCATGAGGCGCCTTGCAATGCGGGCAAAGTACGCGAACCAGTCGCTGCGAAATGACTCCTAAAATAGAAGTGGCGATTAAAAATGGTTCTGCACCGATATCAATCAGACGGGGAAAGGCGCCAGCAGCATCGTTTGTATGCAAGGTAGACAGAACCAAGTGGCCCGTCAATGATGAGTTGATCGCAAGTTCACTGGTTTCTAAATCGCGAATCTCGCCGATCATTATAATATCAGGATCTTGACGAAGAAATGAACGCAAGCCCGCCGCAAACGTAAGTCCGATTTTAGCGTTGACTTGAACTTGACCGACTCCGTGAATTCGCTGTTCCACAGGATCTTCCACTGTAAGAATATTTACGTCCGTAGAATTCATCCGAGTAATACAAGCATACAAAGTTGTTGATTTACCGGAACCCGTTGGCCCTGTTACCAGCATAATTCCATAAGTTCTAGATAATAAATCATCAATTTTTGTGAGCGATTTTTCTGAAAAACCAAGTTGTTCAAGTTCTAAAATAACATTCGATCTATCTTGCAGACGCATGACTAAGCGTTCACCATGTGAAGTAGGAACCGTCGATAGACGAATATCAATGTCTTTGCCGCCGACTTTTAAAGGAATTCGACCATCCTGAGGCAACCGTTTTTCTGCAATATTTAAATTGGCCATGACTTTGATACGAGATGAAATAGCATTTTGAAGTCGTTTTGGGGGTTTAAAAATATCAAATAAAATACCGTCAATACGAAAACGAACGACCATGTCTTTTTCATAAGGCTCGACATGGATATCTGACGCTTTTTCTTTTACTGCGCGGAAAAGCAAGGAATTCACAAGTTTGATAACGGGCGCATCGTCTTCGCCCGCTTCCAGTAAATCGACGATGCCATCTTGCAAGTCGACTTCTTCCTGATCAATTTCATCCATACCAGACAAATTAGCAGTCGATTTTTCATAGACGCGATTGATGGCGTCTAAAAGTTTACCAGCCATTGTAACAACTGGTTTCACTCGTTTTCCAAATAACACGCGAAGGTCATCAAGGGATTTCACATTTAACGGATTGGAAATTAGCACGGTGACTTGTTCGGCTTCTTCTTTAAAAGGCAAAATCGAATTTTGTTTAGAATAGTTGATTGGAATTTCACGAACTAGATCAGCAGAGATGTCATTATAGGGAATGTCTTTTAAAAAGTCTAAACCAAGTTCTTTACACAATTCAGAAACAAGTTCTTCGGCATTTTGAAACGTTTTCTTAGAAAGGGCATCGCCAATACTTTCACTTCGAATCATTGAAGTGTTTTTCCAAAGAGCTCGCAGTTGTTCTGGTGTTAGACCAGTCGATTTTTGTAAAAGATTTTGCATTTCCTGAGACATACTACTCCGTCTTGCTATCTGATTCAGGGCTATTGTCATCCGCTGGGGCGTTTGCTTTTGGCACAAGTGAGGTTCGTTTTTGAACTTCGTCCATAATGCCGCCATAAGGATCTACGCCGCCTTGGCTCTTGATAAAATCAATTCGCTGATCCATTTTTTTCATCATGACTTGTTTGCTGTCACCCGGTGTTCGAATAATTTTTGGTGTTAAAAACACCAGCATGTTAACTTTTTCTTTATTTGTCTCTTTTGATTTAAACAACCAGCCTATTAAAGGTAAATCGCCAAGCAACGGCACTTTAACTACTTCTTCCGTTTCGCGATCTTTGATCAATCCGCCCAATACGGCGGTGTCCCCATCATTGACCACGATAAATGTTTTAATTTTTCGTGTGGCCAATGGCTGAGTGCTGTCTTGAAAAGCTTTTGGAGTGGACGCTCCGGCCGATGGTTGCTTAACACTTTGGTCAATTTCCATACGAACGGTTTTGCTGGTAGGGTTGATGAATGGCTTTAATTTTAGCTCAATGAGGGCTTCTTCAAATACTGGAGTTGTAGAGGTTACACCTTGATTGACGGTTGTTGTAGCCGAGGTAACCACTTTATCGCCGACTTGAATTAAAGCTTCTTGATTATCCATTGCTAAAATTTGAGGTCGAGACAGTATGTTCGCTTTGGTCGTTTTCTTTAACAGGCTAATCAGTCCGACAAGAGAGGGCACTTTTTGTTTTGTGCCAGCTACTGTTAATTCCACATCGCCGCCAGAGCCAAAACCTAAAACAGTGCCTACTCCGGCCAATGGATTTACAATTTGATCAGGGGTTAAACCACCTGAAAACGATTGTCGCGCGATACCATTATTTGAAACGAAGTTGTAATACGAGGGTTTGAATCCAAAACCATCGCCCGCACTCATTTCCATAATAATCGCTTCGACAAACACTTGGTCCCGAGCGATATCTATTTTGGCAAGTAAACCCATTACCGTGTCGTAATCGCCCTTGCCCGCAGTGATGATAAGGCTATTGGTAGATTCGTCAGCAGTGATCTTGACCTCGCCACCGAAAACGGCGCCGCTTGGCTTATCGGCTTCGCCCCCCATACCCATGGGAGGTGCAAAAAAAGGCGGCGGCTGTCCTGATCCCGCCGCTGGTTTAGGTGCTGCATCTTTGGCCACACCTTGCAGTACAGCGGCAATTTTTTTAGCTTCGCCATGTTTTACGTAATAAACAAAAACGCCGCCCTGATCTTCGGGATTGGTTCTGAAATCAAGCTGACTAATTAATTTTTTGACTCGCACGATTCCTGATTTATTGCCGACGATAATAATAGACTGGGTTCGCTCGTCAGGAATAGCCATAAAAAAACTATTTCCCTGCTGACTGGAAGACCCACCTGGTCTTGAAAACCGCGGCGCCCCGCCGCCAAAGCCACCAGAAACACCAACACCATTTCGATTTGTTCCTTGTCCTTTGTTCACAATTTTATCGACAAGATCAGCGATGTCTTTAGCCTTTGCGTACCGCATTCTGACGACTTCTAATTGTTCGTCAAAACCGGGGACATCCAGCTGGTTAATAATTTTCATTACACGATCAATATTCGCGCCCCAATCCGATATAATTATAGAATTAGTTTGTGGGTACACGTTCATCTCGCCATCTTTCGAAGGCAAAATACGTAAATCTCGATTCACCTGTTCCGCAGAAATATGCTTTAGGTGAATGATCCGCGTGATCATCTGATCTGTGTTAGGATAATAAGACCCAGAATACGTTTCAATATTGTCCCGCTGGGCGTTTCGACCTGATTTAACTTTTAAAAAGCTTCCCGATGGAACGACAGTAAAACCGTTGATGGCCAATGCTGACAAAAATGCTTTGTAGGCTTCGGCCACTGTGATTTTACTAGGTGCTATAATTGTAATTTTGCCACGAACGCCAGGATCGATGATAAAGTTTTTTCCGGTCAATTCAGAAATAGCTTTAATGACATCTGTGATTTCCACATTAGGAAAATCAAATGATTCAATCGTTTCAGGAAAATTTTCGGGGCTAATATCTTCAACATTGGCGCCGGCAAATTTCTGCTTTTGCGCCTTGCTAAGGCTGGTACCTTTTTTTAAAGTTGCCGGGGTATTTGAATTGCTTTCAGCCCCATTTCCCATACGCAACGCTTTGGCCGCAGACGGGGTGGTTCCAGAGCCGCCGGGCACAGGGGTATCTATATCCCCAAAATCAGGCGGTGGGGGTGGTGGCGGAGGGAATTCATCCTGTGACCGGGCCGCGATACTTGCAAATAAAATCGGGATGAGCAGGATAGTGGCACCAGTAAGTCCCGGACGTAGTGCTTTGTTCATTGAACTCATATTTTTCCCTCGCCTTTTTGCTTAACTTAATATTTTGCCTTACTGTTTTACAGTGTAAGACATTTCTTCAGTCTTTCCACCGCGCTCGACATTCAATTTTATATTCGGTGAATTTCTAAGCGCTTGATACATTTCTAAAGCCTGCTGCGTTGAGGTCACTGGGCTCCCATTTACGCCGGTAATTACGTCCATCACCTGAAGACCAAGTTGAGTGTAAATACTGTCTGGCTGAATTTCTAATAATCGGAAACCATAAGTTTCCCCAGAACCCGGTCGCTTTGCAGGTACCGCGCGGGCCTGGTATAAAATACTTTGAATGTCTTTTAGTTTTTCATCTAAATCCGATTTTTTAATTTCAAATTTATTGTCCCCAGCTTTTTGAACTACGGCTGCTTTTTCTTCACCCGCGGCAGCCTTAGGCTTGGCATCAAAGGACACTTTGTTAGCGTCTTTCATTTCAATAAATTCAAGCCGGTCCGCGCTTAAGTTACGAATAATAACCTTGCCTCGCATGATTTTTTCGACCTTTGCTAAATTTTCAATTTCTTTACCGGGCGAAAAAGACGTAATCTGATTTTTTGATTTAATTTCAATAGCAGCAAGGGACTTAAGCGGATTGGAATGAACGAGAGTTCCTATCAAATTCAAAGGCAACGTGCTTTGTACTGGTTCGTTATCTTTCGGTTTAGCATCGACTCCTTTTGGCAGCAATTCGGGTGGAATTTCACCGGTCGACGAAAACAGATTTCTTGAAACTATTGGCTGAAAAAAATCGCGACTCTTGATTGGGTTAGACGGAATGGATCGCATCGTATTTTTTTGCGTTCTTTCTGGAAGAAAAAAGAATCGTACTTTTAAAATAGCCAGATCCGCAATGCTCAGTGAAATGAGCGCAATTAGTAAATAGACTAAAAACCTATTAACCCATTTTTTTTGCGAAGACGGAGCGGATCCTTTTCTTGTCATTACCTTTAGATACTAGCAAACCTGCTTAGGTCGTGTAATGGAAAAATCAAAAAGGTCCAGACGTTTGGTGAGTTATTTTTTAGAGGAAGGGAATTCTTTGTTTTTCAGGTAGTAATCCAAAATGGGACCAGTTACTTTTCGGCAACTGCCTCCGCATGGTCCCACTCCGGCATTGGTGGCATCAAAAAGTTTATTCAAAGTATCTACGCCGTCTACGATCGCTTGATTAATTGTGTCTTCAGTTACATGGTTGCAGCGGCAAATAATGGGGGACTTTTTTTTATTGTTGTTCATTCCAACTTTTTCTTAAAATAGTCTATGATTTGGTCGCGAATTTTTAAATATTCGCCTTCAATCATGGCTCCTGAGGCATGGTGATGGCCGCCACCACCAAAGAGTTCAGAGATTTCAAGAACGTCTAGTATGGATTTACTTCGAAAACTGATCTTGTACCGATTTTTACTATCTTCGCGCACTAAGACCGCGACTTCAACGCAATCAATATCAAGGATTTTATCGACTACATCACGAGTGTCTTCAGGAGTTAAACCGAAATCTTCGATTTCTTTACTGTGAATTAAAACAAAGGCGACTTTGTTGTCTAAAAAGTAATTAATTTTTCCAAGCGCTTTTGAAATAAAGCTTATTTTTTCGGGGGTCTGACCACCAAAAAGATTTCTATGAATGGTTTCCGGTGACGGGATAAAGGGAAGTAAATCAAGAGCAATTTGATGGGAAGCTACAGATCTACGAACATAGCGAAATAATTGCGTATCGAACACGACACTCAGGTACAAAGATTCTGCGATAGAAACATCCAGTGGGATATCTAGATTTTTGATCACGCTATAGGTGATTTCACCTGTGCTTGCAGCCGTAGTATCAATGAAAGCCCGCTTGGGAAGGGGTCCCGACTTTAACAAGGGATGATGATCAATAAATACAATGTCTTTGCAAACTGTTTGTATTTCGGAAAATAGGGGTTCTATTAATCGCTCGTCGTTGGTGTCAAAAATCAGGCAAAGATCAATTGGGCTATCAAAAAGCGTAGGCCTAAATAGGGTAAATAAGTCTTTATTTAAAAAATTTTCATACCGTTTTGGCAATAAATCGACATGAACAATTTGAACATCTTTGCCGATTTTTTTAAGAGCATAGTAAAGTGCTAATTCAGATCCAAGCCCGTCCCCATCACAATCTTTATGAGTCGTAAGCACGATCTTATGAGCGTTCTTGATCAGGTCCACCAATGGTTTCAATAGTCCTCGCAGTCTTGCGGCCGTTAACGAGATTGTCAGCTCTTCTTAGCGTAGTGGTCTTTGGAATTTAAGGGATTGATAATGCTTAGCGTTAGTATAAACTAATCCTTTGTATTGCTAGTGGTCTAATAATCCGCTAAAAACTACGGCCTCAGATGCCTAAAAAGACTAACAGACCGTTTCTTTTTGCAAAGTGTTAAACGCGAGGAACCATGAGCGATAAATTTAAGTCCGAGAAAATGCCTATTACCATTCAAAGCAAGTTGATTCTTGAGCAAGAACTAAAGCGCCTCATGGTCGAAGAGCGACCTCGCATTATCAAAGCAATTGAAGAAGCCCGTGCACACGGAGATATATCAGAAAACGCTGAATACGACGCGGCTAAAGAGCGACAGGGGCACATAGAAGGTCGAATTGCCGACATTCAAACTAAATTAGCGTTGGCTGAAGTTATCGATCCCAAGCAAATTAAATCTGATCGAATTGTTTTTGGGGCTACCGTCGAGCTCTCTGATATCGAGACGGAAGACAAGGTTGTCTACCAAATTGTTGGGGTCGATGAATCTGATGTAAAATCAGGCAAAGTTTCAATATTGTCGCCTATTGCCAGAGCCATGATTGGCAAGGCAAAAGGGGATTCGGTGATCGTCCAGTCTCCAAAAGGCGATAAAGAGTTCGAAGTCCTTGATTTTAAGTTTATCTAATTTCTATAATTCCATACGTGGAATATAAAGCAGACCGAAGACCCATCCGTGAAAATGACCTGGTTTCAGAACAACCAGGTTTTTTTATTTTATTTTTAGGTTTTATTTTTGCGTTAGCCGTAGGGTTTTCAATTCGGACAGCCGCCCAGTCGGACTGGTTTCATATAAAACTTAAAGAAGCCATCGACAATGTCGGAAAAGAATGGCGAATCGAATATGGCGAGGTAGGCCTTTATTTTAAAGATGGACTACGGCCGACCATTGGAATTTTTGCTGATGGAGTAAAAATAGCGTCGGCTTCCCGTTGTTTAATGAAATCTGGAGGTTTTGCCCAAAAAGTAAAAATTCCGCTTTCCCTTATTAACTATATCGTTGATGGGCAGCTAGTTAGCGAAATTGAAATCGAAAATTTTAAAATTGAAATCACAGAAAAAAAGCCTGTTTGCAATACGTCGGACGTGCCTGCAGATATCAAATCCGAAACGCCTGAAAAAAAGAAAAAAAACCAAATTAGTATTGTGGATCGTGTGGAGCGATCTCAATTAAAAAATGAAATTCAAAAAGTAAGGATAAATCGATTGGAAATTTATTATCCCCATGAAAAATTTGACTATTTCGTAATGAAAAACATTGTGGTTACTAACAAATCGACCCATCCAAAAATTATTTATTTGGAGGGCAATTTGGATTTAAATCCAATTTTGAAGACTGCGGAAGGTCAGGCTACCGCGAGTTTAAAGATTGAGTACAACGAGTTTCCAGAAAAGATAATAAAATCCAATTTATTAGGATCCTTGCGCGAAGGCTTTTTTTCGTTGCAACTTGTGAATCGGTTAGATGATGAAAAATTTCAAATTCAGTCAGAGCTTAAAAATGTGTCATTGTCTTTACTGAAAGGGTTTTTGTATGAAATTCCCAAAAATTTGAATTTGAAATCAAATTGGCTAAGTTTGAAGTTTTATAGCGAGGGCTCTTTGCGGTCACTAGGTGCGTCTCAGGCTCAATGGAAAGATTTATTGGTTAATGGCGATCTAGGTGAAATTACAGTCGATGAATTGAACTTTCCTAATGGATTTCAAAAACCATGGGAGCCTTTTGAAATCAAACTCCATGGTATTGACCTTTCAAAAATTGCGGAATTAGTACCTTCGATTGAAATGCCGAAGCAAATTGAAAGCCTTGGGTCTTTGAGCGGGAAATTAAAGTTGACCTCTGATGCTGCGATTTCTGCCGTTGGTCAGCTTAGCGGTGTGGAAGTTGTGTTTTCAGCCAATGGCGTTAGAAAAACAGAAAAATTGAATATCGAAAATATCACAGGCAACTGGTCCAAGAATAAACTAGAGATAGGATCACATGAACTTAGGATTGACAATAGAATGACTTCGGGATTTTTTAATTTCAAGTCCAATGAGCTTAAAACATTTTATTTTGAAACTCAATTTAAAAATCTAGAATTGAGTTCGTCTGTTTCAGAACTGGTTACAGGTACAGAGCAACCTGTGCTGTTTGATGATCTATCTTTGAAAGTAACTGGCGGTAAAAAAGTAATTCACTACAAAGCAAACGGCAAAATCAAGTCGTTGTCACATAAATATGCCGAAGTCAAAGGAATGGCCTTTACAGTTCAAGGGAGCGCGGGTGAAACGCAGGATATTGAAGTAAAAGCCGAACAGGTTCAATACACCAGTGATCTAGTGTCAGTTCTGACTCGATTCGATATCGAAATTCCAACGGAAAACAACAAAGCAAAAGTAAAAGTAAAAGTTTCTAAACTAGATAGTCAAATTCAACTTAGATTTGAAACAGGAAGCGGCGTTAAAATATTGGCTATGCTTGAAAATGAAAATGATGTGAACGGGGTCATAAGCACAAAAAATAAAGAATGGAAAATCTATGGGACCAGAGACGCTATTAAAGTCGATAAGAAATAATTGGGAAAATTGGCCGCTACATTTAGGGATATTTGGGGCCTGGAACCAGGAATGGACATTGCCAACTTTGCAAGCACATCGAGGCTATCATCTGGAATCTATTCCTGAAAACTCGATGGAATCTTTGGCAGCTGCCAAAGCCAATAAATATGAAATGGCCGAAATCGACGTTCAGCTGACCAAAGACGGAATCCCTATCGTGTTTCATGACTTTAATCTTCGTCATCGATTTTTAATCAATGTTAATATTTCACAGCTTGATTATTCAGATTTGTTGAAAATAAACTACTTTCCTACTTTGAACGAGGTGTTAACAACTAAGGATCGCCCTGAATTTTTAAATATCGAAATTAAGTCTAAAAATCTTATGCGCTTTTCACTAGAAGATTCCGTTGCTGCCTTAATCGAAAAAACGGGCTATCAAGAAAAGGTTTTAATTTCTAGTTTCAATCCTTGGTCATTGATGCGATTTCGTTTTTTAAATAGCCGCCTTACTCGAGCCTTGTTAGTGACAGATCAAAGTGAGGTTTGGAATGTCTATTACCTCAAAAAAATGTGGCTCGTGCCGCTAGTAGAACCACATGTTTTGAACATTCGCTACTCGATGTTCAACCCAACTTTAGCTTTGAAATTAAAAAACCTTAATGTTTTGACGTCTGCGTGGACAGTTAATGATTTAGACATGGCTAAAAGCCTGATTTCCTTAGGAGTAAGCAGTATTATTTCCGACACACTTAGACCAGAAAGCTTAACATAAGATTTCTATGCTCCAAAATTGAACATTTAGTTTTCAGGTGTTCTCTATTAATAGAGAATTTGGTACTATAAATCGATAGGAGCTTTTATGAAAATTTCGATTCTTTTTTTGGTCTTAAGTAGTTTTGCATATGCAGAACCGGGCGTTGAAGCCGATTTTAAGGTAACGGGCGGAAAAACAATTACTGCGACTACAAAAAATGTGAAGGGCAAAGTTGTTTTGCAAAATGGCGAATACCTTGCTCAGGGAATCGTAGTAGATTTGAAAACCTTAACGACAAAAATGGATCTTCGTGATGAACACATGAGAAATAAATATTTAGAAGTTGGCAAATACCCTGAGGCTATTTTGACGTCAGGCAAAGGTAAAGATGGAAAAGGCGCGGGAAAAATTAAAATTCATGGAATAGAAAAAGACATCACTGGGGTCTATAAGCCGCTGAATGACAAAGAAGTGCAAGCAAGTTTCGATATCAATTTACCAGATTTTAATATTTCGGGAATTCGTTATATGGGAATCGGTGTAAAAGACGCGGTAAATATACGGGTAATCGTTCCTTTAGAAAAAGGACCGGCTGCAGCAGCAGCTACGACAAAACCAGCGACTCCTGCGGCACCGGCAAAACCAACTGGAAAAAAACATTAGTTGGGAATTAAAAAAAACACCAAGAGGCAAAAGTGAATTGGCAATTTACAGGTTTTCTATTTATAGTCATATTATTTAATACAATATTGCTTTTGCCGGAGATTCTATCGAGATTTCAGACTGCAAATCATCAGGCAGCCCGTCTGGGCTGGCGCTCGTTTTGCCCGAAAAAGCAGAAGTAGGTGGATTCAAATGTTTTTCTATTTTGCGATTTTCCTCAATAGACCTAGAGACCGTCACTAGCAGCTATGATTCCAAGAAAGGTCTGCTTATTAAAATACCAAACAAGACTTTCAATCCAGAAACTTCCGAGGTAAGGCCGGGGCCCGTGCTAAAACTAAGGGTAAATTTAAAAGAAGCCACAGTAGTTTTTGAAAAATAATTACACAATTCTACTATAAAGAGTTTTGATCCTCAACGTTGACGATTTCAGAATCACTGCTACCTTCGGTGGCGTTAGAAGAATCGATACGGAGGTCCGGTTCTAAATTTCGAACTGGTAGTGATTTGCCAACTGATTTTTTAGCGGGCAAAGCGTTTGATCGAGTCATGCCTTTGCCTCTCTTTTTTATACTCAAATTCATCATTGGTTCTGACTTTACTGGTTCTGCTTTCTCTTCGGTTGGTTTTTGAATGGAACTCATTTTTTTAAGCTCTGTATCATAGTACAATTTCAGATCTTGTAGCTTTCCTTGATATTCTTTTCTGATTTCTTCAATTTTTTGAGTTCGCGATTCTTTTACGCACGTTTGATAGGTATTTATAGCCGTCTCTTTTGCTTGAATGCGGCATTCCGAGTCTATCGTTTCCATCGAAGCAAAACTGACTTTAGAAACTAAAAGCAAAACTAAAATTTTTATCATACCAACCATCCCTTGATTCAGATACCTAACCATTCAGTCTCTGTAGCTAAAACTGTGCCCTTCAGGATTGCGGTGGATTGGATTTGGGCCGACCATTTACAAACAGTTTTGACAAATAAAGTGACAACAATGTTTTTTTTACACAAGCGGCGTGGGCCGCTTGTCGGTTGAAAGGCATTGTCTAGTGTTGGGGTGGTCTTACAAATGGGCGCGCTTGTTTAATTGTAAGCGTTCGATCGGGTCCATAAAACTTAAATTCCGAGTCGATTACAAACGTCTCATTTGGTTGTTCAAAAACCTCTGCCATTGATTTATTGATTTCTTGAAGCACATAGCCCAGGGTTCTTGCTTCATCTATGCTAATGACGTCTTTGCCACCTTGAACCGTTGTCTGCCTTGCCAGTTCAACTGGCCATTGTTTCCAACTGTCTGGTCGGTCGTTGAGAACGGGATCCGCCATAAAATTGGTTACTACATATTCTGCAGTGGAATACGGCTTATTAGGATCTTCTCCAACTGCCACCAAATCTTCAGGAGCGGGTGGATTGGTAACGGCCAAGTCAAAATGCTGAATAACTATTGTGATTTTTGGATAGTCCATATTTTGGCCATCGGCTGTTCTATACAAATCTGTAGTCACAGCAACGCCATTTGCATGCTCTTCAATATTGCCGTCAAAGCCGCGCAGAGGAAACGCGTTGTGAATTGCAAGGCCACCTTTGATTAACAACTGTAGGTCTCCGGAAATTCCAAACCAATCTCGTTCCATGAAGGCACGTTCATTGAAGACAGCGGAAAATAGCGTCGCCATTTTAGTTCTGATATCAGCTTCGATGTCTTCCCATTTTCTTGGCTTAGATCGGTCAAATCCACCATTGGGCAATTTTTTATAAAGATTAATTCCATCCGAGTCATAGAGACCGGCCCCAGTGAAGCCTTCGATATCTTCCGAGTTAGTGCTGCTGCGCAAGCGAAATCGAGGAATTTTACTTATGTGAATCGGAGACGTTGGATCGTCCATAATCTGACGTTTAAAGTCTTGAATGATGTTATCAGGAATTTTGGCACCCGACATGACTCGCCTGACTTCAGTAAGTAAAGGAACTACGACTTCAATTCTATGAACTTTTTCGGGATTTAATAAATCTCCAGAATTTAATAGTTCGACTACACGATCCTCTAAAGTCATAACGCGTGCTAGATTTTTAGAATCTAAACCTGGCTGACTTGTTTTCCAAAAATCATTATACACGTTGAAGGGCAACCCTTCTGTGTCTGGTACATTGCATGGTAGGTTTTTGGACCTTACAATAAACTTTAACAAAGCCAAATTAGCAGCCTTAGCGCCGACAATTTGAATCAATCGCTGGTGCTGAGCTTTGGACGGCAGCTTTTTGTAGTAGTTCGTTAGGTTCAGAATTTTACCTTCTAATTTTGGATCGATGACGACCGCTGGTTTAGTCGTCAATACTTTACGGCGGGATTTCCAAAACTTGAAGATTTCAGCGTCTGCCTGAGCCGGGTCTAAATCAGAAATTTGAAGACCCTCTTCGCTAGCTATAATTCGCACCGGTTTGTTTGCATAGGCTTTTAATCTTGAAGGATCTTTTAAATAGGCATTGAGCGTTCCACGATTAATACTTTTTACATTTACGTGTGACAGGGCTGTTTGCAAATCAAATGTTACCACGCCTGCCACAAGGCCGATATCATTTGGAACCTGATCGAAAACGGCAATATCCGAAGGTCCTAGTAAAACCTTGCCACTTTCGTAGTCTGCTTTGGATATAAATTTTATGTAGCCGACGGCTTCGCCTGGACTGAAAGCCAGGTAGCTCAAGTTGGCGGCAAGGTCTCTTGTCAATAAAACTTGCTTTTGATCTAACAAGGTAGCAGTCGTTTTTTCTTGCTGATCACTTAACGGATGAAATTGAAACTGGCTCAGGCCGGATAAGGAACTTCCCACTACATTCATGATAGTCACCATAGTGGCCGCATCTAAATCGTCTCCACTAAAAAGTTCTAGAATGGATTTTGGGGCGCTTGCGTCTTGTACATTTGTTACAACACTCGCTAAAATAAAATCACGTTTATCGCCAGAGTTGGCGTAATTCTTTCGGTTGAATTCATCGAGCGGCCCTCGATAGCCTAATTTTTTTACGGCATAGTCATAGTGGTATTCAAATTCATTGGTGTCGATGAAATGAACCACTGGATTTTTGTGATCCCTAATGTCGATAAGAGTTTTCATTACACGCGTGTAGCCACCAATTCCAGAAACTTTTTTTGATTTTTTAATTACTTGGTCAGCCGTTAAAATTTCATGGTCACCGGCAATCAATTTTTGAGTCGTTTTTTCTTTCAAATTCGAAATCGCAGCTTTTACCCTAGTTGTTTTGATGGCATAATAGGAAACGCAGGATCCCGCGATCGAGTTGAAGCTTAAAAGAATCGAAAAAAGTGTAGACACTGTGACAAATTTTCGCATGGTCGAATCCCTTAGCTTTAATAAAGCCATTGTGATGTCGTTTAGCTGAAGTTCGAACCTTAGCCATCAATAAGCCTGCCAAAAAAGATTGTTCTCTTTCAGTATTCTCCGGTGGCTAACCTAGCGGCTGCTTCGCGACCCTGCTGTGCCGAATCTGGCATTGTGCTCATTCCAAGGGCTTCATTGACAAATACAGTATTATTCAGTCCCTGTAGATTTTTAGCGCGTTGATAAAAATGTTCTTCTCGCATAGTTTTCGAATCAACGTGGGGAAAAAATGGCCATCGGCGAGACTCAACATATGTTACATTCTTTGCACCGAGGCGTTTTAAGTCCTCCGAAATATTAGAAACAATTTGTTCATCTGAAAACGAAGGCGGGGCAAACAAATGAACCACAAAAATATTATCATCTTTGTGGCGTTTTATCCAGGCCATGGGTCTACCTTCGCGATCTAGAGTCATATTTTCTTTAAGATAGCCAACCTCGGCTTTTCCGTCAGCAAGACCATCCACGCGAACAGCAAACGTCGCATACGGCATATATTTTACTTGTGAAAAAAGTGAAATTTCCTGAGAGGTCGCATCCAACGTTTTAAGAGCTGCTTGCGGATCTATAGCCATAATAATTTTATCAACTTCAACCGATTCCTTAGAGCCCTTGAAATGCAGACGTACAGTCCCGTCCTTACGTTCAATTCGCTGAATTTCATGGTTGGTCTGAACGTTAAGTTTGCTGGCGACCCCTTTCCAAATGGGCTGGGTACCATTCTCCCACATCAATGAAGGAGCCAAAGCCGCACCCACAATAGCATTTGGGTCCATCATGCGCATGCCAAATACAGCCGGTGTTTCAGGGCCGCCATAGCCATAGCCAGTGAGATACGTTTTCATATGGTCACTAAATGGTTCGAGTCCATTTCGTTTCATTACAACAGAAAAAGGATCAGCCAATTCGTCTGCAGGAACTTCAAGTCCCTGGGCGCCTTCTTTTGATAAGCGACGATGTTGGATCATATAAAGCAATGCTTGAATTCCCATTTGAAAAGTTTGCCGAAACGTTCGAGGTTCTCTTGGTTTTCCTGTTTCAAGACTGTATTGAACTTCTTTTGGAAATCGAATCGTCGCTTGACTATTTTCTTTCGCTAGTTGTTCGATCTCTTTATACTTTAATTTGACACCCATTGTGGCGCCTAAGTCGTGAATTTTTCCATCAATGTTGACTGTGTGAGTTTTGCCACCCACCTCTGATTCTTTTTCATAAACTACAACGTTGGTGAAGCCCAAACGTTTCAATTCGCGAGCGCTGCTGAGGCCACTGGGGCCGGCTCCAATAATCGCTATACGAGCGTCTTTTCGAAGGGCGATAGGGGGATTGTTGTTTCGAGGCTTTAATTCTTGTTTGAGGTCATTTTTTTTAATTTCGAGCTCGCCTATTAGTGCTGCGGTTTTTGCTTTTTCGCTTTCGGAAAGCCTCATCGCATCCAGCCTCTCTCGGGACGGTAGATCACGGACGGGAACTACTGCGCTTGTGTTTCCGCCCTTTACATACACGACTTGATGAAGTTGAACTGCTTCTGATCGAAATCCTCCCGCGACCGAGAGTAAATAAAAATCCCACATTCTTTTGAATCTTTCCGAATAAGACTCTTTCAAGTCTGGCCACGCTTTTGTAAAGTTAGAATGCCAATTTAATAAAGTTTTATCGTAATCATCTGCAAAACGCTGTCTATCGGCAGGGGCTCCGAAACTATTTTTAGCAGCTTGGTCAACTTGCCGATTAGACGGAGCGACTCCATTGTGAAATATATATTTGCTAAACCACGCATTCGTATTGACGACATCTTGGTGATTAGCGATTCCTTGAATAACAAATCGCCCGCCTTCTTTTAAACTGGCGTTCGCCGCTTCAAAATAGTCAGGCAAATTTCTTACGCCAACGGCCTCTATCATTTCGATAGAAACTATGTGATCAAACGTATTTTTTGGAAACCGATGCGGAATATCACGGTAGTCACTAAATACAAATTCGACGTCTTTAATGCCTTCAGACAAGGCTCGAGCTGCTTTTAACTGTTCAATTGAAATAGTGATTCCAGTTACTTTGGCACCATAGTTTTTCGCGGCAAAACGAGCAAATCCACCAAATCCTGAGCCAATATCCAAGACACGATCTCCTGGTTTGAGCCCTAACTTTCGCGCAAGTAAATCGTATTTAGCATTTTGCGCATCCTCTAGGTCGTAGCCTTTTGCCCAGACACCACTGGTGTAGGTGAGAGTTGGGTCTAGCATCCGCCGATAGAGTTCATTGCCAACATCATAATGTTCTTTGGCGACATTTTTAGAAAGGGTTCGTGTTTGCCGGTTGGAAAACCGGTCTCGAAAATATCGGTAGCCATATTTAAAAATGGCTTGAACAGCAAGAAAAGGGGACCTCAAAAGGGGTAGAAAGGATTTTAGTCGGCCGTCTCGCTTCTGAGCTGACATCAGTTTATAAGTGAGTTGATCGATGGAAGGCGAATCCCACAAGCCGTCCATGTAGGTTTCTCCAATTTCTAAATCAGGATCAGAAAGCACCCGACGGTAGAAATCAGGATCATTCACGGTTATGTCTCGAATTCCCGGTCCCTCTGTTTTCACATCAGCTGCCGCAAAAATTTTGGCACCTATAATTTCGGGTCTAGTTTGTTTGGGCGTTTTGGTTGTTTTGAAACTATAGAGGCTTAAACAAGACTCGTCAGTGGCCTGCGAAAGTGTTGGCAGAATCGTCATCAAAGATAAAATTAAAAATAGTTTCATTCGCAATTGTTGCACTGCAATCGGCTTGCCCTGGCAAACCATTTAGAAGTGCCCGATTTGATTGAATTTATGGATAGAAATTAGATCTCGCTAGTGTACAGGACCTAGCGAATAGCAAAAATTGTCAGTCTGGTCGGAATTGAAATTTCAGAGTGGGTGTCGACTAGGGCAAGAGGTGTTAAATAATACGACAGGTTTTTTCAAAAAATAATTTTAAGAACCATCTAAAAGAAGCCAGTTTTATTGCTTCAAACCACTGTTAGCTTGAGGGAAAATGGATTTTACCTTTGGGATCGAAAAATGGCATAGAATTTCCATAGTAAATTAAAAAAAGAGGCCATAATGAATTTAAAATCTGGATTTTTAGTTTTGAATGCTATTTTTTTTCTTGCCGGGCCGTTGGCCTCAGCTCGATCGCTAATTTTATTGCAAGAGGGTGATGTGAATATCGAACTCATCTCTGGCCCTCCTGTGCCTTTTGGAGCTGAGGATTTATTTGATTTAGGAATTGTGGTGGGGGCTCAACTTAATCGTACCAAAGAGCAGTGTGACGGATGGGATAAACGAGCTAGAATGGCAATTACTGATATTTTATTGGAAGTTCACGGGTTAATATCTGCTGACGAAATCAAAAGCGTTCGAGGGGTTGTCCTCGCCATTCTATCGGATACGAAATATTACGAAGAGAGTTTAAAGAAACGCTTTGCCCGGCCTCGACCATTTGAACGAACAGATGAAGTTCACCCTTGTGTGGCGCATTCGGTATCAAATTCCTTTCCAAGTGGCCATGCTTCTGTTTCAAGGGCTGTTACCAATGTGTTAGGTGATCTGTTTCCTGAAAAAAGATCGGCTTTACGGCATCAATCAGATCAAGTCGCTATAGAGCGGGTTTTGGGCGGTGTTCATCACCCAAAAGATATTGAAGCCGGAAAAGCTCTGGGTGATTTAGTTTTTCAAGCGTATTTAAATAACGACAAATACCTTAAATGTCGATCGGATCGATCATTTTGTAAAGACTTAGGGATCGAAGCTAGGTAAGAGAATCAGACCTTTCTTTTTTCAAAAACATTTTTTTCTCGGCATCGGACATTAAGCGCCAGCGCCCTTCTGGCAACCCGCCCAAAGACAACGGTCCTATTCGAACCCGTTTTAATCCTAAAACGGTGAGTCCAACCATTTCGCACATTTTTCTGATTTGGCGTTTTTTGCCTTCGACAAGTATAAATTGTAATTGATCAGCGTTCAGCCATTCTACTTTAGCTGGCTTTAATGGTAAACCTTCAACGATTAATCCATGGCGCAGCAATGCCAGGCCTTCGTCATCCAAAGGGGTAATTCCATCTGCTGGTTGCACCCTGACCAGGTATTCTTTTTCGCATTCGATTTCTTCGCCGATAATTGATTTCACTAGACGACCATCATGAGTCAGAAATAGTAGTCCCTGCGATTCAATATCTAGACGACCAACTACAGAGAGATTTTTTGTAGCTGTTTCAATTGTCCGCCAAAAATCTTTCGGCAAATCGGTATCTACATCTCCATGAAATCGATCAGGCGTAATTAAATCCAAAGCTTGTTTGTAGCTACGTTCCGGTAAATTTGAAACGTAACCTACTGGTTTATTTAAAATGACCGTTATGATTTTTTTTTGTGCGGCTAAGGCTTCGGCTTCAAAAGATATTCGAACATCGCGAGTGACTTTGTGGCCTAACGTCGCGATCTTGATGCCGTTGACGTAAACTTGGCCTCGGGCAATTAAATCATCGGCTTCACGTCGGGAACAGAGCCCTCGTTCTGTCATCAGTTTTGAAAGGCGAAGTAAATCGGACGTAGTTTCAATTGTAGAATCGGTATTCATAGTAACCCCTGTTTCTATCTGCTCGCGCAGTATTATTGGTCGGGTTATACCGTAAGTTCGACAAATAGGGAATCCATTTCATACAGTCGCAAAAGGCAAAGCCGATAGGGCGACGGAATTTGGATCTGATCACGCAGGTATAGGGAAATATTTTCAGTAGTTGGTACTGTTTCTTTAAACGCGGGGATCGTGAAGTTCAAATGCTGATGATCTATTCGATCTAAAACGATTTGAACCGCTTTTGATATTAGATCGTGTGCCGGTTTCGTGCTTTCATTTCCAATCTCAATTTCAAGCTCCAGGCGATAATTATGTCCATGCCCGTAGTCGGTATAACATTTACCAAAAACAGTCTGATTTTTTTCAATCGACCATTTTTTTTGTTCGTACAGGTGAGCCGATGAAAAGTGAAATTCGCAAATCAATGTCATCGAATATTGATCCCGCCGTCGACATTTAAAATAGATCCGGTAGTCCAAGAACTGGCTTCCGAGGCTAGAAAAAATACGGCTTCGGCAATGTCCAACGTTTGACCTATCCGCGACAGCGGCTGCCAGGTGTTCATTTGCGAAATAGTGGTAGCTCGCTGATCGGCTGGCAAAAGATCTAGTTTGTGAATCGGGGTTTCCACAATTCCAGGCGCAACACAATTGACTCGTATGGAATCAGGAGCGCCTTCCAAGGCCAAAGTAATCGTTAAGTTTTGTAAAGCCGCTTTGGACGCAGAATACGCTGCTGTATTGGCAGTGGGTTTAGAACCTAAGGTCGATGATATCATAACGACCGAGCCACCACCTTTGCGTTTAAAAAACGGGAAAAGTAGCGCGCTCAACTGAGCGGGTGCAAGCACATTGATTTGAAATAAATTTTGCCACTCTGGCGAATCAAAACTTTCATTTGGTTTGTTAAAATATATGCCGGCATTGTTAATTAATACATCGATCGAATTGAAATCAATTTTTTCCGGAAGTTTGGCAATTTGTAGTGGATCTGCTAAATCACAAATGATGGATTTTGAGTTAGGAAGCTCAGAATGAAGCTCGGCAAGGCGTTTAGGGTCTCTGGCTAAAAGGAAGGTATAATAACCGGCTAGATGAAATCTTTGCGCGACCGAGCGGCCAATACCGCTAGAGGCGCCGGTAATTAAAACACGTTTCATGAGACCTCCCTGGATGAGGTCTCAAACTATATTCAGTTTTTTAAAAAAAGGACACTACTTATGCAGCTTTTTTCTTGCCTGACATGAAGTGCTGATATTTTTTATCGAAGTCTAAGGCTTGTTTGCCTTCTTTTGTAATTAAGCCGGCTTTGAACCATTCAAAATGTTCATTGCAGAAACTAGCACGCTGGTGTTTAGCTTTGCAGCCTTCTGCTTGGCAGCGACTGTCGGCAAGCGAAACAACATTGTTTGGAACTAGATTCGGTTTGTTTTCTGGTTTAGTTTCTTTAGCCATAAGTACCTCCTTAGGTCTTAATACGTTGATACAGTCTAGATCGGATCTATTAACCAAACCTTTAGCAGGTATTTTTGCGTCATTCGCACTAGTTGGCTTATTACTGTCTGGTTATTCGACAGTATAGGAAACTTTTCTAAATAAAATTGCGGCTGTTTAGTTCATGTGGAAAGTAAGCTAAATAGTATCAATGAAGCATTCTCTTTTGGTCTTCACCTTAGCTTTAGGAATTTCTAGATTTGTTTTAGCTAGCAATTGTAGCACAGTTAATTTTATTGATCATTTTCAAAAGACATTCAATCAAAATGATATTGGCTGGTGTTATGCGTATTCTGCCGCGGACCTAGTAAGTTTTAAGAACAGATCGAACTTAAATGGGAAATCAGTTTCCCCACTACACTTAGCTTTGCTGCAGAATTTAAATGAAGCAGAAAGCTTCAATAAGGAAGCAGGCATAGTGAAAGCAGCCATTCGCTTAGCAACCGTTCGATTTGATTCTAGTGATCGTTCGGGATTTTTTAGAGGAGTGTGTCTAGCTGATGTGGATGAAAAACTGGCATCTAGACAGCCGCATCTTGGCTTTAAAAAACAGTTCTACCAATTGGCTGAGCTGAAAAAAAAATATGACGATTCGGTGAAAATCAAAAACGCAGCGGCCTTTTTGGACTACTATGCCCTGCTTGGTAAAGACAACTCGCCCATAACCTATTTGGTACCCTCGGATTTAAAACAGTTACTAGATTCATCAAATAATCGAAATATTGGGATTGGTTATTTAGATTTATTTTGTCCCTTGGATAGTCGTTTTAAATCCCCGCAACCTGAATACCCGTTGAGCTTTGCCGTAGGAGATGAAATTAATATCGGTCAAAAAGTAGGACCTTCGCTGCGGATTCTTATCAAAAATTCAAAACAAGTATTAGATGAGGTTCACGCTCAATTGGATTTAGGAAATGTAAGCAGCATTCAATATTATTCGGACTTCCTAACAAATGAAAGTGCGATTCGCAATTCTGGTGTCTACCATGCTTCGACCGTGGTCGGTAGAGAGTTTTTAAATGGATCCTGCCACATTATAGTTAGAAATTCCTGGGGCGGTTGCAACGATTCCGCTGGAAACAGTAAGTATTCTAAAAATATAACTAAATGCAAAGATGGCAATTTATGGATTGCCGAAGAAAAACTGTTGGGCCAATTGGATGGAATAACTTATATAAAAAAACACCAATAATAGGTGCTATTTTTTTGAATCCAATTGAATTCTGTATTTACCCCAATTGACTTCATCAAAAAAACGATCGGCAGGAGTTTGCCTAATCCGTTCGGCCGTTAAACTGACATCAACATATTTTAATTTGGTTTCAGAGTCTTTGGTAATATCTTTGCTGTTGATTTTTATCTTAAATTTTAATTTCGAATTGGATTCCAAAGCATGGGTTTGAAGGATCTTTCCATCCTTATCTGTGACTAGAATTCGATATTTTTCAAACATAATAGTTTCTGGTTGGACCTGTCCAATATCATCTTTAAAAGACTGTTTAAATTCTTTGGGCAATGCTTTTATCGGACTCCATAGAAATTTTCCATCGACGGGTTTGCAAGCTACAAATTGGATTTCAAACTTTGAAATCAATAAGGACTCCTGGCGATCGACATGGCTTAGGACTAAGCTCAAAGGCTGGAGGGATTCAGCTGGTGGAGGGGCGGCTTCAATGCATTCTACACTATTTCCACCAACAGTTTTTACATTTACTAGGTCAGCCTCGGCGTAAGCGTTCAAATCGGAAATTATTAAAAGAATCAGTAAGGGCAATACAGAAAAAGGCCGGACACAATTACGCAGAAATTCAATAAAAGCTATATGTTTCATATAGTGAAATAATATCATACAATCCAAGAAAAGTCCGACGCGAAAGCAGTTGCGCCTTAAAAAAACGTCTAAAATTGAGAAAAATCGATCATATTTAGTTTGTTAATTTTCAATTTATTAAATTTTTCCCTTAACAATATCGAGAGCTCATATCGGCCTGTGGGAATTATTAAGGCATTTTTTTTAATATGGTTTAAAATCTCTAGGCACAATGCCTTTTGTTTTTTCAGCTTGAGTTCCTTTTTAAGCTGTGCAATTTTTTTTGTTAAGAAAGCGTCAGTAATCTTGTTCAGATTTTCCGGATTGCCTGGTTCAAATAGTTTAACGGCTGAATAACAAAGGGGGGTTTCCAAAGGAACGCCTTTTCTATAGAGAGAAGGCAAATTTGACTTTAAAATCGCGATAAAAACTTTGTTTTCAAGCTGCTTTACAGTGACATCAATATTCAAATAAGATTTCCATTGGGCTTTCAGCCATTCACCCGTGCGCTGGTGGTCTTCGCCGCCGAGCTGGGAAAACACGACTTCAAGTCGTTGTTTTGGATCCTTAAACGTAATGGATTGCTTCTTTTTAATAAAAGGGTAGCAAATTGGGCTATCGATAGCCTGATGGCTAAATTCAAAACAGCCGGGACGACCTGAAGAATTCAACAACTTTTGCCATTCATCATAATCAATTACATCAGTCAATGCTTGGCGGGCAGCTTGGTCTATTTTCTCTAAATTAAATCCAAAGTAATCAAAGCGCATGACCTCAATGCCCCGAAAGGAAACGTCTTTTTTCCAGAGTGGAATCTGCGCAGTGGGAACTCTTCGGACTAAATCAATTTCATTTTTTGAAAATAAAGGAATTTGAACTGAGTCGTCGGAAATGTACACAAATACCAAATCGGGTCGTAGGCCAGCTAACGAATAATTGGGATTTGATTCCATTCTTAGTTCCAGTGTTTTTGTATCATAAGACTTTATTCTGTAAGGGCCCGTTGAAAAAATCGGTTGCCCCACGTTAAAGTTTTTTTGCCGAACTGGTGCGATCATTGGCATAGCTAATTTGTATTCAAATTCAGGATCTTGTTCAGCAAGTTCAAATTCTAGTGTTCGTTCATCGGGCGTTCTAATTCCCACTTTAGAAAACTCTGTAGTTTCCCCATTTGCAAACGAGCGCGCGGCTTTTATTGAAAACAACATTTCTTTGCGAGTAAAACTAGATTTAGGATTTAAAACAAATTCATAGGTATCTAAAAAATCTTTGGCTGAAATGAGTCTACCGTCGCTCCACTTAAGATTTTTTTTTAGTAGGCAATGAAACAACGTCGGTTTTTTCCAAAAACATTTTTCAGACAAATCATTTTTCAATTCATTTTTTTCATTGATCCAAAATAAATTTCTAAACAAAGCCTGGTGAATATAACTACCTGACGCTGACCGCAGATTAAGCGGGTTGATTTCGCTTAACTCTGTTTGATAGGGGATTCTAAAAACGGCTTCTGCGATTGAAGCCGCGCGAGCGTTCCCCAAGCCAATCCAGACAATTGTAAGGAAGAAATAAAGGAAACGCATCGAAAGCGACTTAAGTCAGTTCGATTTTAGCGATCGTTTGAAGCTGCATATTGCTTGTGCCTTCATAGATTTGGCCAATTTTAGAATCGCGCCAAAACTTTTCGACCGGGTATTCTTTTGTAAATCCATTGCCGCCAAATAAATCGATCGCCATGGAGCTTATTTTTTCAGCTGCTCGGGAAGAATACAATTTAGCCATCGCCGCGGATTCTACAAAATCTTTTCCCGAGTCTTTTAAGCGGGCGGCATTATATACCATTAGGCGAGCGGCCTCTAGGGAAAGCCGCATTTCTGCCAACTGAAATTGAACACCTTGAAAATCACTTAGTTTTTTTCCAAATTGTTCACGAGATTTAATATAATTTAATGTCGCTTCATAAGCCCCTTGTGCAATGCCGACCATCTGAGCGCCAATTCCAATACGGCCTTCGTTCAATGTTTCAATCGCGATTTTGTAACCTTTGCCGACTTCGCCTAAAACATTGGCTAGTGGGACTTCGCAATTTTCAAACAATAATTCACAAGTAGAACTAGCGCGAATACCAAGCTTGTCTTCTTTTTTGCCGACTTTAAAACCAGGAAAAGACCGCTCGACAATAAAAGCCGTAATGCCTTTGTAGCCTTTGCTAAAATCCACATTGGCAAAACAAATAAAAACATTGGCATGGGCGGCATTTGTAATCCAAAGTTTGGTTCCATTTAAAATAAATTTATCACCCTTTTGTTCGGCTTTAAGTTTCAATGCAAAGGCATCGGATCCGCTGCCGCTTTCAGACAAGGCGTAGGCGCCCACACAATCTTTAGCCATTCTGCCCAGGTATTTTTCTTTTTGAGTTTCGGTTCCCCATTTTAAAAACGCATTGGTTGTAAGGGTGTTTTGTACATCCACAAGCACGGAAACCGACCCGTCGACCCGGCCCAATTCTTCGACCGCAAGGCAGGCCATTGTAAACGTGGAACCCGTGCCACCATATTTTTCAGGAGTTTCAATGCCCATCAGGCCCATTTCAAAAAGTTTTTTAATTAAGGATTCGGGCATTTGGGATTCTTCATCCATTTTATTTACCAAGGGTTTGATTTCGCTTTCTGCGAAGCTTCGAATAGCGTCTTTAAATGCCATTTCATCGTCGGAAAGGGTTGTAATAGCCGGTCGAGAGTTTTCATTTGTCGCGCTCATGCGGTTCTCCTTAAAGTCCTACGTCAATGTAAGTTATAAAAACCTATCGTAAAACAAGGGCAAGATCAACAATGACTCACTCGGTTGGGCCGTTTATAAATTGTAGATTTCAAATAGACTTTCGAAATTATTTTAACTAACTTTAATGCCATGGATATAATGCAATTTGGTGTTAATATATTTCTTATTTTTTTCCCGTTTCTTTTCGCTCTTTGTTTTCATGAGTTTGCTCATGGCTGGGTAGCAAAACTAAAAGGTGATAACACTGCTGAAATGATGGGCCGGTTATCTTTGAATCCACTTGTGCATATGGATTTGGTAGGCACTTTGGTGCTTCCTCTTATTTCTATTTTTTCAATTTCATCAGGTGGGCCTTCCTTTTTCTTTGGTTGGGCAAAGCCCGTTCCGGTTTCGTCGCGAAATTTAAAAAATGTAAGAAACGATATGTTTTGGATAGCCCTTGCTGGTCCCTTGTCGAATTTGCTTTTGGCGTTTGTGGCCGCCATCATTTATGTTTTGGTAATCACCCATGTTTCGGATGGGCTTCAGGCGCCGGTCAAGCGACTTTTTGTTTCTTTTTTAATTACAAATGCTTCGTTAGCTGTTTTTAATATGATTCCGGTGCATCCCTTGGATGGCGGTAAAGTTTTGGCCCGGTTTCTGCCTGCACGGATCAATTTGTTGCTTGAACAAAATGAACACATATCGAGCATGGTGTTGTTGTTTATTTTTATCTCAGGATTAGGTGCCCTCATATCGTATCCTGTTCGGTGGATTGCAGAAGGTATATTGCAATTGGCAGTTATGGTCTTTGGTGGCCTTAGTTAGCAGAAACAGTTTAATTAAACGTCGGAAAATAATATGACAGAAAAAGAATTAAGTTCAAACACATCACTCAATGTTGTGAGTGGTATTCGCGTCACCGGTGAAATTCATGTTGGAAACTATTGGGGCGCGATTCGAAATTGGTTAGAATTGCAAAATCAATACACGTGTTTTTTTGGCCTTATGGATTGGCACGGATTGACCACGGCGTACAAGCGTTCGGATGAAATCTTGCCTTTGATGAAAGATATGTATGCAGAAATCATTGCTTGGGGCGTGGATCCTGACAAGTCGACTTTTTTTATTCAAAGTCAGGTTCCAGAGCATTTAGAATTGTTTATGATTTTTGCGACCATCACCCCGATGGGGTGGTTAGAACGAGTGCCAACATGGAAAGATGCCGAAGAGGAAGCAAAAGCAACTGACACGCATAATTTAGGTCGCTTTTCTTATCCTGTTCTTCAGGCAGCCGATATAGCGATTTACAATGGGGCGCTTGTTCCGGTAGGGCAAGACCAGGTGGCCCATTTGGAATTGTCGCGTGAAATCGTTCGACGTTTTAATCACTTGTATAAAGCGAAAATAAAAGAGCCTAAAGCGTTCTTAACCAACACGCCTGTGTTGCCGGGGCTCGACGGTCGTAAAATGTCAAAAAGTTATGGCAATACGCTGCTATTGACGGAAAAGGATGAAAAGACTCTTAAGAAAAAAGTGAACATGATGTTAACTGATCCCGCACGGGCGCGTCGTGAAAACCCAGGAAATCCTGAAGTCTGTCCGGTGTATACGTTTCATAAACTGTATTCAAATGACGAAGATCTTAAATGGGTAGTTTCGGGCTGCACAACAGCGGGGATTGGCTGCGGCGATTGCAAAGCCCGGCTCGCGCTAAATATCAACACAAAAACAGAGATACCAAGGCAGAAAAAAGCGGAATTAGTGAGCAAACCTGAAGATTTGGATCGACTAATTAAACAAAATTGTGAAAAGGCGCGACATTATGCGCAGAAAACGCTTGAAACAGT